>NZ_BAAAHH010000016.1:0-166040 GCF_039525175.1 Actinocorallia libanotica
GAGGACATCGACACCAGAGCGCACCGGGTCCTGGCGGACGTGAGCAGGGTCGCGGTGCTGGAGGCGTTCGACGCGGCCCTGCCGTTCACCCTCACCGACGGCCAGCTCGCCGTGGGCGAGGAGATCTCCGCCGACCTCGCCCGCGCCCACTCCATGCACCGGCTGCTCCAGGGCGACGTGGGCGCGGGCAAGACGATCGTGGCGCTGCGGGCGATGCTGCAGGTCGTCGACGGCGGAGGGCAGGCCGCTCTGCTGGCCCCCACCGAGGTGCTGGCCCAGCAGCACCACCGCTCGATCACCGCGCTGCTGGGGCCGCTGGGCGAGGCGGGGCGGCTCGGCGGGGCCGAGCACGCCACCCGGGTGGCGCTGCTCACCGGCTCCCAGGGCGCCAAGGCCAAGCGGGCCGCGCTGCTGGAGGCGGCCTCCGGCCAGGCCGGGATCATCGTGGGCACGCACGCGCTGATCCAGGAGCACGTGCAGTTCGCCGACCTCGGCCTGGTCGTGGTCGACGAGCAGCACCGCTTCGGCGTCGAGCAGCGCGACGCGCTGCGCGAGAAGGTCGCCGGAGGCCGCCCGCACGTGCTCGTCATGACCGCCACCCCCATCCCGCGCACGGTCGCCATGACCGTCTTCGGCGACCTCGACACCTCGGTGCTGCGCCAGCTGCCCGCCGGGCGGGCGCCGATCGCCACCCACGTCGTGCCGCCGGAGCGGCCCGCCTTCCTCAAGCGCGCCTGGGAGCGCATCCGCGAGGAGGCGGCCCAGGGCAGGCAGGCCTACGTCGTCTGCCCCCGCATCGGCGAGGGGGACTCGGCCGCGGGGGAGTCCGCCGCGGGGGAGGAGGGCGCTCCGCCGCCGCAGGAGGGCGCCCGTCCGCCGCTGGCCGTCCTGGACCTCCTGCCGATGCTGGAGGAGGAGCTGCTGGCGGGCCTGCGCGTCGGCGTCCTGCACGGGAGGCTGCACCCCGACGACAAGGACGCGGTGATGCGCCGGTTCGCCGCCGGGGAGCTGGACGTCCTGCTGGCCACCACGGTGATCGAGGTGGGCGTGGACGTGCCGAACGCCACCGTGATGATGATCATGGACGCCGACCGGTTCGGCGTCTCCCAGCTGCACCAGCTGCGCGGCCGGGTCGGCCGGGGGAGCCTGCCGGGCCTGTGCCTGCTGGTCACCGACGCCCCGCCGGAGAGCGGCTCGCGCGCGCGGCTGGACGCGGTGGCGGCCACCACGGACGGCTTCGAGCTCTCCCGCCTCGACCTGGAGCAGCGCCGCGAGGGCGACGTGCTGGGCGCCGCGCAGTCCGGCCGCGGCTCCAGCCTCCGCCTGCTCACCCTGCTGTACGACGAGAAGCTCATCGCCCGCGCCCGCCGGGAGGCGGCCGAGCTGACGGCGGCCGACCCGGACCTGTCGGCCCACCCGGCGCTCGCCGCGAGCCTCGCCGAGCTCCTCGACGAGGAGCGCGCGGAGTACCTGGAGAAGGCGTGACAATGGAGGCATGACACGGGTGATCGCCGGGGTGGCGGGTGGCAGGAGGCTGGCGACGCCGGACGGGCGCGACACCCGGCCGACCGCCGACCGGGCCCGCGAGGGGCTGTTCTCCACCGTGGGGTCCCTGCTGGGCTCCCTGGAGGGCGCCAGGGTCGTGGACTTCTTCGCCGGCTCGGGCGCGGTGGGCCTGGAGGCGCTGTCCCGCGGCGCGGAGCACGCGCTGCTGGTGGAGTCGGGCGCCAAGGCGGCGCGGGTGATCAGGGCGAACATCGCGGCGCTGGGGCTGCCGGGCGCCGAGCTGGTCGTCGACCGCGCCGAGCGGGTGGCGGCGGCCCCGCCCGCGGAGCCCTACGACCTCATCTTCGCCGACCCGCCCTACGCGGTGCCCGACGAGGCGGTCACCGCCCTGCTGGAGGCGCTGCGCGACCACGGATGGGCGGCGCGGGGCGCGCTCGTCGCGGTGGAACGGGCGAGCCGGGGAAGGACCCTGGTATGGCCCGAGGGGTACACCGCCGAACGGGAGCGCAGGTACGGGGACGCGGTCTTCCACTACGGGTCATACCTGTGACGGCGAGGCCGCTGCTCGGGGGGACTGACCCGGTTTGGTACCGTCTCGCCGTCCAAGCCGGAAGGGAATGATCGTCGTGCGCCGTGTCGTCTGTCCGGGCTCCTTCGACCCGGTGACCAATGGCCATCTGGACATCATCGGTAGAGCCTCCCGCCTCTATGACGAGGTGGTGGTGATGGTGTCCATCAACCTGGCCAAGAAGAGCCTTTTCACGGTCGAGGAGCGGCTCGACCTGATCCGCGAGGTCACCCGCGACCTCGGCAACGTCAAGGTCGACTCCTTCCGGGGCCTGACCGTCGACTACTGCAAGCAGCACGACATCCCCGTGATCGTGCGGGGGCTGCGGGCGGTCACCGACTACGACTACGAGCTGCAGATCGCCCAGATGAACCACCGCATGTCGGGGGTGGAGACCCTCTTCATGGCGACCAACCCGCTGTACGCCTTCCTCTCGTCGAGCCTGATGAAGGAAGTGGTGCAGTGGGGCGGCGACGTGACCGGCCTGGTGCCCGCGCTGGTGCACGACCGGCTGATCGAGCGGCTCAAGGACGCCTGATCATCTCGCCCGCGGCGGCGGGCGAGTTGGGATAGCGCCCCGGGCTTGGGTATCCTTGGTGGTCGGCCATGCCTGACGTGGCGATCCAACCGTGCACGAAGGGGGAACCCTGTCCAGTCTTGATCCCAAGGCCCCGCTCGTCGTCGATGTCAGAGCGCTGGGCCGCCGTCCGGGATCGATGAAGGAGCAGCGGATCACCGCCCCGGCACCGGAGGGTCTCGGCGTCGAGATGGTCGGCGTTCCCAAGGACGCCGAACTCGAGCTGGATCTGCGGCTCGAATCGGTGATGGAGGGCGTGCTCGTCTCGGGCACGGCGTTCCTGCCCATCGAGGGCGAGTGCGCGCGCTGCCTGGACGAGATCTCCTTCATCATGGAGGTCGAGTTCCAGGAACTGTTCGTCTACGACGACACCCGCTCAGCGGCGGAGGCCGACGAAGACGAACGCCGTCTGGAGGGGGATCTCTTCGATCTCGAGCCGGTGCTCAGGGACGCGGTGGTGCTCGCGCTGCCGTTGTCCCCCCTGTGCCAGGACGATTGTCCCGGCCTCTGCGCGGAGTGCGGTGAACGGCTGGCCGACCTCGGTCCCGATCACTCACACGACGTCGCCGACCCCCGGTGGGCGGCACTGCAGGGCCTTGTCGAAACACGAGAAGAAAGCCAGGAGGGCTGACACGTGGCCGTCCCGAAGCGGAAGAAGTCCCGCAGCAACACCCGGCACCGCCGGTCGCAGTGGAAGGCGCCGCGCATCGCGCTGGTCGAGTGCCCGCAGTGCCGCGACCAGAAGCTGCCGCACGTCGCCTGCGGCACCTGCGGTACCTACAACAAGCGCCAGGTCGTCGAGACGGCCTGACAGCCCGACATGTGAGTCCGGGGGTCGGTTCCGTGCCTGTGCACGGGGCCGTCCCCCGGTCTCATCTCTCATCGAGGGCGGGCGCACCCGAGGCCGTGGTGCACGCCGGAACCCCGTGGCCGCCGGACCCGTGAGCGGGTCCCAGGCCCCCGGCGCGGACCTCGTCTTCCGGTGCAGGCGCCCTCCTCGGCCACCACGTGAGGAGCGAGGCATGACCGTCCCCACTTCCGAGCTCGAGGCCAGGATCGGGCTGAGGCTCGACCCGCAGCTGCTGGAGCGGGCGCTGACCCACCGGTCGTTCGCCTACGAGAACGGCGGGCTGCCCACCAACGAGCGCCTGGAGTTCCTCGGCGACTCGGTGCTGGGCCTGGTCGTCACCGACACCCTGTACCGCAACCACCCCGACCTGCCCGAGGGGCAGCTGGCCAAGCTGCGCGCGGCGGTCGTCAACATGAAGGCGCTGGCCGGCGTCGCCCGCTCGCTGCTGGACCTGGGCGCCCACATCCGCCTGGGCCGCGGCGAGGAGGGCACCGGGGGCCGGGACAAGGCCTCCATCCTGGCCGACACGCTGGAGGCCGTGATCGGCGCGGTCTACCTGGACAAGGGCCTGGAGGAGGCCTCCGCCCTGGTGCACCGGCTCTTCGACGCGCTGATCGAGCACTCCTCCAGCCTGGGCGCGGGCCTGGACTGGAAGACCTCGCTGCAGGAGCTCACCGCCGACGAGGGGCTGGGCGTGCCGGAGTACCTGGTGACCGAGAGCGGCCCCGACCACCAGAAGAGCTTCCGCGCCTGCGTGCGGGTCGGCGGCCGCACCTACGGCGAGGGCAAGGGCCGCAGCAAGAAGGAGGCCGAGCAGAAGGCGGCCGAGGCGGCCTGGACGGAGATCCGCGCCGGGATCGGCGACCGCGCCGGCGGGCGCGGCGCGACCGCCGATGCCTGAGCTGCCCGAGGTCGAGGTCGTCCGGCGCGGGCTGGCCCGCTGGGTGCCCGGCCGCGGCGTGGAGTCCGTGGAGGTGCTGCACCCCCGGGCGGTGCGCCGCCACCTGCCCGGCGCGGCGGACTTCGCGGCGCGGATCGCCGGGCGCACCCTGGACGAGCCCCGGCGCCGCGGCAAGTACCTGTGGCTGCCCTTCGGGGAGGCCGCGGTCCTGTCGCACCTGGGCATGAGCGGCCAGCTGCTGGTGGGGGAGGCCGCCGCCGCGCCGCAGCGGCACCTGCGGGTGCGGTTCGCGTTCGCCGACGGCGGCGTGGACCTGCGGTTCGTCGACCAGCGCACGTTCGGCCACCTCATGGTCTGCCCCCTGGTCCCCGACCCGCACGGCGGCGAGGCCGGCGTCCCCGACGTGATCGCGCACCTCGCGGCCGACCCGTTCGAGCCGGTGTTCGACGACGAGGCGTTCGTCCGGGCGATCCGGCGCAGGCGCACGGGCGTGAAGCGGGCGCTGCTCGACCAGTCGCTGATCAGCGGGGTGGGCAACATCTACGCCGACGAGGCGCTGTGGCGGGCGGGCCTGCACGGGGAGCGGCCCACCGAGCGGCTGACCGCCGCGCAGGCGCGGCTGCTGCTGCGCTCGGCGCGGGAGGTCATGGCCGAGGCGCTGGAGGTCGGCGGCACCTCCTTCGACAGCCTGTACGTGAACGTGAACGGCGAGAGCGGATATTTCGTACGTTCCCTGAACGCCTACGGCCGGCGCGACGAACCGTGCGGCCGGTGCGGGACGGCGATCCTGCGGGAGGTCTTCATGAACCGCTCCTCCTACAGCTGCCCGCACTGCCAGCCGAGGCCGCGCCATGCCCGTTGAGGAGGACGTCCGGGGGCTCTCCGAGCCGGATGGGGCGGACCGGGTACGGCTCACCGCCTGGGCGCGGGGCCGGGTCCAGGGCGTGGGTTTCCGCTGGTGGACGCGGGCGCGCGCCCTGGAGCTGGGCCTGGTCGGCTCGGCCTCGAACCTGCGGGACGGCAGGGTGGAAGTGGTCGCCGAAGGCGGCCGCGCCGCCTGCGAGAGGCTGCTCGAACTCCTGCGCTCGCCGGAGGCACCGGGACGTGTGACGGGTGTGACGGAGCGGTGGAGTGAGGCACGCGGGGGCAAAGTCGGTTTCGTTGAGAGATGACCGGGTGGGTATTCCGACTTCGACCTGCTAAACTCTGTAGGACAAGGTTGTTACTGGTCTGTGATGTCCAGCTTGACCGGCGCACTGGCCGGAACACCTGAGATGAATGAAAAGGCACGGCCCTTGTCTTTTTCCAAGGGCTCAGTGCGATCTCTGCTGGTTACTCAGCGTGGAGGACCCTCAATCATGGCGAAGGCTCTACTCGGCCACGTCGGCGGTCCCGACCCCCGGATGGTCGCGGAGATGCGACGTCTCCAGCGGCGCGTACGGGATCTGGAAGCCGAGCTTGTCAGGCTCCAGGAAGAGAACGAAGCGCTCACCTCGTCCGAGGTGATGCACTCCGTGAAGGACCGCGAACCCGCGCTCACCTGAGACGCCGGTTCTCACCCGGGGACGGCCGGGTGCCGACAGAATCAGGGACGTCGATCACGGCGTCCCTTTTGTCTTCTCACCGTGCCGCTCTCCCCCCGGCGGACGGCTCCCCGGGTTGCGCCGACCCCGCACACGGGGCCGACCTGCGGCGCTAAGCTGCGTGTCGCCTGAGAACCCGACGTCGCCGCGCGACCGGACGTCGCCGTACCACCGGACACCGTGAGGGGGACCCGCCGCGCGTGTATCTGAAGAACCTCACCCTGCGCGGGTTCAAGTCCTTCGCCTCCTCCACGACGCTGCGCTTCGAGCCGGGCATCACCTGCGTGGTCGGCCCCAACGGCTCGGGCAAGTCCAACGTCGTCGACGCCCTCGCCTGGGTCATGGGCGAGCAGGGCGCCAAGTCGCTGCGCGGCGGCAAGATGGAGGACGTCATCTTCGCCGGCACCGCCAACCGGGCACCGCTCGGCCGCGCCGAGGTGCTGCTGACGATCGACAACTCCGACGGCGCGCTGCCGATCGACTACTCCGAGGTGACGATCAGCCGGCTGATGTTCCGCTCCGGCTCCAGCGAGTACGCCATCAACGGGGATCCGTGCCGCCTGCTGGACGTGCAGGAGCTGCTGTCGGACTCGGGCATCGGCCGCGAGATGCACGTGATCATCGGCCAGGGCCAGCTCGACCAGGTGCTCAACGCCGGCCCCGAGGGCCGCCGCGCCATCGTCGAGGAGGCCGCGGGCGTCCTGAAGCACCGCAAGCGCAAGGAGAAGGCGCTGCGCAAGCTCAGCGCCATGGAGGCCAACCTCACCCGGGTGCAGGACCTCACCACCGAGCTGCGCCGCCAGCTCAAGCCGCTGGGCCGCCAGGCCGAGATCGCCCGCAGGGCCGCGGTGATCCAGGCCGAGCTGCGCGACGCCAGGCTGCGGCTGCTCGCCGACGACCTGGTGACGCTGCGCGGGAGGCTGGAGCGGGAGGCCGCCGACGAGGAGACCGTCCGCCGCCGCCGGGCCGAGGTGGAGAAGGCGCTGGCCGTCGCCCAGGCCCGCGAGGAGGAGCTGGACGCCGAGTCCGCCGCCGCGGCGCCGGTGCTGGCCGCCGCCCAGGAGACGTGGTTCCGCCTGTCGTCGCTGAAGGAGCGGCTGCGCGGCGTGGCGGACCTGGCCGCCGAGCGGCACCGCAACGCCGCCGACTCCGGCGCCGGCGAGCGCTTCGGGCGCGACCCGGAGGAGCTGGAGATCGAGGCCGAGGAGGTCCGCGCCCAGGAGGAGGTGCTGGCCGAGCGCCTGGAGGACGCCCGGGAGCGGCTGGAGGAGGCGGTCTCCCAGCGGGCCGGAGCGGAGTCGGCGCTGGCCGTGGAGGACCGCAGGCTCCAGCAGCTGGCCAAGGCCGCGGCCGAGCGCAGGGACGCGCTGGCGGCCCGGCGCGGGCGGCTGGAGTCGTTGCGCAGCCGCCTGCAGGCGGCCGAGGCCGAGATCGGCAGGCTCACCGAGGCGCAGAGGTCCGCCGAGGACCGGGCGCGGGCGGCGCTGGCCGAGGCCGAGGCGTTCCAGACGCAGGCGGCCGCCTACCGGCAGCTCCTCGAGGACCTGGAGCTGGCCGAGGAGGCGCTGGCCGCCGCCAAGGAGCGGGTGGGCCGGGCCCGCGCCGCGGTCGAGGAGCCGCAGCGGGCGCTGAAGTCGGCGCGCGAGCAGGTGGTCGCCGCCCGCTCCGCCGACCAGCGCGCGCAGAAGGAGCTGACCGCGCTGCAGGCGCGGATCGAGGCGCTGGAGCTCAGCCTCGGCTCGGCGGCCGACGGCGGCGAGGCGCTGGAGGGATCGGGGCTGGCGGGGGTGCTGGGCACCCTGGCCGCCGAGCTCGCGGTACGGCCCGGCGCCCTGGCGGAGATCGCCGCCGCGCTCGGCGCGCTCACCGAGGCCGTCTCGGTCGCCTCGCTCGACACCGCGGCCGCGGCCCTGGCCTTCCTCGCCGAGCACAAGGCGGCCGCGGGGCTCGTCATCGGCGGGGGACGGGAGCCGCAGGCGCGGTCCGCCCGCACGGACGGGAGCGTCTGGGCGGTGGAGCTGGTGACGGTCCCCGCCCACCTCCGGGCGGCGATCACCGCCCTGCTGGAGGGCGTCGTCGTGGTGGACGACCTGGAGCGGGCCCGCGAGATCGTCCGGGCCGAGCCGGAGCTGCGCGCGGTGACCGGAGACGGCCAGGTGCTGGGGGCGCACTGGGCGCGCGGCGGCGGCGCGGGCGGCCAGGGGCTGCTGCAGATGCGCGCCACGCTGGAGGAGGCGCGCGAGGCGCTGGTGCGGGCCGGGGAAGAGGCGGAGCTGACGGATGCCGCCCTGGAGGCGGCGGGCGAGGCCGAGGAGGACGCGCAGAGCCTGCTGGAGGCCGCGCAGGCCGGGGTCAACCAGGCCCAGTCGGCCGTGGGCCAGGCCCAGACCGAGCTGGACCGCGTCCGCGCGCGGCTGCGCGAGGCCGACGCCGCCGCGGCCCAGGAGGCCAGGCAGGAGGCGCGGCTGCAGGCCGCGGCACAGGCGGCACGCCAGGAGGCCGAACGGCTCGCGCGCAGCGTCGACGACGCCGGAGCGCACCGGGACCGCGACGCCGAGGCGCTGGCCGAGCTGCAGGAGCGCTACGAGGCCGAGGCCGCCGCCGAGCCCGAGGACGAGCCCGACACCGAGATCCGCGACGAGCTCGCCGAGCAGGTGGGGGAGCTGCGCAGCCTGGAGATGGACGCGCGGCTGGCGGTGCGCACCGCCGAGGAGCGCGTCAACGCGATCTCCGGCAAGGCCGACGCGCTGGAGAAGCAGGCCGAGGCCGAGCGCCGCGAGCGCGCCCAGGCCGTGGAGCGGCGGCGCAGGCGGGAGCGGCAGGCCCGCGTGGCGCAGGCGGTACGGCAGGGCGCGGCGCTCGCGCTGGAGCGGATCGAGCGTTCGCTGGCCGTCGCGGTGGCCGAGCGCGAGGAGGCCGAGCTGCGGCGGGCCGACCGCGAGGAGGAGCTCAAGGTCGTGCGCGGGCAGGTCCGCGAGTACGGCACGCAGCTGGAGCGGCTGGTCAACGTGGTGCACGGCAGCGAGGTCGCCCGCGCCGAGCAGCGCCTGCGGCTGGAGCAGCTGGAGACCAGGGCGCTGGAGGAGTACGGCATGGAGGTGGCGGGGCTGGTCGCCGAGTACGGCCCCGACCAGCCCGTGCCCCCGCAGGACCCCGAGGGCTCGCCCGAGCCCTTCGACCGCGCCGTCCAGGAGAAGCGCGCCAGGGCCGCCGAACGCCAGATGACGCAGCTGGGCAAGGTCAACCCGCTGGCCCTGGAGGAGTTCGCGGCGCTGGAGGAGCGCCACGCCTTCCTCACCGCGCAGCTGGAGGACCTGAAGAAGACGCGCAAGGACCTCTTCGACATCGTCAAGGACGTCGACCGCCGGGTGCAGGAGGTCTTCGCCGCCGCCTACGCCGACACCGCCGAGCACTTCTCGGGGATCTTCGGCCGGCTCTTCCCCGGCGGGGAGGGCTCGCTGTCCCTCACCGACCCCGAGGACCTCCTGGCCACCGGCATCGAGGTCGCCGCCCGCCCGCCGGGCAAGAAGGTCAAGCGCCTGTCGCTGCTGTCGGGCGGCGAGCGCTCCCTGGTGGCCGTCGCCTTCCTGGTGGCGGTGTTCAAGGCGCGGCCCAGCCCGTTCTACGTGCTCGACGAGGTCGAGGCCGCCCTCGACGACACCAACACCCAGCGCCTGATCAAGGTGTTCGAGGAGCTCCGCGAGTCCTCCCAGCTGATCATCATCACCCACCAGAAGCGCACCATGGAGGGCGCCGACGCGCTGTACGGGGTGAGCATGCGCGGCGACGGGGTGAGCCAGGTGATCAGCCAGCGGCTGCGCGAGCCCGAGCCCGCCTAGGTTCCCGGCGGTTCCTTCGGCTCCGGACGGTGGAACGGCGCCGAGGCGGGGATCAAACAGCCGTCGGGTGGAGTCTGCGAGACTGGACGGGCTATGGAATATCTGATTCTCGGTATCGCGCTTTTCGTCGTCTTGGCCGTGGGCGGAATGGTCGCCCTGCTGAGATCCCGGTCGGGCACCGGGACTCTGGAGGCACCTCCGGAAACCCCGACGATCACCAGACCGGCGCCGCCGGCCGAAGAAGAGGCGGTGGTCGCCCCGCCTGCCGAGCGGCCGCCGCTGGCCGAGCCGTCGGTGGCGCCGGAGATCGAGCTGCCGCCGCCGTCCGCCGGACGGCTGCAGCGGCTGCGCGCCCGGCTCGCCCGCTCGCAGAGCACCCTCGGCCAGGGCCTGCTGAACCTGCTGTCCCGCGACTCGCTCACCGACGAGGACTGGGACGAGATCGAGGACCTGCTGATCAGCGCCGACGTCGGCGTCGCCCCGTCCCGGATGATCGTGGACGAGCTGCGCACCAAGGTGAAGGTCACCGGGCAGCTCTCCCCCGACCAGGTGCGCACGCTGCTGCGCGAGCAGCTCGTCGCCCAGATCGGCCCCGACCTGCAGCGCGCCCTGCACGTCGACCCGCACGGCGGCCACCCGGCCGTGGTGATGGTCGTCGGCGTCAACGGCACCGGCAAGACCACCACCACCGGCAAGCTGTCGCGGGTGCTGGTCGGCGACGGCAAGCAGGTGCTGCTGGGCGCCGCCGACACCTTCCGCGCGGCGGCGGCCGAGCAGCTGACCACCTGGGGCGAGCGGGTCGGCGCGCGGGTCGTGCGGGGCCCGGAGGGCTCGGACCCGGCCAGCGTCGCCTTCGAGGCGGTCAAGCAGGGCATCCAGGACGGCGTGGACACCGTGATCATCGACACCGCGGGGCGCCTGCACACCAAGACCGGCCTGATGGACGAGCTGGGCAAGGTCAAGCGGGTGATCGAGAAGCAGGCGACGGTGGACGAGGTGCTCCTGGTGCTGGACGCCACCACCGGCCAGAACGGCCTCACCCAGGCGCGGGTCTTCGCCGAGGTGGTGAACATCACCGGCATCGCGCTGACCAAGCTGGACGGCACCGCCAAGGGCGGCATCGTCATCTCCGTCCAGCGGGAGCTGGGGGTCCCGGTCAAGCTGGTCGGGCTGGGCGAGGGCCCGGACGACCTGGCGCCGTTCGACGCCGAGGCCTTTGTGGACGCCATTTTGGGATAAGCCGGACTTTCTCCTGACCTTCGGGCGGGCGTTCTGTGGTTCCGTGGGAAGAAGGCGGCCGTCCGCGGTGCCGGCGACCGCCCAGGGCTGTCCGCAGGTGCCACGGATCGGGGGTTGACCATGGCCACACGCAGCAGGAGGACGCACGGGGCGACGGCCGAGGGGACATCGGCCGAGATCGGCGAACTGCCGCCGCTGAGCGTCGAGGAGCGCTCCTCGGACCTGGCGTCCAAGGGCTCGGCCATCGCGGCGGGGGTGCTGGTCGTGGCCTCCCTGCTCCCCTGGGTGAGCGTCACGTTCTTCAGTGCCTCGGCGCTCAACGGCATCCGCCTCTGGGAGGGCAGGATCACGCTGGTCCTGGCGATCGTGGCCGGCGCGTGCGCCCTGGTCGCCCACTACGGCGGCATGCTCAACCGGCGCAACCTGCTCCTGGCCTCCGCGGTCTGCGGCGTCCTGTCGTTCCTCGCCGCGCTCATCTACGGCTTCCGCTTCCGCGGCGCCCTGGACCTGCCCGCCGGCCTCGGCAGCGGCCAGGCCCTCGGCCTCATCAGGGCCGGCGCGGGCCTGGACGTCGGCTGGTACCTGGCCATGGCCTCCAGCATCGTCCTGACCGCCCTGGCGATCTGGGGCTACATGAACACCCGGGAGACCGGCCCCGCCGAGGCGGTGCCCGGCATGGAGTGGGTCGAGCACGGCGCCCACCAGGGGACCACCGGGGACACCGGCGCCACCTCCACCTCCTCCACCACCAAGCAGGACCTCCCCGGCCGCGCGCCGGGCGACCAGCACTGAGAAGGGTTCGCCGAAGGGGGCCGACCGCACGACGGTCGGCCGCTTTCGCATGTCCGGGCAGACTTTCTGCTGCTTTCGGGTGACCGCCGGGTGCGCGGGGGCGGTGAGAGAAGGGAAACACCGAAGAAACATCGCCCCGACATGTTTCACACGTCGGAAACATCTGTGCACCTCGGGTGAAACCGCTGAGGAAGAGTCTTCTGGCGAACGGAAAACCCGCACAAGGAGGGCGCTCTCCGAGATGGAAATCGACAGCGGCAATACAGCCTGGATTCTGACGAGCGCCGCGCTCGTCCTTCTGATGACACCGGGGCTCGCCTTCTTCTACGGAGGCATGAGCCGCGCCAAGTCGGTGCTCAACATGATGATGATGAGCTTCGTCAGCATGAGCATCGTCAGCATGGTCTGGGTGCTCTGGGGCTACTCGGTGGCCTTCGGCAGCGAGGGCGGCGTGCCGGCCTTCTTCGGCGGCCTCGACGCCTGGGGCCTGGTCGGCCTCGAGGCCGAGGGCGAGGGCTACCCGGCCCTGGCCTTCGTCGCCTTCCAGGCGACCTTCGCGATCATCACCGTCGCGCTGATCAGCGGTGCCATCGCCGACCGCACCAAGTTCATGACCTGGTGCGTCTTCGTCCCGATCTGGATCACCCTGGTCTACCTGCCGATCGCGCACTCGGTCTGGTTCGCCGAGGGCTGGATCTTCGAGCTCGGCGCCCTCGACTTCGCCGGCGGCACGGTCGTCCACATCAACGCCGGCTGCGCCGCGCTGGCCCTGGCCCTGGTCCTGGGCAAGCGCAAGGGCTGGCCGAAGGAGCCGATGCGGCCGCACAACCTGCCGTTCGTCCTGCTCGGCGCCGGTCTGCTGTGGTTCGGCTGGTTCGGCTTCAACGCCGGCTCGGCCCTGGCCGCCAACGAGACCGCCTCCCTGGCGTTCGTCAACACCATCGTCGCCACCGGTGCGGCGGGGTTCGCCTGGATCATGGTCGAGAAGCTGCGCGACGGCGCCGCCACCACGCTGGGCATCGCCTCGGGCATCGTCGCCGGCCTGGTCGCCATCACGCCGGCCGCCGCCACCATGACCCCGGTCGGGGCCCTGGTGCTGGGCCTGGTCGCCGGCGCGGTCTGCGCCGTCGCGGTCGGCCTGAAGTACAAGCTGGGCTACGACGACTCGCTCGACGTGGTCGGCGTGCACCTGGTCGGCGGCATCATCGGCGCCCTGGCCATCGGGATCTGGGGCTCCTCGGCCCTGGGCGCGGACAGCCTCCTGGCGGCCGGCAGCGCCACGCTGCTGGGCAAGCAGGCGCTGGCGGTCGGCGCGACGATGGCCTACTCCTTCGTGGTGACCTTCATCATCGGCAAGGCCCTGGACATGACCATGGGCTTCCGGGTCGACGAGGAGTCCGAGGTCACGGGCATCGACATCGCCGAGCACGCGGAGAGCGCCTATGATCTGAACACCTCCAGCACCGGTGGCCTGGGTGGTCCGACCGCCGCTCCGATCGCCGGAGACATCAAGAAGGTCGAGGCCGACGCATGAAGCTCATCACCGCGATCATCAAGCCGTTCAAACTCGACGACGTGAAGGCCGCCCTGGAGACCTTCGGGGTCAAGGGCATGACGGTGAGCGAGGCCAGCGGCTTCGGTCGGCAGAAGGGCCACACCGAGGTCTACCGCGGTGCCGAGTACAAGGTCGACGTCGTACCCAAGATCCGCCTTGAGGTCCTGGTGGACGACGAGGACCTCGACGAGGTCATCGACGTGGTCGTGAAGGCCGCGCAGACCGGCAAGATCGGCGACGGCAAGGTCTGGGCGACCCCGGTCGAGACGGTCGTCCGCGTGCGGACCGGAGAGACCGGAGCCGACGCCCTGTAAGCGGGCGGCGGGTTCGGGGGAGAGCGCAGGGGCGTTCCGGAGCAGATCCGGGACGCCCCTAACTCTGTTCTGGAGGGAGAGATCTTGCGGAGTTTCGCCAAGGAGCGCGCGGCACGGGTCGCCGAGCTGGACGGCTGGCTGGCCGGTCTGGTGGGGGAGGAGCCGGGGGTGGCGCTGCTGGCCGTCGGCAGTTTCGGCAGGGGCGACCTGACGCCCGGCGGGGACCTGGACCTGGTGCTGCTGCACAACGACAAGCCCGACATCGGAGAGTTCGCGGAGAAGCTCTGGTATCCCGTCTGGGACCGCGGCCTGCAGCTCGACCATTCCGTCCGCACCGCCGCGGAGGCGCGGGACGTCGCGGCGCAGGACCTCAAGGCGGTGATGGGTCTGCTGCGCACCCGGCTGATCGCGGGCGATCCGGAGCTGGCCGAAGGGATGCGCAGCGCCGTCCTCGCCGACTGGCGCGCCGCGGCGAAAAGGCGGCTGCCGGAGCTGGCACGGCTGACGCAGGAGCGCTGGGAGCAGGCGGGAGAGCTGGCCTTCCTGCTGGAGGGGGACCTGAAGGACGCCCGGGGAGGGCTGCGGGACCTCCACGCGATGGAGGCGGTCGTGGCGACCTGGGTGGTGCCGCCGCCGGGACCTCGCGTACGGACCGCCTACGGACGTCTGCTGGAGATCCGGCACGCGCTCCACGCGGTCACCGGGCGCGCGAACGACCGTCTTCTGCTCCAGGAACAGGACGCCGTCGCCGCCCACCTGGAGATGGAGGACGTCTACGAGCTGCTCGGGACGGTCGCCGAGTGCGCCAGGACGATCACCTACGCCGGTGAACACGTCTGGCGCCATGTGGAAAGGCACGGCACCTCGCAGAGCAGGAGCGAGCGCCGTCCACTGGCGGACGGGTTCGTGGAGTTCGCGGGGGAGGCCGTCCTGGCCCGCGACGCGGATCTGGCCGACCCGTCTCTGCCGCTGCGGGCCGCCGCAGCGGCGGCGCACGCGGGGCTTCCACTGGCTCCCGCGACGGTGGACCGGCTCGCGAAGTCCTTCACGGAGCTGCCCGTGCCCTGGCCGGAGCGGGCGCGCACCGCCCTGGTGTCGCTGCTGGGCGCCGGGCCCGCGGCGATCGGCGCGTGGGAGGCGCTCGACCAGGCCGGGCTGGTGGTCCGGATGATCCCCGACTGGGCGCGGGTGCGCAATCGCCCGCAGCGCAACGCCGTCCACAAGTACACCGTCGACCGGCACCTGGTGGAGGCCGCCGCCCGCGCCGCCGCCCTCACCCGCGAGGTGGCGCGCCCCGACCTGCTGCTGGTCGGCGCCCTCCTGCACGACATCGGCAAGGACGGCTCGGGCCGCGACCACTCGGTGGCGGGAGCGGAGTACACCCGCCCCCTGGCGGCCCGGATCGGCTTCCCGCCCGAGGACGTGGAGATCCTGGAGAGGGTGGTCCTGCACCACCTGCTGCTGCCCGACACCGCCACCCGGCGCGACCTGGACGACCCGCTGACGCTGCGCACGGTGGCCGAGGCCGTCGGCTCGCCGGTGGTCCTGGAGCTGCTGCACGCCCTGGCCGTCGCCGACGCCGGGGCCACCGGGCCCGCGGCCTGGGGCGGCTGGAAGGCGCGGCTGATCGGCGAGCTGGTGCGGCGCACCGACGTGCTGCTGCGCGGCGACGAGCCGCCGCGCACCCCCGAGCCGACGGCGGGGCAGCTGGCGCTGGCCCGCCACGACGGGGTGGCCGTGCGGATGAGCAGCACGGCGGTGCGCGGCTCGTGGGCGCGGCACACCGGGGGAGCGCTGACCGTCACCGTCGTGGCGGCCGACCGCGGGGGGCTGCTGGGGCAGGTCGCCGGGGTGCTGGCGCTGCACCGGCTGGTGCTGCGCACGGCGCGGACGTTCTCGCACGGCGGCGGCAACGCGGTGATCGAGTTCACCGCCGAGCCGGAGTTCGGCAGCCCGCCGGATCCGGCCACGATCGAGGCGGACCTGCGGCGGGTGCTGGCCGGGCGGATGGACGTCGCCGAGCGGCTGGAGAAGCGGGCGGCCTCGGTCCGGGTCCGGCGGGGGGTGCCGGTGGCGCCGCCGAAGGTGAGCGTCGTGGAGGAGGCCTCGCGCACCGCGACGGTGGTGGAGGTCCGCGCCTCCGACCGGCCGGGGCTGCTGTGGCGGATCGGGCGGGTCTTCGGCGGGCTGGGGCTGCACATCAGGGCCGCGAAGGTGGACACGCTGGGGTCCGAGGCGGTCGACGTCTTCTACGTGGTGGACGACGGCGGGCTCCCGGTCTCCGATCCGGAACTGCTGGAGAAGGTGCGGGAGGGGATTCTCGCCGCGCTCGGCTGAATTGGCCTCCTGTTCACCTTCCGGCGGGGAGGAGGTCGCCGAGCGCCTTCTCATTATTTGTCAGGTAAGTCCAGGGTGGCCATGCGAAAGAGGCGGATCTGGAAAGGAAGGCCGGGCATGGCGTGGAGCACCTTCTCGCTCGTTCTGACGGTGGGCGCGCTCCTGGTCCCGGTGGTCCTCACCGCCGCGCTGCGCCCGGCGCGGCCCGCGCGCGCCCGCCGGCGCGGGGAGCCCGGCGGACTTCGGGCGCGCGACGCGCCGCGCGGCGGATAGGCTTGGAGCGTTCGCATCAAGCGTCGGGCTAGGACGGGCCAGTGTTCGAGAATCT
This sequence comes from Actinocorallia libanotica, assembly GCF_039525175.1. Taxonomy (NCBI): domain Bacteria; kingdom Bacillati; phylum Actinomycetota; class Actinomycetes; order Streptosporangiales; family Thermomonosporaceae; genus Actinocorallia; species Actinocorallia libanotica. Next base: position 16,390 of record NZ_BAAAHH010000016.1, read on the forward strand.
CTCCGATCGGTTGACCTCGGTCTTCACCAATCTGCGCAGCAAGGGCAGGTTGTCCGAGGCCGACATCAACGCCACCGCGCGGGAGATCCGGGTCGCGCTGCTCGAGGCGGACGTGGCGCTGCCGGTGGTCAAGGAGTTCATCTCCCGGATCAAGGAGCGGGCGCGCGGGGCCGAGGTGTCCCAGGCACTCAACCCGGCCCAGCAGGTCGTGAAGATCGTCAACGACGAGCTCATCGCCATCCTGGGCGGGGAGACGCGGCGCATCCGCTTCGCCAAGACCGCGCCGACCGTGATCATGCTCGCCGGCCTCCAGGGCGCGGGCAAGACCACCCTGGCGGGCAAGCTGGCCCGCTGGCTGAAGGAGGAGGGCCACACCCCGCTCCTGGTGGCCTGCGACCTCCAGCGCCCCAACGCCGTGCAGCAGCTGCAGGTGATGGGCGAGCGGGCCGGGGTCGCGGTGTACGCCCCCGAGCCGGGCAACGGCGTGGGCGACCCGGTGCGCGTGGCGCAGTCCTCCATCGCCGAGGCCAAGCGCGCCCAGCACGACGTGGTGATCATCGACACCGCGGGCCGCCTGGGCGTCGACACCGAGATGATGCAGCAGGCGGTGGACATCCGCCGGGCCACCGACCCCGAAGAGGTGCTCTTCGTGGTCGACGCCATGGTCGGCCAGGACGCGGTGAACACCGCCCAGGCCTTCATGGACGGCGTCGGCTTCGACGGCGTCGTGCTCACCAAACTGGACGGCGACGCCCGCGGCGGCGCGGCGCTGTCGGTGCGCGAGATCACCGGCAAGCCGATCATGTTCGCCTCCACCGGTGAGAAGCTCGAGGACTTCGACCTGTTCCACCCCGACCGCATGGCCGGCCGGATCCTGGACATGGGCGACATCCTCACCCTGATCGAGCAGGCCCAGCGCACGTTCGACGAGGAGCAGACGGCCAAGATGGCCGGCAAGCTCGCGTCGGGCGAGGATTTCACGCTGGAGGACTTCCTCGACCAGATGATGATGATCCGCAAGATGGGCCCGATCGGGAACCTGCTCGGCATGCTGCCCGGCATGGGGCAGATGCGCCAGCAGGTGAACCAGATCGACGACAAGGACCTCGACCGGGTCGCCGCGATCATCCGGTCGATGACCCCGGCCGAGCGCGCCGAACCCAAGATGATCAACGGGTCGCGCCGCGCCCGGATCGCCAGGGGCTCGGGCGTCACCGTCGGCGAGGTCAGCTCTCTGGTCACCCGGTTCTTCCAGGCGCAGAAGATGATGCGCGCCATGGCCGGGGGCATGGGCATCCCCGGGATGCCGGGCACCCGGCGCAAGGGCGCCAAGCAGGTCAAGGCCAAGAAGGGCAAGCAGCGTTCGGGCGACCCGCGCAAGCGCGCCCTGGGCCCGCCGGCCAAGGAGGAGCAGCAGCCGCAGCAGGGGGGCCTGCCCCCGGCGTTCGGCGGCGGCCTGCCCGGCCAGCTGCCGCCGGGGTTCCAGATGCCCGACCTGGGCGATCTGGGCAAGAAGCACTGACCGCATCCGGCGGATCGCCGGAGCGGCGTGACGGAGTAGTCACGGAGATCTGGCAGAATGGTCCACTGGAAACCCGGTACGTGAGGCGCCCTCTCTCGCTCTGACGCCCGGAGTCCATCCGAGCAGGCCGGTCCGGACCCCACTCAGGCCCGGCGCTGTTCTCCTGTTACTGAAACCGGAGTTACCACACCCGTGGCAGTCAAGATCAAGCTCAAGCGTCTCGGCAAGATCCGCAGCGCGCAGTACCGCATCATCGTCGCCGACGCCCGCACCAAGCGTGACGGCCGTGCGATCGAGGAGATCGGCAAGTACCACCCCAAGCAGGAGCCCTCGCTGATCGAGGTCGACTCCGACCGGGTGCAGTACTGGCTCGGCGTCGGCGCGCAGCCGACCGAGACCGTCCAGAAGCTGTTCAAGATCACCGGTGACTGGCAGAAGTTCAAGGGCGAGCCGGGCGCCGAGGGCACGCTGAAGACGGCGGCTCCCAAGCCGGACCGCGCCGAGGTCTTCGCCGCCGCCGCCAAGGAGGCCGCGAACCTCGAGGGTGGCGCCGCCCCCACGCCCAAGGCGAAGAAGAAGGCCGAGCCCAAGGCCGACGACACCGAAGCCCCGAGCGAGGCCTAAGTGCTCGAAGAAGCGCTCGAGCACTTGGTGCGCGGCATCGTCGACAACCCCGACGATGTCCGGGTCCACGCCAAGCGGATCCGCGGTGGCCGGGTCCTGGAGGTGCGCGTGCACCCCGAGGATCTCGGCAAGGTCATCGGCCGCAGCGGGCGTACCGCCAAGGCCCTCCGCACGGTCATGGGCGCCCTCTCCGGAGGTCGCTATGTCCGGGTGGACCTGCTCGACGTCAACGAGGTCCGCTGACCGGTGCAACTGGTAGTGGGCCGGATCGGCAAACCGCACGGGATCCGCGGCGACGTCACCATCGATGTGCGCACCGACGACGTCGACACCCGGTTCGCGCCGGGTGCGGCGCTCGCCACGGATCCCGCGGCGGCCGGTCCGCTGACGGTCGACACCGCCCGCTGGCACAGCGGTCGGCTCGTCGTCCGTTTTGCGGGTGTTTCTGACCGCAACCGCGCCGAGGAGCTGCGCGGCACCTGGCTGGTGATCGACTCCTCGGAGATCCTTCCCTCGTCCGATCCGGACGTCTTCCACGACCAGCAGCTCGTCGGGCTGGAGGTCGTCACCACCGCGGGCGAGCGGGTCGGCACCGTCTCAGAGGTGCTGCACCACGCGCAGGAGCTGCTGGTGATCGACACCGAGCACGGTGACAGGCTGGTGCCCTTCGTGGCGGCGCTCGTCCCCGAGATCGACATCGAGGGCGGCCGGCTGGTGGTCGACCCGCCGGGCGGACTCTTCGACTGACGAGTCCATGCGCTTCGACATCATCACGATCTTCCCCGAGTACTTCACCCCCCTGTCGGCCTCCCTGCTGGGCAAGGCCCGCGACCGGGGGCTGCTCTCGTTCGGCGTCCACGACCTGCGCGACTGGGCCTACGACCGGCACCGGACCGTGGACGACACCCCGTACGGCGGCGGGCCCGGCATGGTCATGAAGCCCGAGCCGTGGGGCCAGGCGCTGGACGACGTCCTGACGCCCCGGTCCCGGCTGGTGGTCCCCACGCCGTCCGGGCGCCCCTTCACCCAGCGGGTCGCCGGCGAGCTGGCGGCCTCGGACCACCTCGTCTTCGCCTGCGGCCGCTACGAGGGCATCGACTCGCGCGTCATGGCGCACTACTCCTCGGTGGTCGAGGTCGACGAGCTGAGCATCGGCGACTACGTGCTGGCCGGCGGCGAGGTCGCGGTGCTCGTCATGATCGAGGCGGTCAGCAGGCTGGTGCCCGGCGTCCTGGGCAACGCCGAGTCGGTGAGCGACGACTCCTTCGCCCCCGGCCGCATGGAGCACCTCGTCGAGGGGCCCGTCTACACCAAGCCGCCGCAGTGGCGCGGCCTGGCGGTGCCGGACGTGCTCAAGTCCGGCCACCACGGCAGGATCGCGCGCTGGCGGCGGGACGAGGCGCTGCGGCGCACCGCCGCGCGGCGGCCCGAGCTGCTGGAACGGGTCGAGCTGGACTCCCACGACCGGAGGCTGCTGGAGTCGCTCGATTTGGCCGAGCATCCCGATCCTGTGGCAGACTAGGGCGTCTGCGCCGTCACGCGCGGCTACACACTTCCCGGCCTGACGCCCCCCTCGAAGTCCTGGGGCCTCTCGCGGCACGGGCGAATCCACAGCGAGGAAACATGCACACCCTGATCCAGGAGATCGAGAAGGCCGCCCTGCGGTCGGACCTGCCCAGCTTCCGCCCCGGTGACACCGTCAAGGTGCACGTGCGGATCACCGAGGGCAAGGTCAGCCGTATCCAGGTGTTCGAAGGCGTCGTGATCCGCCGTCAGGGCGGCGGCGCCCGCGAGTCCTTCACCGTCCGCAAGGTCAGCAAGGGCGGCTACGGCGTCGAGCGGACCTTCCCGCTGAACCTGCCGGCCATCGAGAAGCTCGAGGTCGTCATCCGCGGTGACGTGCGCCGCGCCAAGCTCTACTACCTGCGCAACCTGCGGGGCAAGGCCGCCCGCATCAAGGAGAAGCGCGAGTTCTGAGGTCCCGAGGACCCCGGCGGACGCCCGGCCCCTTCCAGGGGACCGGGCGTTCGTCCGTTTCTTGGGGATCTTCTGGGAGACTCTGGGCCCTTCCTCGATCTTCGTCGGGGGTCGGGCGGCGCTAGGCTCGTGCCTTGATGAGTGACGACGAGGGCGGACGGTCCGGCGGCGGGGCCGACAGGCCCGCGCCCGCGGAGGAGCGGAGAGAAGTGCGTTCCGAGACCGAGGGACCGGCACCCGGCGAGCCCGAATCCGCCCGGACCGCCGGGGGCGCCGCGTCCGCCGGGGCCGACGACTTCGCCGGGGAGGCCGGGACCGCCGGCTCCGCCGGGGACGCCGCCGGGTCGACGGGGGCGTCCGAGGGGGACGAGGGCGCGAAGAGGAAGCGGCGGAAGCGCTCCTCGGACGGGTCGAGCTCCTTCTGGCGCGAGCTGCCGATCCTGATCGGGGTGGCGCTGGTCCTGGCGCTGGTGATCAAGTCCTTCGTGGTCCAGGCCTTCTACATCCCGTCGGCCTCCATGGAGAGCACCCTGCAGATCGGCGACAGGGTCCTGGTCAACAAGCTCGTCTACCGCATGCGCGACATCGAGCGCGGCGACATCGTGGTCTTCAGCGGCCTGGACAGCTGGGACCCGGCCGTCCCCGGCAGCGAGCCCGCCAACCCCGTCCTGCGCGGCCTGCGCTCGGTGGGCACGGCCTTCGGCCTCGTCGCCGGCGAGAAGGACTACATCAAGCGCGTGATCGGCCTCCCCGGCGACCACGTGGTCTGCTGCGAGGCGGCCACGGGCCGCGTCACGGTGAACGGCATCCCCCTCGACGAGACCTCCTACCTCTACACCGACCCCGACACCGGCGAGCAGAACGTCCCCTCGGCGATGAAGTTCGACGTCGTCGTGCCCCCCGAACGCCTGTGGGTGATGGGCGACCACCGCGAGGTCTCCTGGGACTCCCGCGGCCACCAGGCCGACTCCGGCAGCGGCACCATCCCCCTCAAGAGCGTGGTGGGCCGGGCCTTCGTGATCATCTGGCCCGTGTCGCACTGGCGCGTCCTGGAGATCCCCGCCACCTTCCACCAGCCCGGCCTCGGCGGCACGGCCCTCAGCGCCCTCCCGATGACCCTGGGCCTGGCAGCCGCCACCCCCGTCGTCTGGCTGCGCCGCAGACCCCGCCGCCGCCCCTGAGCCCCTCCCGGGGCCCTTCGGCCCTTCGGCCCCTGGGCGGCCTCTCGGCCGCCCCCTGGCGGCCCGGGGCCGTCCGGCGGATCGCTGCCGACGGCGGGTGCCTTGGCCGTTGGTGGGCGTTCTGGGTGCGTTCCGGCTTGCGGCGTCGGCCTTTCGGCCCTCTGGCGGCCTGGTCTGACTGGTGGGCCATCCGGTAGGTCGTCCGGTGGTTGGCCGGTGGCGGGTGGTTGGGGCGTCGGTTTCTGCGAGGCGGTCTTCGGTTCCTGGCGGTCTGGCCGTTCAGTGGATCCCCGCCGACGGCGGGTGCTCTGGGTGCGTTTCGGCTTGCGGCGTCGGCCTTTCGGCCCTCTGGCGAGTGGCGGTGGTGGGCGGCATCGGGTGTCGGTTTCTGCGGGGCTGCCTTCGACTCCTGGCGGTCTGGCCGGTAGCGGGAGGCTTCGGGGGTTGTCCGTCTTTCGATGACGGCCGTTTGGCGTTTGGTGGTCTGGTCGGCGGTTTCGTGTTTGTTCTTCTTGTTGGGTGTGTTTCTGGCTCCAAAGAATCTGGTTATTGGTGGGTTGTTCTTGGTGGCTCGGTCAAAGGGGAGTCGATTCTTGGGAGCCGGTCGGGGCCGAGCGGGGTTCTGGCGGTTGGATCGTGTTGATGGCGGGGGTCCTGGGCTGGTTTCTGCGGGAGGGGCGGTGGCGGCGGGCGCGGGGGCGTGTCGCGGCTCTGGAAAGTTGTCCACAGGGCGTTGGGCGGATGTCCTGCGGTGGGCGTATGGTTCCGGGTATGCACAGCCTTCACTACCGGTACCCCGGGTGGTCCCGATGCTCCCGGAGAAACCGGTGATCACGGAGATCAGGCGTCCCCTGCGGTTCACCCCGCGCCGGGACGCCGGGATGTACGGCTATGAGAGGGCCCTGGCGCACGGCGGCTTCCGCAGCGTGGCAGGGGTGGACGAAGCGGGGCGCGGCGCCTGCGCGGGCCCGCTGGTGGTGGCCGCCGTGATCCTGGACGGGGTGCGGATCACGGGGCTGGCGGACTCCAAGCTGCTCACCCCGGCCCGCCGGGAGGCGCTCTACGCGGAGATCACCGCCAAGGCGGTGTGGTCGGCCCTGGTCATCCCCAGCGCCGAGATCGACCGGGTCGGCCTGCACCGCAGCAACATCACCGGGATGCGCCGGGTCCTGGCGGCGCTGCCCGTCCGGCCGTCGTACGTGCTCAGCGACGGCTTCCGCGTGCCGGGCCTGGAGGCGCCGAGCCTGGCGGTGATCAAGGGAGACCGGGCGGTGGCCTGCATCGCGGCGGCCTCGGTGGTCGCCAAGGTCACCCGGGACAGGATCATGACCGGGTTGCATCTCACCCATCCCGTATACGGATTCGACGTCCATAAGGGGTACAACACCCCGGAACACATGGCCGCGCTCCGTCGGCACGGCCCCTGTCCGGAGCACCGTTTCTCGTTCTCGAACGTGGTTTCGACAACGGATGCTCCACGGAACGTGGGGCGAGCGGTGCCGGTGGGGAAGAATGAAGAGGTGGGAGGGGACGATGAGCGCTGAGGATCTGGAGAAGTACGAGACCGAGATGGAGCTCCAGCTCTATCGCGAGTACCGGGACGTCGTGGGTCTCTTCACCTACGTGGTCGAGACCGAACGCCGCTTCTACCTCACCAACTCCGTGGACCTGCAGGTGCGCAGCCTGGACAACGGCGAGGTCTACTTCGAGGTGAGCATGCAGGACGCCTGGGTCTGGGACATGTACCGCCCCGCCCGCTTCGTAAAAAACGTCCGCGTAGTCACCTTCCACGACGTGAACGTGGAAGAACTGGCCAAGCCCGACCTCCAACTCCCCAGCTGACCCCCGCCCCCCCTCCCGAGCCCTTCCCCTCGCCTCCCTCTCCCCGGCAGCCTTCCATCCCCAGCCGGCCCCTCCGGATCTGACCGGTCCCGCCACTCCCTCGGACAACCATCCGCTCCCGGCTCAGACCGCCGCGAAAGCCATTCACCCCTAGGCCGTGCCCTTTGCGGAAGGCGCCCGCCTACGAGCCGGTCCTTGGGAAAGCCAATCTCTTGCGGAAGGCGTCTGCCTGCGAGTCGGTCCCTGGGGGAAGCCGACTGGCCACCGGTCAGGTTGTCCGATAGCACATTCGGGAAGAAGTGCCAGAAATAACGGTCGACCTAACCATTCGAATACCACTCATCCCTGACGTGGCCCCCACCATGTACGGCCTCCACGTCCACGTCCGCGTCTACGGCCCGTCGCCTCGACAACGCCCGGCCACGCCCGCCCCGAACTCCGCTACGGCGTCAGCGCCCCGGACGTGGCCCGCAACGCCGATGACGTCCTCCTCACCGTGCTGGTGGGCGTCACCGAGGTCGAGTACCGCGCCCTGCGGCTGGAGCAGGTCGTGCTGGTGGGCGTCTGGACCGACGCCACACTCGAGCAGGCCGAGAACTCGCTGCGCGAGCTGGCCCTGCTGGCCGAGACGGCCGGCTCGGAGGTGCTCGAGGGCCTGATCCAGCGGCGCGCCAAGGCCGACCCGGCCACCCGCATCGGCTTGGGCAAGACCGAATGGTCCAAGTTCCGTGAGATCGACCTGCCGTCATGGCCCAGGTCGTCCACCACCTCCGCACAGTCGACGGCCACCACGCCCTCAACGCCGCCCATCGAGGCTCCCCGGCTGGGAATACCGAGCCCTGGACCATCCCTGACCACCCCGAAAACCACACACCACCTCCACACCCCGAATGCGACCTCCACACCCCGAATGCGCCGACGGACCATGCCCGCTCACCTGAACAGCACTGAACGCGTTGACGGGCCATGCCCGCTCACCTGAACAGCACTGAACGCGTTGACGGGCCATGCCCGCTCACCTGAACAGCACTGAGTGTGTCGAGGGACGGCGTCTGCCTACCTGAAGGGCGTTGAGTGCGTCGAGGGCGAAGGGTGCTGGGTGCGTCGAGGGGCGGTGTCTGCCCATCTGAAAGGTGCTGGGTGCGCTGGCGGACCATGTCCGCTCGCCTCGAATGGCATTGGTGGTTTCGGTGAGTTGATTCCGCTTATTTTGAAGGGTGGTCGATTGCCTCGTGCCTTCTGAATGGTGCTGAGTGTGCTGGTGAAGTGTGCCCGCCTGGCTTGGATTTTGCTGGCGGGGTGGGTTCGCGTATTTCGGATGGTGCTGAGGTGTTGGCCGTTCGTCTCCGCACCCCCTGAACGGTGCTGAACGTGCTGGCGAACCATGTTCGCCTGCCTTGAATGGTGTTGGTGGTGCTGGTGTCGTGTATCTCGAGTGGTGTTGGAGGGGGTGGTCGGTTACCCGTACATGGTTTGGGTGGTGCTGGGGAGTGGGGTCGGCTGTCCGTGCATGGCTTGGGTGGGGTCAGGGGGTGGGGCGGAGGCGCCAGCCGGTGCGGGTGCGGTCGATGAAGCCGGTGGCGGCGAGGAGGGAGAGGCGGCTGCGGGCGGTGGGGAGGTCGACGGCGGCGGAGGCGGCTATGGCGTGGGCGGGGGCGCCTGCGGGGGTGGCGGGGACGGCTTCCAGGACGGCGCGGGAGTCGGGGTCCAGGTGGTCGCGGGGGAGGGCGGGGGAGTCGTCGGGGCGGTCCAGGCCCTCGCCGATCAGGCCGACCTCCTCGATGACGTCGTCGGTGCAGGTGACCAGGCGGGTGGTGGGCGGAGTGGTGCGGAGGAGGCCGTGGCAGCCACGGGACATGACCGAGGTCACAGGGCCGGGGAAGGCCATGAGGTGGCGGCCCAGGTCGCGGGCACGGTGGGCGGTGTTGAGGGCGCCGCTGCGCAGGTCGGCCTCGACCACGACGGTGCCCTTGGTGAGGGCGGCGATCACCCGGTTGCGGACGAGGAAGCGGGGGCGGGTCGGATGGGCGGTGGGCGGCCACTCGCTGATGAGGAGGCCGGTGCGGGCTATCTCGGCGAACAGGCCCTCATGGCGCGGCGGGTAGGGGACGTCCACGCCGTTGGCCAGCACGGCGACGGTGACGCCGTCGGCGGCCAAGGCGCCTCGGTGGGCTTCGCCGTCGATGCCCAGGGCGCCGCCGCTGACGACCGTCCATCCCCGTTCGGCCAGCTCGGCACCGAGTTCGGCGGCGATCCGCCGACCGTAGGGGGAGGCGGCGCGGGCTCCCACCACCGCGACGGACCGCAGGCACAGCTGGCGCAGGTCACCGCAGCCGCGCGACCACAGCATGAGCGGAGCGCTCTCGCCGAGCTGGTCGAGTGTGGTGGGCCACCCCGGGTCCTGCGGGCACAGGATCCGGCCGCCGACCTTCTCGCCCAGGAACAGCACGCCCTCCAGGTCGAACGACTCCGCCCGCAGCCGCCATCCGGCGAGTTTCCTCTCCGTGATCCCCAGGCCGCTCGGCACCCTTCCCCGTCGGACGGCCTCCACCGCGCCCTCCGCTCCCAGGCGCGCCACCAGCCGCCAAGCCCCCTCGTCCCCCGGCTCGCACACCCCGCTCAGCCAGGCCCGCGCCCTTCCTTCCAAGCTCAGCCCGCCCCGGATCTCTCCCCGCTCCAGGGCTTCTCTCCGTCTCCGGGCTTCTCCCTGTCCTCGGGCTTCTTCCCGCTCCAGGGCCTCTTCCCGTCCCCGGGCTTCCCCCCGTCCCTGGGACTCTTCTCGTTCCCGGGCCTCTTCCCACCTCCGGGTCTCTTCCCGTCCTCGGTTCTCTCCCTGTCTCCGGATCTCTTCTCGTCCGTCCATCTCTTCCTCCTTGATTCCGATGGCTTCGCGGCCTTCTTCACCCGTCCCGCTTCTTCCGGCTTAGTGCTCGTTCCGTCCCGCTCTTTTTCGGCTGCCGCATCACCTTCTTTCGTCATGTCCGCAGCCTTGGATGTTGAGCCCTGCCTGTCGTGATGGGTTGCTTTGCTTGATGTGGCGCCGTCTTCGGTGATTCTGTTTGTTGTCGCAACTGCCTTCGGTGGTGGGTGGCCTGTCCGAAAGGCTGTCGCCTTCTGTGATATTTGAAACTCCGCGTCGTTGTCGATTTTGTGGTAGTGGTCGCCTTGTTTGGTTTGGCGTTGCCATTCATCGAAATCGTTGTTCTGCGATATTGCACCTTGGTGTGCTTGTCGGCCGATGCCCTTGTGTTCTGCTCGCAGCGTTTGATATCTGCTCTGGTTGAGTTTCTCGGGGCTCCTGCGGGGCCGCTGATCTTTGGGGCTCTCGGTCGTTTGCTTGTCGCGGCTTCGCCGCTGCGGCGGACGGGAGTTTCAGGGGGTCGGGTGGAGTGGGTGGAGGTGGCGGCTTCGCCAGTTGCTCTGTCGGTTCTGGTGCTGGATTGCGGGCTGGGATGGGCGGCCGAAGAAGGTGATCTTGTCGGTGCGGGTGCGGGTGCGGGTGCGGGTGCGGGTGCGGGTGCGGGTGCGGGGGTCAGGGGCGGTGGCCGCGCCAGAGGTCGAGGGCTTCGGCGGTGTCCCAGGGGGCGGGGGTGTCGCGGGCGGCCAGGTCGGCCAGGGTCCAGGCGGTGCGCAGGGCGCGGTCCATGCCCCGGGCGCTGAGGGAGCCTTCCTGGAGGGCGCGTTCCAGGGGGGTCAGGGACTCGGGGGAGACGGGGAAGCGGCGGCGGAGTTCGGGGCCGGGGATCTCGCTGTTGCTGCGCCAGGGGAGGCCGGACATCCGGGTGAGGGCGCGGTCGCGGGCGTCCTGGACGCGGGCGGCGACCGTGGCGCTGGACTCGGCGTTCTCCAGGTCGTAGCGGAGTTCGGCGCGGGTGGCGGGGCTCAGTTCGAGTTTGATGTCGACGCGGTCCAGGAGCGGGCCGGAGATCTTGGCCAGGTAGCGGGAGCGGGCGGAGGGGGAGCAGCGGCACTGCAGGACCTTGGCCGCGGCGCAGGGGCACGGGTTGGCCGCCATGACGAGGGTGAACATGGCGGGAAAGCGGGTGCTGACGCCGCTGCGGTCGATGCAGACCTCCCCCGACTCCATGGGCTGGCGCAGGGAGTCCAGGACGCCGCCGGCGAACTCGGGGGCCTCGTCGATGAACAGGACGCCGTTGTGGGCGAGGCTGATCGAGCCGGGGACGACGCGGCGGCTGGAGCCTCCGCCGAGGATGGCGGACTTGGAGGCGTTGTGGTGCGGGGAGGTGAAGGGGGCGCGGTCGATCAGCGGGCTGCCCGGCGGGAGGGCCCCGGCGATCGAGTGGATGGCCGTCACCTCCAGCGCCATCTTGCGGTCCAGCGGCGGGAGCAGGGTGGGGAGCCGCTCGGCGAGCATCGTCTTGCCGCAGCCCGGCGGGCCGAGCAGGAACAGGTGGTGGCCGCCCGCGGCGCTGACCTCCAGGGCGCGGCGGGCCTCCCCCTGGCCGCGCACGTCGGCCAGGTCGAGGGAGCCGCGCCGGGAACGGGTGGGTTCGGCGACGGAGGGGGGCGGTTGCTCGACGGGTTCGTCCGGTTCGAGGGGAGGGGGCTCGTGGCGCAGGTGGCACAGCAGGGCGCGCAGGCTGCCGACGGCGATGACCTTGACGTCCGGGACGAGTTCGGCCTCGACCTGGTTGGCGCGGGGCACGACGACGGTGTGGCAGCCGGCTTCGGCGGCGCCCAGCACGGCGGGCAGCACCCCGGGGACGGGCCGGATCCTGCCGTCCAGGCCGAGTTCGCCGAGCATGACGAGGTCGGCGCACTCGGAGAGGGCCAGCTCCCCGGCGGCGGCCAGGATCGCGACGGCGATCGCCACGTCGAAGCCCGCCCCCGCCTTGGGCAGGCCCGCGGGCCCCAGCGCCACGGTGGTGTGCCGTACCGGCCACTCCTCGCCCGAATGCATGATCGCCGCGCGCACCCTGTCGCGGGCCTCGCTGAGCGCGGTGTCGGGCAGCCCGACCAAATGGAGGCCGGGGGTGCCGCTGGTGATGGCGGCCTCGACGTCCACGAGATGGCCTGTCACCCCCATGAGGGCGACGGAGCGGGTCCGGGCGAGCGCCATCACGCGACCTCCTTCAGGTGGTCGACGGTGAAGCCGTCGGCTCCGCCGCCGACCAGGCCGATCAGGTCGATCCGCATCGACGACGCGCGCAGTCCGTGCTCCCTGGCCCAGCGTCCGGCCAGCCTGCGCAGCCGCAGCGCCTTGGTGATCGTGATGGCCTCGGCGGGATCCCCGTAGGCGCGGCTGCGCCGCGTCTTCACCTCGCAGACCACATGCCGCGACCCGTCATGGGCCACGATGTCCAGCTCCCCTTCGGCGCACCTCCAGTTGCGCGCGAGCACCCGCCATCCGAGGCCCTCCAGGTACCGCACCGCCGCGTTCTCCCCGCGGCGCCCCAACTCGTGTCCGGCGTTCATCGCCATCACCTCCTGCCCCTCACTCTGGGACACGGGCGAACGCGGAGAGTGGCCGAATCGAATTCTGTGGATGACGGGGTTACCGAGACTTCAAGGTTCTGAACTGGGAAGATGCGCTACTTGGTGGAGGTTCTGATGATTTGGCCTCTCGCTGTCCCGCGCATCCGCCGCGGTCGTGACTCCCACGGCGACGCCTGTCGTCCGTCCCGATTTCGAGCTGCCAGGCGAAGGCATTGAAAAGCCAGGTCCCCAGGCGCAAGCAAGCAGTGCGTACTACGTCCTTGTATGCGAGTGGTGGAAAGCCATGCCAACGTACGCATGCGGTGCAGGGAACGGCCGTACCCGGATGGCGAAAAGGCGGGAGATCCGGACGGCTTGTGCTGTTGAACGCTGTGGACGGGGCCGGGTCGCGCGCCTCGACGGTGAGGCAGGCGGGAAGCGCTGAGCCCATACGTGCGGGAAGCGGAGGCGAAGCACCGCAACCAGAACGGCCCGGGACGCGCTAGGCCCGTACGCGCGGGAAGTGGAGAGTCGCACAGGAGGTGCGTGCCAGGCCCGTGCGCGTGAGCGGCGAGAACCGTGTAGGGGCGAGCGTTAGGCCCGTGCGTGTGGGAAGCGGAGAGTCGCACAGGAGGTGCGTGCCAGGCCCGTGCGCGTGAGCGGCGAGAACCGTGTAGGGGCGAGCGTTAGGCCCGTGCGTGTGGGAAGCGGAGAGTCGCACAGGAGGTGCGTGCCAGGCCTGCGCGCGTGAGTGACGAGAACCGTGTAAAGGGCGAGCGTTAGGCCCGTGCGTGTGGGAAGCGGAGAGCTGCACAGGAGGTGCGTGCCAGGCCTGTGCGCGTGAGCGGCGAGACCTGTGTAGGGGGCGAGCGCTGGGCCCGTATGCATGGGAGGCAGGGAAACGTGCAGGTGGTGAGTGTTGCGTCCATGTGTGTGGGAGGCGGGGAATCGCGCCGGGGGAGGGTCTATGCCCGCATGCGCAGGAGGTGAGCGCCAGGCCCGTATGCGTGGAGGTGGGGAGCCGTGCGGGCGGGGTGGGACGTGGTCGTGCCTGGGCGGGGAAAAGCGGCGGTATGTCCGGTGGGGTCGTGCTGTCGGGTGTTGCAAGGGGAGGAGCCGCGTCCCCGTCCGCAGATGCCTGTGGCGAACGCGACCGCGACGGCGGAAAGGGGGGTTGCAACGGGAGGGGTCGTGTCGTCCGTCTCCATGTGCATGAGGCTTTCTCGTGTCGGTGTGGTGGTGGCGGGCGTGGTTCTGGTGGGCGCGGTGTCGGGGGCTTTCTGGCTTGTGCCGCGAGCCGACAGGGGCACTGGTTGTCCTCGGGAAAAGCACGGCACGGTCGTCGACTGGACGCCGTTTCTGCGTTTTGGGGGGCGGACCTACCACAGCACCCTCTTCGAGGCTCCGGAACGGGTGGGGCGTGCGAAGGTCGGAGAAGAAGTGGGGAAGGTCGTCTGTCATCTCTCCTCGCGTTCGGACGCCGAACGCCTCATCTCGTCCTATCCCGACGGGACGGCTCCGTTCCTGCGGGTCGGCACCTCTGTTCATCGCCTGGTCGGTCATCCGGTCGAGTGCAGGGTCGTGGTGGACGACGAAGGGGACTTCACCGTCTATGTCGCTCGGCATGAGGTGAACGGCCGGGATGTGCCCTCCTGCCCGGACGGGACTGATTGACAGGAAAACGTGCTTGATGTGGGGACGTCGACAGTGATCGCAGTCCCTTCAGAGTGATCGCAGCCCTTCGGGTGGGCGAGTCCGTCTCTGGGGCGGCCGGTGGCGGCGGGGCGGGCCGCCCCGGGAAGGCGGCAGGGCCGGGCGGGGTCGTCGCCGTTCGTCGGCTCGAACCTGGAGACGGGCCGCCCGGGAAGCCGATCGCTTCATGGGAGTGGTGGGAGTGCTCGGCTCTCGGGCGGTTCACGGACGTCGGTGCTCACCGGGGACGGGTGGAGATCAGGGCGGGGGCCAGCGGGGGAGGAGGCGGATCTTCGGCGGGGCCAGGAGGGAGAGGGGGTCGAGGTAGGCGTCGGCTCGGCGGAGGCCCCAGTGGAGGCAGGTTTCGGGGTGGCAGTGGGAGGGGGCGGGCTGGACGGTGCCGATGACGGTGCCGATGACGGTGCCGGTGGTGACCGTGGCGCCGGAGGGCACGGCGGGGAGGACCGGCTCGTAGGTGGTGCGCAGGGGGCCGTGGGTGAGGGTGATCACGCCTCGGCCGGCCAGGTCGCGGGCGAAGGCCACGCGGCCGGGGGCGGGGGCGCGGACGGGCAGGCCGGGGCGGGCGGCCAGGTCGACGCCGCGGTGGCCGGGGAGCCAGGGGGCGGAGGGCGGGGCGAAGAGGCGGACGACCCGGGCGGGCGGCGGCAGCGGCCACCGCCATGGGAGCGGCGGTGCCGCGGGGAGGGCGGACGGCGGTGGAGCGGACCGGGGCCGGGCGGGAGGAGCCGGGACGCGCCGCGAGGCGGTGGGTGGCGGGAGGGCGGGCGAGAAGGGAGCGGAAGGCAGGAGAAGGAGAGGCGGCGGGGCGGAACGCGGGGCGGGAAATGCGGAGCCGGGGGCCGGGAGGGCGGGGGCGGAGAGGACGGACAGGGACGAGGCGGGCGGGGGCGGGAGGGGGGCGGGGAGAAAGAGGATCATGAGGTCAGGGTCGCCGCGCGGGGCGGGGGGAAGGGCGCCGAACGGGATTCTGGGGATGGCCGGGTGCTCTTCGATTCGTGGTCGGCGGTCGCGTTCCCCTAAACTGGTGGGCACGGTGCGGGTGGACTCTGTCCATCTGCCCGAATTCTCAGCGTCCGCCGGCCGCCCAGGCGGGGCGCGTCTCCCAGGTCTGCACCGTCCGAAAGCGACGGGGCAGCGGGGCGCGTCCGGACGTGACAGGCAACCGAACAGAAGAAGGAGTACGGGCCATGGCTCCCGTCGTCACCATGCGGCAGCTGCTCGAGAGCGGCGTGCACTTCGGCCACCAGACGCGTCGCTGGAACCCGAAGATGAAGCGCTTCATCCTCACCGAGCGCAACGGCATCTACATCATCGACCTCGAGCAGTCGCTCGGGCACATCGACCGCGCCTACGAGTTCATCAAGGCGACCGTCGCGCACGGCGGCACCATCCTGTTCGTCGGCACCAAGAAGCAGGCGCAGGAGGCCATCGCCGAGCAGGCCACGCGCGTCGGCATGCCGTACGTCAACCAGCGCTGGCTGGGCGGCATGCTCACCAACTTCTCCACCGTGCACAAGCGCCTGCAGCGCCTCAAGGAGCTCGAGCTCCTGGACTTCGACGACGTGGCCGGCTCGGGCATGACGAAGAAGGAGCTCCTGGGTCTCAAGCGCGAGAAGGACAAGCTGGAGAAGACCCTCGGCGGTATCCGCGACATGGCGAAGGTCCCCTCCGCCGTGTGGATCGTGGACACCAAGAAGGAGCACATCGCGATCAGCGAGGCCAAGAAGCTGAACATCCCGGTCGTCGCGATCCTGGACACCAACTGCGACCCCGACGAGGTCGACTACCCGATCCCGGGTAACGACGACGCCATCCGCGCCGTCAGCATCCTCACCCGCGTGGTCGCCGACGCCGCGGCCGACAGCCTGCTCGCCCGCTCGGGCGGCGCCGCCGCCGGTGCGGACAAGGCGGCCGAGGTCGCCGAGCCGCTGGCCGAGTGGGAGCGCGAGCTGCTCGAGGGCAAGAAGGACGAGGCCCCCGCCGAGGCCGCTGTGACCGAGGCCGCCGCCGAGGCGCCCGCCGAGGCGCCCGCCGAGGCCCCCGAGGCCGCCGCCGAGGCTCCGGCCGAAGCCGCCGCCGAGGCCCCGGCCGCAGAGTAAGTCCTCATCGAGCGCGGTCCCGCGTGCGGGACCGCACGCGGGACCGCGCTCGGTCCAGAGCACACAGCGCACCACGAAAAGGGATTCGAGAACCATGGCGAACGTCACCGCCGCCGACGTCAAGCGGCTCCGCGAGCTCACCGGCTCCGGCATGATGGACTGCAAGAACGCCCTCACCGAGGCCGAGGGCGACTTCGACAAGGCCGTAGAGATCCTGCGCCTCAAGGGCGCCAAGGACGTGGGCAAGCGCGCCGAGCGCACCGCCGGCAACGGCCTGGTCGCCGGTTACTTCCCGAGCGAGGGCGACGGCACCCTGCTGGAGCTCAACTGCGAGACCGACTTCGTCGCCAAGAACGACGGCTTCATCGCGCTCGCCGACAAGATCACCAAGTTCGCCGCCGAGTCCGGCGCCGCGGACGTGCCGGCCCTGCTGGCCGCGGAGATCGAGCCGGGCAGGACCGTCCAGGCCCTGATCCAGGAGAGCTCCGCCACCATCGGCGAGAAGCTGGAGCTGCGCCGCTTCGCCCACTTCACCGGCGCGTACGTGGCCAGCTACCTGCACAAGTCCGACCCGCAGCTGCCGCCGACCACCGGCGTGCTGGTCCAGCTGGACAAGGCCAACGCCGAGGTCGCCAAGGACATCGCCCAGCAGATCGCGGCGATGGCCCCCAAGTACCTCACCTTCGAGGAGATCCCGGCCGACGTGATCGCCAAGGAGCGGGCGCTGGCCGAGACCAAGACCCGCGAGGAGGGCAAGCCCGAGGCCGCGATCGCCAAGATCGTCGAAGGCCGGGTCAACGCCTACCTGCGCGACTTCGTCCTGCTGGAGCAGGCGTTCGTCAAGGACAACAAGAAGACCATCGCCAAGCTCCTGGACGAGGCCGGCGTCAAGGTCGAGCGGTTCGTCCGCTTCAAGGTCGGCCAGGCCTGACCACCGGCTCCCCCAGGGGAGCGATCCGCTTTCTCCTTAGCCGGGGGAAACCTAAGGTAGAACGTGAAGCAACACCGAGGAGGCCGTCGCCGTGCCGGAAAACCATCAGAATGACATAGCGACGGCCTCCAAGCACGGCTGGCGGCGGGTGCTGCTGAAGCTGTCCGGCGAGGCCTTCGCCGGCGGCCAGCCGCTCGGCATCGACCCGGTGGTGGTGCAGCACGTGGCCGAGGCGATCAAGACCGCCGTCGACGACGGCATCCAGGTCTCGGTGGTCTGCGGCGGCGGCAACATGTTCCGCGGCGCGCAGCTGTCCGAGCGCGGCATGGACCGCGCCCGCGGCGACTACATGGGCATGCTCTCCACCGTGATCAACTGCCTGGCCCTCCAGGACTTCCTGGAGCGCCTGGGCGTGGAGACCCGGGTGCAGACGGCCATCACCATGGCCCAGGTGGCCGAGGCCTACATCCCGCGCCGCGCCGTGCGCCATCTGGAGAAGGGCCGCGTCGTGATCTTCGGCGCGGGCCTGGGCCAGCCCTTCTTCTCCACCGACACCTGCGCCGCCCAGCGCGCCCTGGAGATCGGCGCGGACGCCGTCCTCAAGGGCACCCAGGTGGACGGTGTCTACGACGCCGATCCCCGCAAGAACCCGGACGCTGTGCGTTTCGACCGTTTGGACTACGGTGAGGTCCTGCGGCGTGGTCTGAAGGTCATGGACGCCACCGCCATCAGCCTGTGCATGGACAACGGCCTGCCCATCGTGGTCTTCGACCTGATGGGGGAGGGCAACATCGTGCGGGCGGTGCGGGGCGAGAAGATCGGCACCCTCGTCAGCCCGGCAGAGAACTAGACGGGAGCCAGCGCAGTGATCGATGACATCCTCCTCGAAGCCGAGGAGAAGATGGAGAAGGCGGTCTCGGTCGCCAAGGAGGACTTCACCGGTATCCGCACCGGCCGGGTCACCCCCGCCATGTTCAACAAGATCATGGTGGAGTACTACGGCGCGCTGACCCCGGTGAACCAGCTCGCCTCCTTCCACCTGCCCGAGCCGCGCATGGTGGTCATCCAGCCGTTCGACAAGAGCTCGATGGCCGCCATCGAGAAGGCGATCCGCAACAGCGACCTGGGGGTGAACCCGGGCAACGACGGCTCGATCATCCGGGTGATCTTCCCCGAGCTGTCGGAGGAGCGCCGCCGCGAGTACATCAAGATCGCGGGCGGCAAGGCCGAGGACGCCAAGGTCTCGATCCGCAACATCCGCCGCAAGGCCAACGACGGCCTGGACAAGCTCGTCAAGGACGGCGAGGCCGGCGAGGACGAGGTCCGGCGTGCCGAGAAGGAGCTCGACGAGGCGACCAAGAAGTACGTGGCCTCCGTCGACGCGCTGCTCGAGCACAAGAAGGCAGAGCTGCTCGAAGTCTGATGGCCCAGTCGACAGAGCCCACGGCCAGACGCAATCCGGGGCGCAACGTCCCGGTGGCCGTGGGAGTGGGAGCGGGACTGGGCGCACTGGTCCTGCTCTCGCTTTATACGGTGCGGCAGACCTTCATCGTGGTCGTGCTGATCTTCGGCGGGGTGGCGCTGCGGGAGCTGACCTCGGCGTTCGCCGGCCGGGGCATCAGGGTCCCGATGCTCCCCCTGGCGGTCGGCGGCGCGGCGATGCTGCCCCTGGCCTTCTACTACGGTCCCGGCGGCCTGGTCATCACCCTGGCGCTGACCGTCCTGGTCATGCTGATCTGGCGGATGAAGGACGGCTCCGAGGGCTATGTCCGCGACGCCACGGCCGGCGTCTTCACCGCCGTCTACCTGCCGTTCCTGGTGGGCTTCGCGATGCTGCTGCTGGTGCCGGAGGACGGCGCCCACCAGATCGTGGTGTTCATCGCGGTGACGGTCGCCAGCGACATCGGCGGCTTCTTCGTCGGCGCCTATCTGGGCAAGCACAAGATCGCCCCGAAGATCAGCCCGAAGAAGACCTGGGAGGGCTTCGCCGGCTCGGCGCTGACCTGCATGGCGGTCGGCGCCTGGCTGCTGCACTGGCTGCTGGACCTGCACTGGTGGCAGGGGGTGCTGCTGGGCGCCTGCGTGGTGCTGACGGCCACCCTCGGCGACCTCGTCGAGTCGATGATCAAGCGCGACCTGGGCATCAAGGACCTGGGCACCCTGCTGCCGGGCCACGGCGGGGTGATGGACCGGCTGGACTCCCTGCTGGTCACCGTCCCGGTGGTGTGGATCCTGCTGCAGGCGTTCCACTCCTTCGGGTGAGCGAGACTGGAAGCATGTCGTCGGAAGAGAACACCCCGCCCCGTCCCGGACAGCTCGTCTTCGCCGGGCCCCGGCGGGCCAAGCCGCCCCGCCATCTGGCCGATCTGACCGTCGCCGAGCGGCGGGAGGCGGTGGTGGCGCTGGGCGAGAAGCCGTTCCGCGCCGACCAGCTGTCCCGCCACTACTTCGACCGCCTCGTGGACGATCCGGCGGAGATGCCGGACCTGTCCAAGGCGCTGCGCGAGAAGCTCGTCCCCGAGCTGCTGCCGCGCCTGCTGGATCCCGTGCGGGAGCTGGCGTGCGACGGCGGCGACACGCACAAGACGGTGTGGAAGGCCTTCGACGGCGTCCTGTTCGAGTCCGTCCTGATGCGCTACCCCGACCGGGTGACGATGTGCGTCTCCTCCCAGGCCGGGTGCGGCATGAACTGCCCGTTCTGCGCCACCGGCCAGGCGGGCCTCACCCGCAACCTGTCGACCGCCGAGATCGTCGAGCAGGTGGCGGCGGGGCAGCGGGCGCTCAACCAGGGCCGTGTCGCCGGCGGTCCCGGCCGGGTCAGCAACATCGTCTTCATGGGCATGGGCGAGCCCCTGGCCAACTACAAGGCGGTGCTGGGCGCGGTGCGGCGCATCACCGAGCCGGCTCCGGCGGGCCTGGGCATCTCCCAGCGCGGCGTGACGGTCTCGACGGTGGGCCTGGTCCCGGCGATCGAGAAGCTCACCGCCGAGGGCCTCTCGGTGCGGCTGGCGGTCTCCCTGCACGCCCCCGACGACGAGCTGCGCGACACGCTCGTGCCGATCAACACCCGCTGGAAGGTGCGCGAGGTGCTGGACGCGGCTTGGGGATACGCGCGAAAGACGGGCCGCCGGGTCTCCATCGAGTACGCGCTGATCAAGGACGTCAACGACCAGGCCTGGCGTGCCGATCTGCTGGGCAGGCTCTTGAAAGGCAAGCTCGTTCACGTCAATCTGATCCCGTTGAATCCCACTCCGGGGTCGAAGTGGACGGCGTCGCGTCCCGAGGACGAGCGCGAGTTCGTCCGCAGGCTGGCCGAGCACGGGGTCGCCGTGACCGTCAGGGACACCCGGGGGAGGGAGATCGACGGCGCCTGCGGCCAGCTGGCCGCCGCCGTGAAGGCCTGACCGAGGAGGTCCTGCAAGGTGGCACGGTTCCCCCGCGTGCTGCGCGGCTACTTCGCCGGCGAGGTCGACGCCCTGCTGCTGCGGATCGAGGCGACGCTGGGCCGCGCCGACGCGCCGGTGCCCCCGATCACCGCGGACGAGCTGCGGGCGACGAAGCTGAACGTCGTGGTGCGGGGGTATGACCCGCACGCGGTGGACGGCGCCCTGATGGAGTACGCCAGGGAGCTGGAGCAGCGGGAGCGGGGCGGGGACGAGCCCTACGCCGAGACGGTCACCGGCCAGGTGCCCTGGCTGGTCCGCTGGATCCAGCGGGCGCAGTTCACCACGACCCGGCTGCGGCCGGGCTACCGCGAGCAGGACGTCGACGAGTTCCTGGACCGGGTGGTGGCGGGCCTGCTCGGCCAGGCGCCCCCGGTCTACGGGCACGACGTGCGCCAGAGCGTGTTCGGCTCGGCGTTCCTGGGGGCGGGCTACCACGAGGTCGAGGTGGACCGCTTCCTGGACGAGCTGGCCGCCGCGCTCGACCACCTCGGGCAGGCGGGAAAGGCGCCGGGTTAGGCTGGCGGCCATGGAGGGCTGCGTTTTCTGCGAGATCGCCGCGGGGCGGACCGCCGCCCACCGCGTGCTGGACGAGCCGGAGGCGGTGGCCTTCCTGGACCGGCGCCCGCTGATCAAGGGGCATGTGCTGCTGGTGCCCCGTGAGCATCACGAGACGCTGACGGACGTGCCTCCCGAGGCGCTGGGCCCGCTGTTCACGCTGGCGCAGCGGCTGGCGGGGGCGGTGCAGCGGGGCCTGGGCGCGGCCGGGTCGTTCGTGGCGATGAACAACAAGGTCAGCCAGAGCGTGCCGCACCTGCACGTCCATGTGGTGCCGCGCGACCGAGGGGACGGCCTGCGGGGCTTCTTCTGGCCCCGCCACGCCTACGACGGCGACGGGGAGGCCGCCGAGTACGCCGCGCGGATCCGGGCGGCTCTGTAAGCAGCTCAGCGCGTTCCGGCCCTGGACGGCCCTGGACTGCTCAGCGCGTTCCCCAGGTGTAGGTCTGCTTCTTGAGCTTGAGGTAGACGAAACTCTCGGTGCTGAGGACGGCGGGGACGGCGCGGATGCGGCCGAGGATCTCCAGGAGCCGCTCGTCGGTCTCGGCGACCAGCTCGACCAGCAGGTCGAAGGAGCCCGCGGTGATCACCACGTAGTCGATCTCCGGGATGGCGGCGAGCTCGTCGGCCGCCCGCTCCAGGTCGCCGCGGCACCTGATGCCGATCATCGCCTGCCGGGAGAATCCGAGCGTCATCGGGTCGGTGACCCCGACGATCTGCATGACCCCGGCGTCCAGCAGCCGCTGGACGCGCTGGCGGACCGCCGCCTCCGACAGCCCGACCGCCTTGCCGATGGCGGCGTAGGAGCGCCGGCCGTCCTGCTGAAGCTGCTCGATGATGCGCTTGGAGGTCTCGTCCAGGTGGATGCGCCGGGCGGGCTCGCTCATGGGGGACATCTTTCCGGGTCGCCTTGGGTACGGAAGCCGCAGAACCTCGCGGCCCTGTCATTGAACCGTTCCCCGCTGCGGTATCAGCTCTCTGGCGAACTATTCTCAAGTGATTCCGTCGGGAAACGCGAATTTAACAAGGGAATCCCTTGCTCGCGAGGTTATGCTCGGGAAAAGTCAGGACGACGGGAAACACGGCGGAGGTCGAGGATGACCGACAAAGTAGTGTTGCGGAACTTCGTGAACGGACGGTACGTCGACGCCGCGGACGGGCGGACCGGCGACGTCGTGGACCCCAGCACGGGCGAGGTCTACGGGCAGGCGCCCGTGTCGGGCGCGGCGGACGTCGAGGCCGCCTGCGCGGCGGCCGCCGCCGCCTTCGAGGGCTGGCGGGACGCCACGCCCAAGGACCGCAGCCTGGCCCTGCTGAGGTTCGCCGACGCGGTGGAGGCGCGGGGCGAGGAGCTCGTCGCCGCCGAGTGCCGCAACACCGGCAAGCCGCTGCAGCTCACCAGGGAGGAGGAGCTGCCTCCCATGGTGGACAACATCCGCTTCTTCGCCGGGGCGGCCCGCGTCCTGGAGGGCAGGTCCACCGGCGAGTACCTGGCCGACCACACCTCCTCGGTCCGCCGCGAGCCGATCGGCGTCTGCGCCCAGGTGACGCCGTGGAACTACCCGATGATGATGGCCGTGTGGAAGTTCGCCCCGGCGCTGGCGGCGGGCAACACCGTGGTGCTCAAGCCCTCGGACACCACCCCGGTCACCACGCTGCTGCTGGCCGAGATCGCCGCGGAGTTCCTGCCGCCGGGCGTCTTCAACGTCATCACCGGCGACCGCGGAACCGGGCGCGAACTGGTGGAGCACCCGGTCCCGCAGATGGTGTCGATCACCGGTTCGGTGCGGGCGGGCAGGGAGGTCGCCGCCTCGGCGGCCCGCGACCTGAAGAAGGTGCACCTGGAGCTGGGCGGCAAGGCTCCGGTGGTGGTGTTCGACGACGCCGACATCGCGTCCGCGGCCGAGGGCATCGCGGGCGCGGGCCTGTTCAACGCCGGCCAGGACTGCACCGCCGCCACCCGCGTCCTGGTGCAGGAGCGCATCGCCGCCGACTTCACCGCCGCCCTGGCCGAGGCGGCCGCCGGGCTGAAGACCGCGGGCCCCGAGGACCCCGACGCCTACTACGGGCCGGTCAACAACGCCGCCCAGCTCTCCCGCGTCCAGGGCTTCCTGGACCGGGTGCCCGGCCACGCCACGGTCGAGACCGGCGGCGTCCGGGTGGGGGAGCGCGGCTACTTCTTCGCCCCGACCGTCATCTCGGGGGTGCGCCAGGACGACGAGCACGTCCAGGAGGAGATCTTCGGCCCGGTCATGACGGTGCAGCCCTTCACCGACGAGGACCTCGCCGTGCGCTGGGCCAACGGCGTCAAGTACGGTCTGTCGGCGTCGGTCTGGACGAAGGACCACGGCCGGGCCATGCGGATGGCCCGGCGGCTGGACTTCGGAGCCGTGTGGGTCAACACCCACATACCCTTTGTGTCGGAAATGCCACATGGCGGCTTCAAGCACTCGGGCTACGGCAAAGACCTGTCGATGTACGGTTTCGAGGACTACACCCGGATCAAGCACGTCATGCACTACCTGGGCGTTTGACGCCCCCAGCACCACCGGCCCGGTGGCGGCGCCCCCGACCGCCGCCACCGGGCTCCGCGCAACCCCCGAAGGACTCGCAAGTCAATGACGGACACCCCCGCCATCGAGCTCGTCGGCGTCGTGAAGGAGTTCACGTCGCGCGGCGAGACCGTCCAAGCCGTCAGAGGCGTCGATCTGAGCATCGGCGAAGGGGAGTTCTTCTCCCTGCTCGGGCCCTCCGGATGCGGCAAGACCACCACCATGCGCATGATCGCGGGCTTCGAGGAGCCCACGGCGGGCGCGGTCCTCCTGCACGGGAAGGACATGGTGGGCGTGCCGCCGAACCGGCGGGACGTGAACATGGTGTTCCAGTCCTACGCGCTGTTCCCGCACATGAGCGTCGCGGAGAACGTCGCCTTCGGGCTCAGGCGCAGGAGGCTCGCCAAGCCGGAGATCACCCGCAGGGTCGGGGAGATGCTGGAGGCCGTCGGCCTCGCCGGACGGGAGAGGCACCGGCCCGCCGAGCTGTCGGGCGGCCAGCAGCAGCGGGTGGCGCTGGCCCGCGCGCTGGTCAACGGCCCCCGCGCCCTGCTGCTGGACGAGCCGCTGGCGGCGCTGGACCTCAAGCTGCGCCAGAGCATGCAGGTCGAGCTCAAGCGCATCCAGCGCGAGGTCGGCATCACCTTCGTGTTCGTCACGCACGACCAGGGCGAGGCGCTGACCCTGTCGGACCGGATCGCCGTCATGAACGACGGGCGGGTGGAGCAGCTGGGCTCCCCGCGGGAGGTCTACGAGCGGCCCGGCACCCGGTTCGTCGCGGGGTTCATCGGCACCTCCAACCTCCTGTCCGGCCGTGTCGCCGAGCGCTCGGGCGGGCACGCGGTCATCGTCCTCGGCCCCGAGGAGCGGATCGTGGTCCCCGCCGCGACGGCGGCGGGCGGCGAGCTGGAGGTGACCGTCCGGCCGGAGAAGATCGACCTGGGCGTCGAGCGGCCGCCGGACGGGGGCAGCGTGCTGCGGGGCACGGTCACCGAGGTGATCTACCAGGGCACGGCCACCCACTACAACGTCCGCACCTCCACGGGTGCGGGCGTCGTCGTGTTCGTCCAGAACACGAACGACGCGACCGACATCGCCGTACGGGGGGACAGCGTGTGGCTGTCGTGGGAACCGCGGCACTCTTACGCGATTGGAGCCTGACCGAATGAAGCACGACCCCCTCCTGCGGCGCGGCATGACCCACCGCCGCGACTTCCTCCGGCTGGTGGGGCTGGGCGGCCTCGGGCTGGCCGCCGCGGCCTGCGGCGTCGGCGGACAGGGCGGCGGGGAGAAGGTCACCGCCTCCGAGGCCGCGGAGTTCTGGCGGGGAAAGAGCCAGAACGGGCGGCTGAGCTGGGCCAACTGGGTCGGCTACGTCGAGGACGACCGCGCCACCTTGAAGAACTTCACCAAGGCCACCGGCATCGAGGTGGACTACAAGGAGGTCATCAACGAGACCTCCGAGTGGTTCGGCAAGATCAACGAGCCGCTGCGCGCCGGGCAGTCGATCGGCTTCGACCTCATGGTGATCACCAACGGCATCCAGCTGGAGCAGTGCCGCCGGCTGGGCTACCTGGCCCCGCTGGACCACTCCCGGCTGCCGAACTTCGCGGCGAACGTCGGCGCGTCGTTCAAGGACCCCGCCTACGACCCGGGCAACACCTTCACCGTCCCCTACATGTCGGGGATCACGGGCATCGCGTACAACACCAAGTACGTCAAGGAGCCGATCACCAGCTGGTCCGACCTGCTGAACCCGAAGTACAAGGGCAAGATCGGCATGATGGGCGACAGCCAGGAGCTGGGCAGCGCCGGCATGTTCCTCACCGGCGCGGACCCGGAGAAGTCCACGCCCGCCGACTGGGAGAAGGCCGCCGCCAAGCTGCGCGAGCAGCGCCCGCTGGTGCGCAAGTACTACTTCCAGGACTACATCGAGGCCGTCACCAAGGGCGACGTGTGGCTGACGATGGCCTGGTCCGGGGACGCCTACAGCTTGGCCGGGCCCGAGGTCGAGTTCGTCATCCCCGAGGAGGGCGGCACGATCTGGACCGACAACCTGTGCATCCCGCGTACCGCCGAGAACCCGGTCGACGCGCTGAAGATGATCGACTACCTGTGCGACCCGGAGGTCAACGCGCCGCTGACGGAGTTCGTCACCTACATCACGCCCGTCCCCGGCACCAAGGACGTCCTGCGGCGCAAGGCCGACGCCGCGAGCGGCGAGGAGAAGGCGGAGCTGACGGAGTTCCTGGAGAACCCGCTGGTCTACCCCGCCGAGGCCGACCTGGCGCGGCTGCGCCGTTACCGCACCCTCTCCCAGGAGGAGAAGGAGCAGTACCAGAAGATCTTCACGCCGATCGTGCAGGACTCCTAGTGCGCGGTCGGCTCGCCCCCTATCTGATGGTCCTGCCCGGCGGGCTGTGGCTGCTGGCGTTCTTCGCCGTCCCGCTGGTGCTGATGGCGTCGTTCTCGCTGATGACGGGGAACGTCGTCGACGGCTTCGACCAGGTGCTCCGCTGGCGGAACTACACCGAAGGGCTGGAGCTGTACGGCGACAAGTTCGTCCGGTCGCTCTGGTACGGCCTGCTGGCGACCGTCGCCTGCCTGCTGCTGGCCTACCCGGCCGCGGCCTGGATCGCGTTCCGGGCGGGCAGGCGCAAGTCGGTGTACCTGCTGCTGCTGTTGCTGCCCTTCTTCGTGTCGTTCGTCCTGCGCACGGTGTCGTGGAAGTTCGTGCTCGCCGACAACGGGATCGTGCTCGGCACGCTGAAGGGGTGGGGCGTGCTGCCGGACGGCTTCCACGTCCTGGGCACCACGTTCGCGGTGGTCGCGGGCCTGACGTACAACTTCCTGCCGTTCATGGCGCTGCCGATCTACGTGGCGCTGGAGCGCCTCGACCCCCGGATGCTGGAGGCGGCGCGGGACCTGTACGCCTCCCGGGCGCAGACGTTCCTGCGGGTGGTCCTGCCGCTGTCGCTGCCGGGGGTGTTCGCCGGGGCGATCATGACGTTCGTGCCGGCCTCGGCCGACTACGTCAACGCCGAGGTCCTCGGCGGCACGGAGAACGTGATGATCGGCAACATCATCTGGACGGAGTACTTCGTCAACAACGACTACCCGACGGCCTCGGCGCTGTCGTTCACGCTGATGGCGATCCTGCTCGCCGGCGTCTTCCTGTACGCCAGGGCGCTGGGGACCGAGGACGTGCTCGAGGCGGCCAGGCGATGAGGGCGCTGCGCGTCTACACCTGGGTCCTCATCGCCTGGCTGGCCCTGCCGATCGCGGTGATGATCGCCTTCGGCTTCAACGACACCGCCTCCCGGCAGAACTTCGTCTGGGAGGGCTTCACGCTCCGGTGGTACGCCCACCTGTTCGACAAGCCCGACCTCACCCGGGCGCTGGTGAACTCGCTGGTCATCGCGGTGCTGAGCACTCTGATCACCACGGTCCTGGGCACGCTGATCGGCCTGGCGCTGGGCCGCCACCGCTTCCGCGGGAAGGGCGCGGCGAACATCGTGCTGTTCGCCGCGATCGCCTCGCCGGAGCTGGTGATGGGCGCGTCCCTGCTGTCGATGTTCGTCACCTTGAACATCCCGCGCGGCATCGGGACGATCGTGGCCGCGCACGTGATGTTCTCCGTCGCGTTCGTGGCGGTGACGGTGCGGGCCCGGGCGGTGGGCCTGGATCCGGCGCTGGAGGAGGCCGCCGCCGACCTCGGCGCCTCGCGCTGGGAGGTCTTCCGCCTGGTCACCCTGCCGATGGTCCGGCCGGGGGTGCTCGCCGGCGCGCTGCTGGCCTTCGCCCTGTCCATCGACGACTTCGTCATCACCAACTTCACCAGCGGGACGACCGTGACGTTCCCGCTGTGGGTGTGGAGCTCCACCCGTACGGGAACCCCGCCCCAGGTCAACGTGATGGGCACGTTGATCTTCGCCATCGGCGTCCTGATCGCGATCGTCAACGTGGTCGGCGCACGCCGCAGGAAGACCTGACACGTGGCCCTAGTCCCGGCCGGGGAAGGCAGCGCGCCGCCGTGGCGCGGACCCCGGCCGGGGCCCAGGGGACACAGGAGAAGGGAATGTGAACGCGCTCAAGGCTCTCGCCGAGGCGGAGCCGACACCGTTCTGGCTGCAAGATCCGGCTCGTCCCGAGCCCTGTCCCTCGCTGGTGGAGACGACCGCCTGCGACCTGGCCGTCATCGGAGGCGGCTACACCGGTCTGTGGACCGCCCTGCTGGCCAAGGAACGCGACCCGGCACTGGACGTGGTGCTGGTCGACGCGGACCTCGCGGGGGAGGCGGCGTCCGGCCGCAACGGAGGCTTCTGCGCCGCCTCCCTCACCCACGGCCTGTGGAACGGAATGGAACGCTGGCCGCGCCAGATCAGGACGCTGGAGCGGCTCGGCAAGGAGAACCTGGCGGAGATCGCCGCCGCCGTCACGCGGTACGGAATCGACTGCGAATTCGAGTTCACCGGCGAGCTGAAGGTCGCCACCGAGCGCTGGCAACTGCCCGAACTGGCGCGGGAGGCGCGTTACGGCACCGCGCTCGGCCACGACATGCGGCTGCTGGACCAGGACGAGATGCGCGCGGAGGTGGACTCGCCCACCTATCTGGGCGGCCTCTGGGACGTGGAGGGGGCGGCCATGCTCCACCCCGCCCGGCTCGCGTGGGGGCTGCGTGACGCCTGCGCCGCGCTGGGCGTCCGCATCTACGAGCGCACACCTGTCACCTCACTGGAAGGAGAGCGCCGGGGAGTTCTCCTGCGAACGCCCTACGGTCGGATCCGGGCCCGTAAGGTCGCGCTGGGCACCGGTGCCTTCCCGCCGCTGCTGAAGCGACTCAAGCACTACCTGGTGCCCGTCTACGATTACGCCCTCATGACGGAGCCGCTGTCGCAGGCCCGGCTGGACGAGCTGGGCTGGTGCAACAGGCAGGGGCTGTCGGACGCGGCCAACCAGTTCCACTACTACCGGCTGACGTCGGACAACCGCATCCTGTGGGGCGGCTACGACGCGATCTACCACTTCCGCAACGGCATCCGCGCGGAGCTGGAGTCGCGTCCGGAGACGTTCGCGCGTCTGTCGAGGCACTTCTTCACCACTTACCCGCAACTCGAAGGGGTGACCTTCACGCACAGCTGGGGCGGAGTGATCGACACCTGCAGCAGGTTCTGCGCGTTCTACGGCAGGGCGATGGGCGGCCGGCTCGCCTACGCCGTCGGCTACACCGGACTGGGCGTGGGCGCCGCGAGGTTCGGCGCCCAGGTCATGCTCGACCACCTGGGAGTGGGGCCCGCGACGCGGGAGCGGGCCGAACGGGCGCGGCTGGCGATGGTCGCGGACAAGCCGCTGCCGTTCCCGCCCGAGCCGCTGCGGTTCGGAGCGATCCAGCTCACCCGCTGGTCCATCGCCCGCGCCGACGCCAACCAGGGCAGGCGCAACCTGTGGCTGCGCACCCTGGACCGCTTCGGGCTGGGCTTCGACAGCTGAGGCGGACGGGCGCCGGGCGGAGGAGCCGCCCGGCACCCGCGCCGTCAGGTGGCGAACAGCAGCGCCAGACCCCCGACGGTGTAGAAGACCATCAGCAGCAGCAGCGGGAGCTGCCCGGTCAGGGCGCGGTTCCTGGGCAGCAGCGCGACGGCCCGGTCGTGCGCGGCGAACACGCCGAGGACGTGCCCGACCACCACCGCCCCGGCCCGGATGACGGCCTGGGCGGTGTCGCTGAGCATCTGGTAGTCGATGACCCAGCCGCGGGTTCCGAGGTAGTCGGCCTGGGTGACGAACGGGTCCGTCCACAGCTTCAGCGCCTGCTGGCCGCCGAAGAACAGCAGGGTGAAGTAGTGCGCGACCAGGTAGCCGACCGCGATGGGGATCAGCGACGGGGCCAGCGCTCCCGGGGCTCCGGGGCCGATGAGGCGGGTGCACAGCCAGTAGGTGAGCGCCACGAGGCCCACCAGCACGGCCAGCCCGAGCGTGCCCATCAGGACGCGCGGCAGCGGCCCCGACTGCACCTGGCCGACCCACCACGGGGAGCGGGAGAACCCGTCGTAGGCGGTGGAGCCGAGCATCACGCACACGACCGCGACCAGTCCCGGCGCGGCCTTCAGCCCGGCCAGCCCGTCGAACGGGTTGCGCAGCACCAGCCGGCCGTCGTCGCGGCGGCCCAGCGGGGACAGCCGGCCGATGAGCGCGGAGTAGACCTCGAACGGGTCGCCCTTGTCGAAGAACGCGGCGCCGAACACCAGCGAGCCGACGACCATGACGACCGCGTACACCGCGAACCAGGCGAGCAGCGCCCACCCCTCCTCGCGGTCGGGCGGGATGAGCTCCAGCCACGTGAAGGCGAACAGGCCGACGGCGGCGGGCCAGTAGCCGAGCCAGGGCGGCAGCTGCGCCAGCGGCCTGCCCCCGCTGATCAGGGAGAGCCCCGCGTGCACCGCCCGCAACGGGTTCAGCAGCCGCCACACCGGCCCGAACAGCAGCGACAGCGGGACCAGGCCCACCCAGAACAGGACGTAGACGGTCCAGGGCGCGGGGTTGGCCGCGCCTTCCGCGCCGAACAGGGCGGCGGCGACGGTCAGGGCGGCGGCGACCGCGCCGATCAGCCGCAGGGCGAACCGGGTGGCGCGCGCGTCGGCGAAGGACTGCAGCCCGGCGGGGACGGGCCGGCCCTTCTCCCCGTCGAAGCGGGAGTCGCGCCACAGCACGCCCACCGCCATGAAGGAGACCAGGACGGCCAGCGCCGCCCCGGCCAGCAGGAACGACAGGGGGATCGGCAGGTCCTGGCGGCCGCCGATCCCGTGGGCGAGGACCATCAGGAGACCTCGAGGTTGAACAGCAGCAGCCCGGAGTCGTGGGTCTCGACCTCGAACCTGCCGCTCTGGTCGGCGGTGAACTCGACCACCGCGGTCTCGCCGGCCTTGAGGGCGGCGGTCCTGTCATAACCGTGGACGTGCAGCTCGTCGGCCTTGTCGCTGGTGACCTCGATGCGCACCTTGCCGCCCTTGGCGATCTTGTGGGTGGACGGGCGGGGCGCTACCTTGCTCCCGTTGACGGCCACCTTGATCAGCGTCCCGTCGAAGGCGGGCTCCTCCGGGGTCCCGGTGGCCGGGGCGCTCGCGGCCGGCTCGGACGCCGGCGCCGACGAGGCGGCGGGGGAGGGGGCGGCCTCCTTCTCCTCCTCGCCGCCGCAGGCGGCGGCGAGGAGGGACAGCGCGAGAACGGGGGCGAGGGCGCGGGCGCGGAACACGAGGCACTCCTGAGCTCGGGGGAAGCTGGTGCCGGTCAGTCTAGGGACCCCCGAGGGAGCCGGTCAGTCGTCGATGCTCTCGGCGGAGAAGATGGCCGAGGAGACCTCGTAGTAGAGCTGCTCGGGGTAGGGCATGAAGGTCACCTCGCGGAACGCCTGGTCGTCTCCGGCGCTCTCCATGATGAAGGTGCCGTAGTCCAGGATCTCGCCGAGCACGGTGCGCTCCATCTTGATGTCGGTGACCTTGCCGCGGGGGATCATGCCGACGCGGCGGGCGATGAGGCCGCGGATGTACATGAGGCGCAGGTCGGTGACGATGAAGAACTCCACCGTCCAGGTGAGCAGCTTCCACAGCAGCCGGCCCAGCACCAGGAGCCAGGCGACCCAGACGACGGCGGCCGCCATGCCGCCGCCGAGCCAGCCGGTGAGGGCGCCGGCGACGACGAGCCCGCCGATCGTCTCGCAGAAGTAGCGCAGCAGCACGGCCGGGTGGCGGCGCACCGCGATGACGTTGCCCTCGTTCGCCATGAGGTACTTGCGGAACACACGGGCCCTGGTCCGTTCCCGGACGACCATCACCTGGTTGAAGCGCACGCCTTTCAGCATCGCACACGAGCGGCCCGCCGCCCCGGTCCGGCGGTGCCGGGTTCGGCCGCACTAAGCCTATAAACTCGACCAACTAAGTGGGTAATATGGCGTCATGGATTCCACAACATTCGCCGCCAAGGTCGAGGGTCTGGCCCCCGGTGAGGGGCGGCTGCTCGGCGTCGTCCCCATGGAGGGCACCCGCACCGCGCTGGTGGTCGTCGGCCACCTCGTGGACCTGGACACCGGCAGCGGGGCGTCCCCGCTGCCCGGATTCTCCGCCCCGATCCCCGGACTCCCCTCGCCCGCCCAGGACGACGGCCTGGTCGTCGACCCGGTGGCCCGCTCCGTGCGGGCGGACGGGCGCGTCATCCCGCTGACCTACCAGGAATTCGAACTGCTGACGCACCTGACGGCCAGTCCTGGCCGGGTCCACTCGCGGGGCCAGCTCCTGCGGGCGGTGTGGGGCCACACCGACGCCGGATCCCTGCGCACGGTGGACGTGCACATCCACCGGCTCCGCAGCAAGCTCGGGGGATACCGCGAACGGATCGTCACGGTCCGGAGGCTGGGCTACATGTACACCAAGCGCTGACTTACGCTGACGCGTTTGTTGAGTTTGGGGCAGGTTGACCTGTGATGCGCCCGAAGTGCAACATGAGCTTTCCGAACGACGGGTGACGGCTATTACAGGATTGCGCAGGTTGCCATGGCTCTGCTCAAGCCCCGGATGCGCAGCATCCGGGCCCGGATCGCCCTGCTGCTGGTCATCCCCCTGCTCTCGCTCCTGGGCCTGTGGGGTTTCGCCCTGTCCCTCACCTTCCCCGACGCGCAGGGCAAGTTCCGGATCGACACGGCGTACGACGGCATCGGGCTGGCCGCGGCGTCCCTGATGGGGACGCTGCAGTACGAGCGCAAGCTCAGCGCCGTCCACGTCGCGAGCGGCCAGGGCAACGACGGCCAGGTCTACCAGCAGCTCCTCATGGTGCGCGGCGAGGTCGACAAGTACGTGGCCGCCTACCGCGAGAAGGTGCTGACCGACGAGATGCGCGACGTGGTCGGCGACCGCACCGCCGGGCTCATCGACGATTTCAACGTCGAGCTCAACAAGCTGGCCGAGCTCCGCGGACGCGTCGACGAGCAGGAGATCGACGTCGACGAGATCTCCACCGCCTACACCCGGCCGACCATGGCCTCGCTCAGCGTCTTCGACTCCCTCGTCCTGGCCGACGACGTCGAGCTCTACCGCAAGAGCAGCGCGCTCATCTCCTACACCTGGGCGCGCGAGTTCGTCATGCAGGAGGACGTCATGGTCAGCGCCGCCCTCGCGGGCGACGGGCGCCTGACCAGGGAGCAGATCCAGAACTTCGCCGTCCTCTCCGCCGGGCAGCAGCAGATGACCCGGATGTCGCAGAAGGACCTGGGGAGCGAGGTGGGGCCCCTGATGGCGGAGGTCGTCGGATCCCCCCAGTACGCCGGCCTCGTCAAGCTGGAGAAGGCGATCGCCGCGACCGAGGACACCCGCTCGGGCCGGCTGCCCGCCTCGGTCGCGCAGGAGTGGCCGGGCACGATCGAGCAGCTCCTCGCGCTGTGGGAGACCAACATCAACAAGTCCGGCGCGATCCTCAAGGGCGACGCCGAGCCGATCGGGGACCGCGTCATCTGGCGCCTGTCCATCGCCGCCGGCGTCGGCCTGCTGGCGGTCGTCGCGTCCATCCTGCTGACCGTGACGCTCGTGCGCAGCCTCACCCGGGAGATCGGGCAGCTGCAGAGCGCCGCGCGGGAACTGGCCGAGCGGCGCCTGCCCTGGGTCGTCGGCCGGCTGCGGCGCGGTGAGACCGTCGAGGTGGAACGGGAGGTGCCGCCGCTGGACATCGGCGCGCGCACCACCGAGATCGCCCGGGTCGCCGACGCGTTCAACCGGGTGCAGAACACCGCCATGCAGACCGCGGTCGGCGAGGCGCACCTGCGCAAGGGCATCAGCCGCGTCTTCCTCAACCTCGCCTGGCGCAGCCAGTCGCTGCTGCACCGGCAGCTGCGCATGCTGGACGCGCTGGAGCGCAAGGCGCCCGACCCCGACACCCTCAACGACCTGTTCCAGCTCGACCACCTCACCACCCGCATGCGGCGGCACGCCGAGGGCCTCATCATCCTCTCGGGCGCGGCGCCCGGCCGCTCCTGGAGCAAGCCGGTGCACATGTCCGACGTGCTGCGCGGCGCGGTCGCCGAGGTCGAGGACTACACCCGGGTCGAGGCGGTGTCGCTCTCCCCGGTGGCGCTCACCGGCGCCGCCGTCACCGACGTCATCCACCTGCTGGCCGAGCTCATCGAGAACGCCACCGCCTACTCCCCGCCGCCCACCGAGGTGCTGGTGCACGGCGAGGTCGTGGGCAACGGGTTCGCCGTGGAGATCGTCGACCGGGGCGTGGGCCTGACCCCCGCGGAGTTCGCCGAGCTCAACGAGCGCCTGGCCAAGGCGCCGGAGTTCGACCTGGCCGACACCGACCGGCTCGGCCTGTTCGTGGTCTCGCGGCTGGCGGCGCGGCACGGCATCAAGGTGACGCTGCAGCCCTCGGCGTACGGCGGGGTCAGCGCGGTCGTGGTGATGCCGCACTCGCTGATCGTGCCGGAGTCGGCGATCGGCGACGAGCAGCCCTCGATCGAGGCGGGCCGTCCCGGCCCGGCGCCGGCGGACTCCGGCCCCTGGCCCGTGCCGGCGGACTCCGGTCCCTGGCCGGTGCCCTCCCTCCCGCCGTCCCCCGCGGCCTCCCCGGCCCCCGCCCCGGCCCCGATGCGGCCGTCGGCTCCGGTACGGCCGTCCGCGCCCCCGGCCCTCGCCCCCGCGGGCGCCGCCTCCAGCGTCGTCCCGCCGAGCGAGGAGGGCGGGCTGCCCCGCCGCGTCCGGCAGAACAGCCTGGCCCCGCAGCTGCGCCAGACCCCGCTGGCGGCGCCCGAGGCCGAACAGCAGGAACCGGACGACCGCGACCCCGAGATCAGCCGTAACCTTTTCAGTTCGCTGCAGGCGGGCTGGCAGCGGGCCCGGAACGAGAACGACGAGGACGGATACGGATCATGAGCAACACCCGTGCGGCCACCGAGCTGAGCTGGCTGCTGGACGACCTGGTCAACCGGGTCGGTGAAGTGCGCAAGGCCATCGTCCTGTCCCGGGACGGGCTGGTGATGGGCGTCTCCCAGGGGGTGAGCCGGGAGGAGGGCGACCACCTGGCGGCCCTGGCCTCCGGGCTGCACAGCCTGGCCGGCGGGACCCGGGTGCACTTCGGCGCGGGCGAGGTCCGCCAGACGATCGTCGAGCTGGACACCGGCCTGTTCTTCGTGGCGGCGGCGGGCAGCGGGAGCTGCCTGGCGGTGCTGAGCCAGGCCGACGCCAACGCCGGGCTGGTCGCCTACGAGATGTCGATGCTGGTCAAGCGGGTGCGCAGGCTGCTCTCGGCGGCGCCGCGGCAGCCGGGGGCCGGCGATGGGCAGATTTGACGAGCGCTGGGTCGATGAGGAGGCGGGGCCGATCGTCCGGTCCTACGCGATGGTCCGGGGCCGCACCCAGCCCCGGGGCATCACGCTCGACCTGGTGTCCCTGCTGTGCGCGACCGGTCGGGAGCCGCCTCCCGACCGGCGGCTCTCCCGGGAGGAGACGCACCTGCTGGCCCTGTGCTGGCAGCCGGCGGCGGTCGCGGACCTCGCGTCGGACCTCGACCTGCCGCTCGGCGTGGTGAAGGTGCTCGCCGGCGAGCTGTGCCATCTGAACCTGCTGGAGGTGCGCAAGCCCGGCCGCCGCATGGTGCAGGCCGACCAGGCGCTCCTCCAGCGGGTCCTGGAGGACCTCAAGGCGCTGTGAGCCATGGCCTTGGGGGGGCGTTTCGCCCGCCCCTCGGCGGATGCCCGCTTCCCGGCTCCGCTAGGCGCGCCGCGAGACGACGTACCGGGCCAGCGCCGCCAGCTCGGCGCCGCAGCCCCCGCCGATCCCGTCGATGATCTCCATCGCCGCCGCCGTCTCCTGCTCCGCGAGCTCTTCGGTGTAGGCGCGCCCGCCCGCCCGTTCGATCAGCAGCGCCGCCCGGTGCGCCTCCCGCCCGTCCGCGGGCCGCGCCTTGAGCAGGAGCGCCAGTTCCTCGTCCCCGGACCGCAGTGCGGCGATGACCGGCAGGCTCTTCTTGCCCTGGCGCAGGTCGTTGTGGACGGCCTTCCCGGTGACCTCCGGCTCGCCCCAGATGCCGAGCAGGTCGTCCACGGCCTGGAACGCCAATCCCAGGTGGCGGCCCATCC
This sequence comes from Actinocorallia libanotica, assembly GCF_039525175.1. NCBI lineage: Bacteria > Bacillati > Actinomycetota > Actinomycetes > Streptosporangiales > Thermomonosporaceae > Actinocorallia > Actinocorallia libanotica. Next base: position 52,383 of record NZ_BAAAHH010000016.1, read on the forward strand.
GATCCATCTTCTCCGCGTCCTCGCGGTCGCCCCCGCCCAGCAGCCAGCCGAGCGCCGCCGCGCACCCCAGCAGCGACGCGGTCTTGCCCACGGCCATCGCGCGGTACTCCTCGACGGTGACCGCTTCGGGACCGCTCCAAGGCCGGTGTTCGAAGGAGGTGTCGGCCGCCTGCCCGTTGACGAGCTCCACCAGCACCGAGGTCAGTCGGCCCACCGCGGCGGCGTCGCCCGTCCGGGCCAGGGTGTCCAGCGCCAGTGCCAGGAGGCCGTCACCGGCCAGGATCGCGGGGCCGACACCGTAGGCCTTCCACGCGGTCATCCGGTGCCGCCGCGTCTCGTCCTCGTCCATGATGTCGTCGTGCACCAGTGAGAAGGCGTGCACGAGCTCCACGGCCACCGCTCCCGGCACCGCGTCCGCGGCGTCCCCGCCGGCCGCCGCGGCGGACAGCCCGGCCAGCGTCGGGCGCACTCCCTTTCCCTCGTCGTCGCCGCGCGGCGTGCCGTCGGCCTCGCGCCAGCCGAAGGTGAATTCCGATATCTGCCGCGGAACCGGCTGGAGCCGCTCCACCGCCTTCTGTACGGCGGGGCGAATCCGCCGCCGGGTGCTCTCCAGCAGCTCCGTTACTTCTACGGGCGGAGCAGTGAGGTCGATCGTCATGGTTTGCCTTCTGCTCGAGGGCGCGGTGATTCAAAGGGTCCCAAAGATGACTCTCTAAAAGAAGCTGTTATCGCAGATTTTACGTAAATAACTTTCGGGAAGTGCGCGACTTCGTTCCGTGATTACTTGAATGGGTTGTCACTGACTGTTGATCATACACTTTCGCGGGGTGATGGATAGTGATTAGCATCACACAGACTTGTCTGTTTTGTTATCATTACACCCCCTTGAAGCGGGTAAACGATCATGAAAGAATCCGGAATGTCTGATTCGTTAAGATCTTGCCAGTAGCTGAATTAGTCGCGCAGGCTCCACGGAGAGAGGCGTTGGTCGATGGTGCTCGACATGGCTGTAAAGCCGGCACGAGAGGCGCGAAGGATTCCCGTCTACCGATCGATCCCCCGGCTGTCCCAAAATTTTCTCGCTGAATTCGAACGAATCGGCCTTGCGGCGAACTGCGAGGTCGTCCGTCTTGACGCCAAGGTTCTCAGTCCTTACCTGCTGGTCAAGCCCGAGCATATTCAGCATGTGCTGAAGACCAACGCCGACAACTACATCCGCGAAAGCATGTTCTACACGCCGTTGTTCCGGCTGTTCGGCAACGGGATCCTCGGCGAGAGCGAGGAGGACTGGCAGCTCAGCAGGCGCACCATGCAGCCGATGTTCACCTCGCGGTACATCAGGTCGGTGACCGACCGCATGATCACGCTGATCAACGAGGGGCTCGACGAGGCGGTCGAGCCGGCCCGCAAGGGCGAGCCGATCGACGTGGCCACGCTCATGGGCTCGGTGGTCAACAAGGCGATCGTCGGCCTGGTCTTCGGGCAGCGGATCAACCCCCGGCAGGTGGCGGAGCTGGCCCACGCCAGCGACGTCATCGTCAAGGCGATACTGCCCCGGCTGTTCACGCCCTTCCTGCCCGGGTGGATGCCCCGTCCCCAGGACCGCGCCTTCGCGCAGGCCGTGAAGACCTTCGACGACGCGATGATGCCCATCGCGCGGGAGCGGGCGGTCCAGGAGCAGGACGACCTGCTGACCGTCCTGCTCGACCGCGAGATGCCCGAGGGCCAGGAGGTCCCGACCTCGTTCCTGCGCGACAACTTCTGCGGCGTGTACGGCGCGGCGACCGAGACCACGTCGGTGGCGCTGACCTGGGTGTGGCCCACGCTGGCCGACAACCCGGAGGTCTACGAGCGGCTCGTCGCGGAGATCGAGGAGGTCGTGGGCGGCGGCCCCCTGGCCGCCGAGCACCTGCCGAGGCTGGTGTACACCCGCCAGGTCATCGACGAGATGCTGCGGTGCATGCCGGTCGCCTGGGCGCTGACCCGGGGCGCGCTGGAGGAGGACGTCATCGACGGGGTGCGCATCGAGAAGGGCGCCGACATCGTCATCAGCCAGTACCTCACCCACCGGCACCCGCTGATCTGGGACCGGCCGCACGAGTTCGACCCCGACCGGTTCGCGCCCGGCCGGAAGCCCCCGCACCGGTACGCCTACTTCCCCTTCGGCGGCGGCGGCCACCAGTGCCTGGGCAACCACCTTTTCCTGGCCGAGGCGACGATCGCCATCGCGAGCCTGCTCACCAGGTTCCGCCTGGTGAAGGCAACGCCCTCGAAGGTCACTCCCCAGCTCGCGGCCTCGGTGCGGGTGAAGGAGAAGGTGCAGATGATCCTGCGGCCGGTGTGATGAGCTCCGACGCCAGAGCCGACGGCCGCGTCTGCGCGGTGGCCGGCCAGTCCCAGCGGCAGATGGGCGCCTGGGCCGCGGAGTATCCGGGATTGTTCAAGGCGGACGCCTTCGACCCCGTCCTGCACAGCACGCTCGCCCTGGCCATGGCCTTCAGCGGGCCGTGGCTGGACGCGGCGGGGCTGCGCATGGCCAACCGGGCGACCCTCTGGTCCTTCGGCCTGGACTGGATCATGGACTACGCCGCAGGATCCCGCGCGGAGGTGGACGGGGTGCTCGCCCGGCTGGGTCCGGTCGCCGACGGCGGCCCGGCGGCGCCCGGGGACGACCTGGCCCGGTTCCTGGCCGACATCCGGGTGGAGCTCGCGGCGATGCCGGCCTTCGCCGAACTGGGCGGCGTGTGGCGGGAGGAACTCGACCTGGTGCTGGAGGGCATGGCCCTGGAATGGCGCTGGAAGGACGAGGGGCACCGGCCCGGCTTCACCGAGTATCTCGCCAACGCCGACAACCTGGGCTTCTCCTTCGTCTTCGCCACCCACTGGATCGCCCAGGGCGGCGGCGGTGACGTGGCGCAGGTCAGGGCGGCCTCCTGGGCGGTCCAGCGGGTGATCCGGCTGCTCAACGACCTCGGCACGGTCGAGCGCGATCGCAAGTGGGGCGATCTGAACGCGCTCCTGCTCGATGTGGAGCAGGCCGAGGTCGAGGCGCGGGTCCCCGTGCTGGTCGCCGAGGCCGAGGAGCTGCTGGCCCCGCTGCCGTCCGAGTACGCGCAGTACATGCAAAGGCAGATGGCCTTCTGCTCGGGCTTCTACGGAGTGACGGACTTCTGGGGAGCACATTGATCACGGCGCAGGAACTCGTGGACGGGCTGCTCGCACAGCCCTGGGGCCAGGTCTCCCCGTCGGTCTACGAGACCGGCAGGGTCGTCTCGTTCACCCCCTGGCTCACCGGCCACGAGGCACGTGTCTCCTTTCTCCTCGACTCCCAGCGCGCCGACGGTTCGTGGGGCGTTCCGGACCCCGGGTACGCACTGGTCCCCACGCTCAGCGCGGTCGAGGCGCTGCTGGGCGAGGGGCCGCGGGCGGCGGCGGCGTGCGAACGGGGCCTGGCCTTCCTGCGTCGCCATCTGAGCCAGCCGCCCCCGCTGCCCGACATGCCGGCGATCGAGATGATCGCGACCTCGCTGGTCAGGGCGGTCAACGCCCGGATCGGCGACCCGCTGCCGCTGCCCGGAGTACTCGACGACGGCAGGCTCGAACTGGTCGAGGCGGCCTTCGTCGGCGGCGGTCCGGTGCCGGACAAGCTGTGGCACGCGCTGGAGGTGCTCGGGCCCAAGGCCGCGGGGCTGCCCCACGCGCGGCGGGAGCGGACCGGGACGGTCGGCGCCTCGCCCGCGGCCACCGCCGCCTGGCTGGGAAGGCGGGAGCCGGACCGGTTCGACCCGGCCCGGCGGTTCCTGGAGACCGCGGTACGCCAGCACGGCGGTCCGGTGCCGGTGGGACTGCCGATCACCACGTTCGAGCGCGGCTGGGTCCTGGGCTGGCTGGCCAGGGCGGGGCTGGACTTCGCGCCGCATCCGGAGCTGGTGTGCGGGCTGCTGGAGACCCTCGGCCCGGACGGCGCCCCCACCGCGGACGGACTGCCTCCCGACGCCGACACCACCTCCGTCGCGCTGTCGGCCCTGGCGCTGCTCGGCCGCCCGACGGCCCCGGACGCGCTGTGGGGCTATGAGACCGACACCCACTTCCGCACCTGGCCCGGCGGCGAGGACGGACGCTCCATCACCACCAACGCGCACGTTCTGGAGGCGTTCGGGACCTACTCCCGGTTCCGCCCGGAGGCTCGTTACCTCTCGGCCGTGGAGAAGGTCGCGAATTGGTTGCGAGAGCAGCAGTGTGGTGAAGGTCACTGGAGTGACCGCTGGCATGCCTCCCCTTACTACTCCACCTTCTGCGCCGCGCTGTCACTTCATGAATTCGGCGGGGAAGGTGCCGCCGAGGCCGTCACCAGGGCGGTCCGGTGGGTTCTGGACACGCAGCGTGAGGACGGCTCGTGGGGGATATGGGGCGGGACCGCGGAGGAGACCTCCTACGCGGTGCAGATTCTCGCGCTGACCGGCGGTGTGACAGGCCGGGAGCGTCGTGCGGCCCTGCGTTCCGGCGGCCGGTATCTCCTGTGCGGGGGGGATGGGCACCCCGCGCTGTGGCATGACAAGGACCTTTACTCGCCGACCGCCATTGTCCGGGCTTCGGTCCTGGCCGCGACCCATCTGGCAGGGGTTTCGGACGGTGCCGAAGTGCTGACCGGGTAGGAGGTTTCGTGTACTTTGAGGAAATTTCAACGCCATGCCCGGCGGGTGGACCGAGATTTCCCGTTTGCTTTGAGTGAACCTGCCTTGGTTGCTATGGTTCTGCCTGCAAACGGGTCAGCCGTAGAACTGGGCATGGGAAATCCTGGTTTGCTTGGTTAATAGCCTGTTAGCTCCTTATTGCAGGCATCTCTATATAGCGTTGGAGCGGTTAGATGCGCCTCCGCAATACCCGTGTGCGGACCAAGGTCACCGCGCTTCTGGTGTCGCTCACCGCACTCTGGGTCTTCGCCGCCTGGGTCACCCTCCGCGAGGGTGTGAACATCCTGTGGGTCACCCGGCTGGACTACGGCATCGCGCAGCCCGCCGAGCCGCTGATCACCTCCCTTCAGCAGGAGCGCCGGCTGTCCCTGATGCAGATGGGCGGCCCCACTCCCCGGCAGGCGGAGCAGCTGAGCGAGCAGCGGAAGAGGACCGACACCCTGATCGGCACCTTCAAGAAGCGCTCCAGCGAGACCATCGTGCGCGCTGCCGCCGACGAGGAGCTGGAGAGGCGGATCGACGCCACCGTCGAGGAGCTCGACGGCATGAGCGCCCTGCGCGCCTCCGTCGACGGCACCGCCAACCGGAAGGTCGTGCTGAAGGCCTACTCCGGCGTCGTGGAATCCATCTTCTTCGCCGAAGACGCGATGGCCACGCTCGACGACGACGACTTCGCCGACGACACCCGCACCCTGATCCAGTTCTCCAGGGCCCGCGAGATCCTCTCCCAGGAGGACGCCTACGTCTCGGGCATCATCGCGAGCAGGCGGCTCAACGCCGCCGACCACGCCGACCTCCTGCAGATCATCGGCTACCAGCGCTCCCACATGGAGCGCACGATCACCGCCATGGAGGACGCCGACCCGGTGGCCTACGCCCAGCTGAAGGAGCACAGGGGCCTGGCGCAGCTCTCCGTCCTGGAGAACAACCTCATCCAGCGGGGCGGAGGCCAGAAGACCTACGTCCCGCAGATGGTGGTCAACCAGTGGGATGGCATGCTGACCCCGCTCACCGCCGATCTCGAGAAGATCAACTACGACTCGGGCGACCGGCTGGTGGACCGGGCCACCCCCATCGCCGTCGGCGTCATCGTCCGGCTCCTGCTCGCCGGCGGTCTGGGCTTCCTGGCGGTCGTGGCGTCCGTGGTCCTGTCCGTCACCACCGCGCGGCACCTGGTGCGGCAGCTGGAGCGGCTGCGGGACGCCGCGCACGAGCTGTCGGACGTGCGGCTTCCCCGGGTGGTCGAGCGGCTCGGCCACGGCGAGCAGGTCGACGTGGCGGCCGAGGCGCCGCCGCTGGCGTTCGGTGACGACGACATCGGCAAGGTGGGCCAGGCGTTCAACGCCGTGCAGGAGACCGCCATCCGCACCGCGGTCGAGCAGGCCGAGCTGCGGCGCGGCATCCGCGACATCCTGCTGAGCCTCGCGCGGCGCTCCCAGGCGCTGGTGCACCGGCAGCTGACGCTGCTGGACCAGATGGAGCGCCGGGAGATCGACACCGAGGAGCTGGAGGACCTCTTCCGCCTCGACCACCTGGCCACCCGGATGCGGCGCAACGCCGAGAACCTCATCATCCTCTCCGGCGCGACGCCCGCCCGCGGCTGGCGCAGGCCGGTCCCCATGGTCGACGTGGTCCGCTCGGCGGTCGCCGAGGTCGAGGACTACACCCGGGTGACGGTCATGCCGATCGACGAGGTCAACCTCGTCGGCCGCGCCGTCGCCGACATCGCCCACCTCCTGGCGGAGCTGATCGAGAACGCGGTGTCGTTCTCGCCGCCCTACACCTACGCGCAGATCTCCGGCCACATGGTGGCCTCCGGCTACGCCCTGGAGATCGAGGACCGCGGCCTGGGCATGTCGGACGAGAACCTCGCCTCCATCAACCGGAAGATCGCCGACCCGCCGGAGTTCAACCTCTCCAGCTCGGTGCAGCTCGGCCTCTACGTGGTCGGCAAGCTCGCGGAGCGGTACGGCGTGCAGGTGACGCTGAAGCGTTCGCCCTACAAGGGAACGACCGCGGTGGTCATCATCCCGCGGGAACTGCTCGAGGAAGGAGAGTCCGGCGCGCCGTCGCAGTCTCTGACGGTCGTCGGGACTGCCATGCCGGAAGTCACCGACTCGACGGACCCCCGGGACGGGGAGCGCTTCACGCCCGTCCTGGTCCCGTCACCACCCGAAGAACCGCAGGCCGCACCGGCCTCCGCCGCCCCGCCGCTGCCGGTGCGCGAGGGGGCCTCCGCGGCCCCGCCGACCCCGCCGGAGACCGAGCTCACCCCCTCGGGCCTGCCCGTCCGGGTTCCCCAGGCCAGCCTCGCCCCCGCGCTGAAGGACGAGACCGCCGACACGGACACACCGGTCGAGGACGACCCCGGCCGTTCGCCCGAAGAGATCCGCAGGATCGTGGGCGCGTTCCAGAGTGGCACCCTGCGCGGCAGGGCGGCCTCCGTCGAGAGTGAGACCGAGTGATGCACAAGACAGGAGCCTCCGCCGACCTGGCGTGGCTGCTCGACGACCTGGTCAAGCGGGTCAACGAGGCCGAGCACGCGATCGTGCTGTCGGCGGACGGCCTGCTGATGGCCCAGTCCAAGGGCATCGGCAGGGACGACGCCGAGCACCTCTCGGCCGTCGCCGCGGGCATCCAGAGCCTGGCCAAGGGCGCGGGCGAGCGGTTCGGCGGCGGCGCGGTGCGCCAGACCATCATCGAGATGCGCTCGGCCTTCCTGCTCGTCACCGTCGCCGGGCAGGGCGCCTGCCTGGCGGTGCTCAGCAGCGAGGACGCCGACGTCGGGCTGATCGCCTACGAGATGGCCATGATGGTCACCAAACTGGGCCACCACCTCTCCACCCCGGCCCGGGTGTCGGAGTCGGCGTGAACTATCCGCCCCAGGAACCCGAACACGAACGCTGGCTTGACGAGAGCGCCGGCCCGTTGGTCAGGCCGTACGTGATGACGAGCGGACGGCTCCAGCCGGTCCGCGGCGAATTCGACCTGATCACCCTGGTGGAGGCGACGGGTCCGGCCCCGTCCGTGGCGATAGGCCTGGGCCCGGAGCACCTGTCGATCATCCGCCTCTGCCAGACGCTGATGTCGGTGGCGGAGATCACCGCGCACCTGGACCTGCCGACCGGCACGGTGCGGGTGCTGCTGGGCGACCTGCTCGACAAGGGCCTCGTCACCGTCCAGGAACCCCAACCGGAGATCGACATGCAGGACCTCAGGATGTACCAGGCGGTGATCGATGGCCTCCGCGCCCTCTAGCGCCGGTACGCGCCGCCGGATGCCCACCGCGATCAAGATCCTCGTGGCGGGCGGGTTCGGCGCGGGCAAGACGACACTGGTGGGCGCGGTCTCGGAGACCGAGCCGCTGCGCACCGAGGAGGTGCTCACCGACCGCGGCGTCGGCGTCGACGACCTCGAGGGCGTGGAGACCAAGCGCACCACCACGGTGGCGATGGACTTCGGCCGGATCACCTTCGGCGAGGAGTTCGTCCTCTACCTCTTCGGCACCCCCGGCCAGGAGCGCTTCTGGTTCATGTGGGACGAGGTGGCGCTCGGCGCGCTGGGCGCGGTCGTGCTGGCCGACACCCGGCGCCTGGCCGACTGCTTCCCGGCGATCGACTACTTCGAGCGCCGCGGCACCCCGTTCATCGTCGCGGTCAACTGCTTCGAGGGGGCGCAGCGGTACGAGGCCGACGAGGTCAAGCAGGCGCTGCAGATCGGCCCGGGCATCCCGGTGCTGCTGTGCGACGCCCGCGAGAAGGAGTCCTCCAAGGAGGTGCTCATCACCCTGGTGCAGCACGCCATGAAGCTGCGGGCCGCCCGTTAGGGCGCTCAGCCGCACCCTTCGAACTGCGGGACGGTGGTGGTGGTCTTCAGCCCGGTCGGTCCGAACCACCGGGCGAGGAGCTCCGCCGCCGTCCCGTCCTGGTACATCCGGGTGAGGGCGCGGTTGACCGCCTCGCAACCGCCGATGTCGTCCTTGTGCAGGCCGATGCCGTACTTCTCGTCGGTGAACCTGGCGTTGACCATCCGGAAGGCGCCGGGCCGCCGCAGGGCGAAGCCCGCCAGGATCAGGTCGTCGGTGGTGACGGCGTCGAGCCTCCCGTCGACGAGGAGGTCCACGCACTCGCTGTAGGTCTGCGCCTCGACGAGCTCGGCACGGATGCCCATCTCCTCCACGACCCGCTTCCAGGAGTGGGAGCCCGCGCTCTTGCACAGCCTGCGGCCCGCCAGATCCCTCGGTCCGCGGACGCTCCGCTCGCCTCCGCGGACCATGATGTCCTGGTGGGCGACGTAATAGGGGCCGGCGAAGCCGACCTCGGTCTTGCGCTGCGGGGTGATGGAGTAGCTGGCCACCACCAGGTCGACCTTTCGCTCCCTCAAGAAGTCCTCGCGCTGCTCCGAGGTGAGCGCGACGAACTCCACGCGTTCGGCGCCCAGCCGCTTGGCGACGTAGGAGGCGACGTCGACGTCGAAGCCCAGGAAGGAGCCGTGGGAGTACATCCCGAGGCCCGGCTGGTCGTACTTCACCCCGACCCGGAGCACTTTTCTGCCCTCCACGCCCGGGGTGCGCTCGACCCCGCACGCGACGGCCAGGGCCAGCAGGAGCCCGGCGACCAGGAGGGGGGCGAGGAGCCGTTCGAGGGCGCGACTGGTCAACGGTACTCCGCGAGTCGGGGCCACACGCCCAGGACGATGAGCGCGGCCAGAACGATCCCCGCCGCGGGCAGGCCCCGGTTCCAGCCGTCGAGGACGGCGGCGCCGGCGGCGATCTCCCGCCCGAAGTCGGTTTTGCGGGCGGTGATGAGCCGGCTCAGCTCCTGGTCGTAGGCGGTGAAGGTCTCGGTCATCAGGCCGGTGCGCAGGGCGATGGCCTCCCGCTCCTCGCCCCGCCGCATCAGGTCGCGCATCCGCTCGTCCTGCTCCTGGAAGGCGCGGTAGCGCACCAGGACCTCGGCCTGCTCGGGGATGCCGCCGAGGAAACCCAGCCGGGGCGGGGCCGCGGCGAGCCGCCGGTGGTAGTCGGCGAGGCTGCCCGACTCCTGGTAGGCGATGCTCTGGGAGGTGTCGAAGTAGACCTGGGCGTAGGTGTCGGCGCGCTGGGGGTCGAGCAGGAAGCGGGTCTGGTCGGCGGCGGCGGTGTTGCTGATCGCGCGGGCACGGGTGAAGGCGAGGGTGGCGTCGAAGCCCTCCTCCTTGGCCATGCGCAGGTGCGCGGAGGTGCTGCCCAGCACGAGCAGCGCCCAGCCGCCCAGCACCAGGGCGATCGCGGTGGCCCCGGCCAGCGCCGGGTTGAGCAGGCGCCGGAACCGGCGGACGAGGTAGAACTGCAGGCCGGCGAGCACCGCCAGCAGCACCAGCGAGGTGGCGCCGACGGCGACGCGCGAGCGCAGGACGTGTGAGCGCTCGTCCACGTAGGCGCGGCGCACGACGCTGGCGTTCTCCAGGGTGAGGTTGTAGGCCTTGGGCAGGATGTCCTGGCGCATGAGATCGGTGGCCCGCCGGTAGACGTCCAGCACGTTCTGCGCCGGAGGCCCCGCCGGATGCCCGGACTGGTCGTCCAGGAGGAGGGTGCGGGCGGCGAGCTGCTCGTACCTGCCCAGGCCGTTCAGCACGTCCCGGACGGTGCGCCGGCTCGCCTCGTCCGTCCCGGCGATCTCGTAGGCCTGCAGCAGCGTCCGGTGCGCCTCGCCGCGGCGTTCCCGGTACCGCTGCAGGGCGTGGTCGCGCCCGGCGCCGAGGCCGTGCTCGGAGCCGATGAGCAGCACCCCGGCGAGCTGGGTGTCCATGTCGCTGAGCGCGAAGTACAGGTGGCCGGTGTACACGACCTGCGGCCCGGCGTCCTCACCGACCAGCCACACGCCCTGCCGGGCGTCCTCCAGGCCGGTGGAGACCGCCGTGACCAGGGCGATGACGGCCACCAGCGCCGCCGCCGCCCATCCCCGCAGGAGGCCCGGGACCGTCCGGGGCAGCACGGAGCGCCCGGCCTTGCGCCGCAGGGCCTCCAGGGCGCCGGCCGCCCTCGTCACGACAGGGACTCTCTTCGCAGCTCGACGGTGGTCCAGGCGCCGACGTGGATGCGGTCGCCCTCGTGGAGGGGGATCTCGGCGCCGACGGCGACCGGGGCGCTGCCGGCGTTGAGCCGGGTGCCGTTGGCCGAGCCGGGGTCGACCAGGCACCAGCGGCCGTCCCGGGCGAGCAGGACGGCGTGGGTGCGTGAGACCGCGGGGTCGCGGGTGGACCCGGACAGGTCGATGTCGGGGACGGTGCCGCGCAGGGTGCTGCGCCGCCCCAGCAGCACCCGGCCGCCGCTGAGGGGGCTGCTGAGCCCGGGCCCGTCCGAGGGGGCGGGCAGCCGGCCGGCGTCGGTGCCGCTCTCGGCCAGGACCCGCCGGTGGTACTCGGGATCGGTGCTGATCACCACGTACCAGCGGGCGCGGGCGGGGCCCCGCGGGGCGGGCTTCGGGCCGGGCACGCCGGTGGCGAGGTCGTGGCCGCAGGCCTCGCAGAAGCGGCCGGAGGCCGGCTCCGCGCACTCGGGGCAGGCCGCGGAGCACGCGGAGGCGGACGCGGGAGGAGGGGCGGTGGCCGCGCCGCGGCGCAGCCGGAAGGTGCAGGTGGTCTCGTCGCCCTCGATGACCCGGCTGAGCATCGCGGCCAGATGGACGTTGCCCTGGGCGCGGGCGAGCCGGACGGCGCCGCCCAGCTCGGCGGCGGCGGTCCCGGCGTCCCCGGACCGCTGGGCGGCCAGGCCCGCCTGGATGCGGGCGGCCAGTTCGGTCTGCCCGGTGTAGTGGGCGACGCGGGCGTCGATCCGGGTGCACCGGGTGCGGTCGTCGGTCCACTCGGCGAACACGTCGGCGGCCCCGAGGGCCTCCCCGCCGCGCAGGACCGCGAGCCGTGCCGCGCGCATCCGCTGGCCGACGTCCTGGACGGGCACCCGCAGGCGCAGGTGGTACTCGCGGGTCTCGTGGCGGCCCCACCGGCCGGTGGAGTGGTCGAAGGAGCGCGGGACGCCTTCGGCGGGGTGCGCGCACAGGTCCTCCTCGACGGGCAGGACCTGCTTGAGGGAGTGCAGGACGACACCGCGCGGCACCGCGACCCGCAGCCGCACGTCCTCGGCGGGCTCGTCGGGGTCGCCCGTCCCGCAGACGGCGATGATCGCGTGGAGCTCCGTCCCGCCGTCGGGCAGGTAGCGGTTCTGGTCCACGGACACGGTGAAGGGCGTCCTGAGGGTCATAGTTCGAGTCCGTCCCCTTCGACCGGGATGATCGCCACGGTGATGTTGTCGTGCCCGCCGCCCGACAGCGCGGTGCGCACCAGTTCGCGGGCGACCGACAGCGGGGTGCGCCGCCCGCGCCGCCCGGTGAGCGGCCCGGAGACCGGGTCGGCCAGGGGGTCGGCCAGCGCGGCGGCCAGCGCCAGCGGGGAGGCCATGTAGTTCCACAGCCCGTCGGTGCACACCACCAGCACGCCGGGGACCTCGGGCGCGTACACCCGCACGTGCACGTCGATCTCGCGGGCGTCGGCGCCCATCCAGCCGACCAGCATGTGCGCCCGGCGGTCGGCGTACGCCTCCTCCTGGCTCATCATGCCGTGCGCGATGACGTGCTCGGCCCAGGAGTCGTCCTCGGTGAGCAGCTCGTCCCCGGTGGCGCCGATCCAGTAGGCGCGGCTGTCCCCGATCCAGCCGATGGTGATGACGGGCCGGCCGTCCAGCTCGCCGGTGACCGCCGAGATGTAGGTGCAGGCGGGCGCCGAGGAGGGGTCGGCCGTCAGGCCCGCCACGGCCTTGGCCGCGGCGAGGGCGGCGGTGCGGGTGGCGTCGCGCGGATCGGCGCCGGTCTCCAGCTCCCGGGCCAGGACGGCCATGCCGGTCTCCACCGCGGTGCCGGACGCCTCCTCGGGGCGGGGGGAGGCCGACACCCCGTCGGAGAGCACCGCGGCCAGGCCGCCGGGGACCGGGGCCAGCGCCATGCCGTCCTGGTTGGTGCTGTGCCGCAGCCCCCGGTCGCTCACCGCGGCGGCGGCGTCGCCCAGGTCGATCTCCCGGTGGTGGGCTGCCTCGGCCGCCGGCCGCCCCGCAGGGCTCAGCCGGTGGCCGCAGGCCTCGCAGAACAGGTCGCCGGCGAAGACCGGGGCGGAGCAGGAGGGGCAGGGCATCGGAGTCCGTTCGCGTCGGGGGTGGGAACGTCAGAAGAGGGTTCGGGGGCGGATGGCGTTGGCACGGGTGACCAGGGCGTGGCGCTCGCCGGGGCCGTCGGCGAGGCGGGCCAGGGTGCGGTAGGCGCGTTCGAGGCCGCGGCGGAGCTCCTCCTCGTCGAGCGGGACGCCCAGGACGCGGGCGCTGGACGTGTGGCCGGCCAGCACCCAGTCCAGTGCCGAGCGCAGGACCTCGACGGCCAGCCGGGCGTGGCGTTCGGCGTCGAGACCCAGTCGGCTGAGACGTCGGCTGGCGTCCATCAGTTCACGTTCGGACAGATCCCCAGGTTCCCGACCGACGGCGATCGCGTGGACGGCGGCGACGCGGGCGCCGGGAAAGTGGCTGGAGGACGGCGGGACGGAGTCGAGCGCGGCGATGGCGCCGGCCCGGTCCCCGGCCGCCAGCCGCACCCGGGACAGGCCGAAGGCGGCGCTCACGTACGTCTGGTCGGTGCGCCACACGGTCTGGTAGTGGTGCTCGGCGCGGGGCAGGTCGCCGAGCAGCTCGTGGCAGAAGCCGAGGGCGAGCTTGGGCGCCGCCTCGCCGGGGGCGAGGTCGTAGAGGCCGTCGAACCGGTGGCGTGCCTCGCGCAGCTCCCCGGACCCCAGCGCGGACACCGCCAGGTACCACTCGGCCCGCCAGTCCTCGCGCAGCCCCGCCAGGACGCGGCGCGCCGCCATGTGGTCGCCGAGCTCCAGGTGGGCCAGCGCCCGGTGCAGCCGCACGTCGGGGGAGTCGGCGGGGGCGGAGACCAGCGCGGTGAGCAGGGCGCGCGGGTCGCCGACGGTCAGCGACGCCAGGAACCCGGCGGACTCGTCCGAGGGGCGGGGCTGGGGGATGGGCAGCGCCAGCAGGGCGTCGCGCGGGGTGAGCCGCTCGGTGGGGACGCGGCGGCCGGGTCCGAACAGCGCGGAGGGGGCGGGGCGCGGCTTGCCGTCCTGCGCCGAGAGCACCTCGCGCAGCACGCCGGTGAGCTGCTCGGCCATCTCCTGGGCGTCGTGGAAGCGGGTGTAGGGGTCGCGGGCGGTGGCGCGGCGCAGGAACCTGTCGTAGGACTCGTGCTCGCGCAGCACCGGCACCTGATCGCGGGGCGGCAGGCTCGCCACGTACTTGCCGGTGTGGCCGTGGAAGGGGAAGCTCAGCACGGCCAGGGTGCGGCCGACGGTGTAGAGGTCGGAGGCGACGGACGGGCCCATCCCGCCGATCTCGGGCGCCTGGTAGCCGACCGTCCCGTAGATCGCGGACTCGGTGTCGTCCATGCGCCGCACCCCGCCGAGGTCGATGAGCTTGAGCTGCTCCTCGGACTGGATGGCGTTGTCGGGCTTGAAGTCGCAGTACAGCAGGCCCAGGGAGTGCAGGTAGCCCAGCGCCCGCAGCACCTCCAGGGCGTAGGCGATGGCCTGGCCGAGCGGCAGGGCGGCGTCCTCGCCGTGCTCGCGCCGGTGCTCGGCCAGGACGTCCTTGAGCGGGTGGCCGCCGACGTACTCCATGACGATGTAGCCGTGGTTGCGCAGGGTGCGCGGGTCGGGGTGCTGGACGAAGTTGTAGATCCGCACGATGTTGGGGTGCTCGACCTCGGCCAGGAACGCCTTCTCGGCGGCGGCGACCGCGCCGGCCTCGGGGTCCTCGCTGTCCAGCAGGCCCTTGAGCACCACCCAGCGGTCGCTGACGTTGCGGTCGCGGGCCAGGTGGATCCAGCCGAGGCCGCCGTGGGTCAGGCAGCCGAGCACCTCGTACTGGCCGCCGACGAGGTCGCCGGGGCGCAGCTTGGGCAGGAAGGAGTAGGGGGAGCCGCAGCGGGGGCAGAAGCCCTCGGGTCGGCCGGGGCCGCCGTCGCGGCCGCGCCCGACCGCCTCGCCGCAGCGGCAGTACCGCTTGCGCTCGGCGACGACGGGGTCGGCCAGCACGGCCTGCGCGGGGTCCTTGTAGGGGACGGGCGGCACCTCGACCAGGCCCGCGCCGAGCATGCCGCGCCGCGACCTGCCGCCGGTGGAGACGCCGGTGCTGCGGGCGGTGGTGCTCCAGGCGGTGGGGCGCTGGGAGCCGGTGCGGGGGAGGCCGGCGTCGGGGTGGGTGAGGCCGTCGGGCTCGGCCGGGGCCAGCCCGCACTCCAGGCAGTAGCCGTCGGCCACGGTACCGGTGCAACCGTGCCTCGTGCAGTTAAGTTGCCCCACCTTGTCCTGGCTCCCACTAATTCGCCCTGGGGCATATAGGTATCAGCCAGTTTGGTGCCAGGGCCACCCCCGGGGTGCCCTTCGTCGCCGGGGAACGCCTGCTCAGGCGCGCAGCGCCCGGGTGATCAGGGGCCAGGAGCGCCGCAGGCCACGCCGGAAGTAGGGCCAGGTGTGGGTGCCCCTGGGGTAGATGTCGGCGGTGACGGGGATCTTCAACCGGCGCAGCCTGGCCAGCAGCGGCCGCGTCGTGTAGAGGCAGAACGCCTCGGCGGGGTCGGCGGCGTGGGTGGTCTCGGAGTCCAGCGGGCCCTTCACGCCGTTGCGGGCGCAGGAGATGTAGAGCCTCGTGCCGCGGAGCCGGTGCGCCTGGCTGAGGGGGTCGTGCGCCTCCCAGACGTCGCGGTTGAGCTGCGGCTGCCCCCACATGAGGAACTTCTCGGCGCCCGAGCCGGGGACACCGGTCAGCAGCACCTCCGGGGCGCCGGGCACCAGGGTGGCGCCGTAGCCGCTGAAGCTGCCGGTGAACGCGAACATGCCGGGGTGCCGGGCGGAGTAGATCAGCGCGCCGTAGCCACCGGCCGACAGCCCGGCGACCGCCTGCCGCCGCGCCGCGCCGTACCGCCGCATCAGGATGCCGCGCAGCTCCTCCAGGTGGAAGGTCTCCCACTGCGGGCCCGACATCCAGTCGGTGTAGCCGCCGCCGGATCCGCCCTCGGGCATGACGACCATCATCCGGCGCGCGGCGCTCAGCCGCATGATCTCGGACTCGCGCGTCCAGGCCCGGTAGTCGTCGTTGCCGCCGTGCAGGAGCCACAGGAGCGGCCACTTCTCCCGGCGGTTCCAGCCCCGGGGCAGGATGAGGCGCGCCCTCATGTTCCGCCGCATCGCGGGCGAGGCGATCGTCAGGTCGCGGACCCGGGGGCCCAGCCGCCGCTCGGAGACGACCCGTGCCGCCGCCGCCTCGGCGGGCGCCGCCACGAGCAGGCCGCCGCCGAGGGCGGCCTGGACCGTGGCGGTCCGCAGGAAGTCACGCCGCTGCCACACCGGAACCACACTCCTTCGCAGAATCTCCTGGCGGGAAGGCAGGACCCTAATTCCCTGATCATCCCTATGGAATGCGAAATTTGCGGAAATTCCGGCACGGGGTTGTCAGTCGCGGAGCACGAACGCCTCCAGGTCGATGGCGTGGGCCATGGCGCGGGCGCCGGCGTCGTTGGGGTGCAGGCCGTCGCCGCAGTGCAGGGCCGGGTGGAAGTGCGAGGGGCGGTCCGGGTCGCGCACGGCGGCGTCGATGTCCAGGCAGGCGTGGTACTCGGCGGTGGCGCGGACCCAGTCGTTGACCTCGGCGCGGATGAGGTCGCCCTTCTCGCAGTGGTAGCCGGGGAACGTCGTCCCCGCGTACGGCGGCAGGGTCGCGCCGATCGGCGTCACGCCCGCCTCCCGCGCCAGGCGGGCCAGCGTGGTCAGGCCCGAGATCAGCTCGTCGGCGTTCTGCGGCCGGTCGGCCGCCGGCAGGCCCAGGTCGTTGATCCCCAGCGCGATGATCACATGGGTGAGCCCCGGTATGGACAGCACGTCCGGCTGGAAGCGCAGCAGCCCGGCGGGCCCGAACCCGTTGCGCAGCAGGCGGTTGCCGCCGATGCCGAGATTGAGGACGGGCAGGCCGAGGCGGCGCGCCAGGTGGTCGGGGTAGCGCTGGTGGGCGTCCGGCGTGGTGCCCGAGCCGTCGGTGAGGGAGTCGCCGAACGCCGCGACGAGCGGTTCGCCGGGGGAGCGTTCCAACCGCAGGTCCACGCCCTTGATCCAGTAGAGGGAGGTGATCGGCGCGGAGGGTTCGGGCTCCGGGTCGGCCGCGGTGTTCCCGGAGGTGACGTAGCCGGTCTGCAGCCCCTCGGGGTGGTGGGTGGCGGGCCCGCTGTCCTCTACTACGTAAAGGCTGATCGCGATCTCGGCGTCGGCGGGGACGTCGAACGCGGTGAGGTCGCTGACCACCTCGGTGCCCGGCACGATCTCCACGCTCTCCGCGCCGCCGAACGTCAGCCTGGCCTGCCCCGCGGCGACACGGCCGCCGCCCAGGTGGCGGCCGACCAGGGCCTCGCCGACGCGCAGCGGGCCGTCGCCGAACTGGTTGCTCAGCCACACCCGCAGCCGGGCGCCGCCCCGGTGCAGGTGGACGATCTGGCGCACGGTGCGCCCGGTGAACCCGCCGCGCGGCTTGGCGAAGCTCAGGTCGCCGTAGGGGCTGACCATCGCCGCCCGGTGCACGGCCACCCATTGCGCATCCATCCCGTTCGTGCTCCCTTCGTCGGTGCTCCGCCCGCCGTGCGGCGGTACGGCATTTGCTTGGGGGTGTTTGAGCCGGGTACGCATGGAATATGCGCCTGTTCGAGGACCGGCTGTTCCAGATGTTCGCCGACCGCGCGCTGATGACCATGACGGGTGGCGGCGCCGAGTACGGCGAGTGCGCCCTCACGGCCTCCCGGATCACCGAGGGCGACGCCGACAGCTGGCACCGGGAGTGGACGGCCACCGCCGACATGGTCGCCGAATGGGGCAGGCGCAGCGACGAGAAGGGGCACCCCGTCAGCGCCGCCGAGGCCTTCCACCGGGCGTCCACCTACTACCGGGTCGCCAACTTCCCGATCTTCGGCCACCCGGTGGACCCCCGCCTGGCCGAGACCTTCCGCAAGGAGTGCGAGGCCTTCGAGCGCATGGC
This sequence comes from Actinocorallia libanotica, assembly GCF_039525175.1. Classification (NCBI taxonomy): domain Bacteria; kingdom Bacillati; phylum Actinomycetota; class Actinomycetes; order Streptosporangiales; family Thermomonosporaceae; genus Actinocorallia; species Actinocorallia libanotica. The sequence goes on from NZ_BAAAHH010000016.1 coordinate 70,170, forward strand.
CGTGCTGCGGCGGCTGCGCCCCATGGAGGTCGACTACGAGGGCGTCGAGCTGCACGGCTACCTCTGCCTGGCGGCCAGGGACGAGGCGCGGCCCACCGTGGTCGCGGTCAACGGATATGACTCCAATCTCCACGAAATGTACTGGTCCCACGCCGTACCGGCGTTGAAACGCGGATACCACTGCCTCCTGATGGACGGGCCGGGCCAGGGGGGCGCCCTCATCGAGCAGGGGCTGACCCTGCGGCCCGACTGGGAGCACGTGCTGGGGCCGATCGTCCAGCGGCTCCTGACCTACCGGGAGGTCGACCGCGACCGGGTGGCGGTCATGGGCTGGAGCCTGGGCGGCTACCTCGCCGCCCGCGGCGCCGCGGGCGACCCGCGGGTGAAGGCGCTGGTCGTCGACCCCGGCCAGTGGGACCAGCTCGAACTGCTGCGCGAGGCGATGTCCATCCCCGACGAGCTCAAGGAGGCGCTGCCCGACCTCGACCCGGACGTCCTGGAGCCCTACCTGGCGGAGGCGCTGGCCGACCGGATCCACCACTGGGAGCTGGTCCAGCGCGGCCAGTGGGTGCACGGCGCGGCCACGCCCGCCGAGTACCTGCTGGACCTGGCCCGCTACAACATCTCCGAGGTCGTCGAGGACATCGCCTGCCCCACCTTCGTCGCCGCCACCGAGGCCGACCGCCTCTCGGTCCGCGCCGGCACCTTCTTCGCCCGCCTCCGCTGCCCCAAGACCCTCAAGGCCTTCACCCGCGCCGAGGGCGCCGCGGGCCACTGCGAGCTGTGGAACCGCTCCCGCTTCACCCAGCAGGCCTTCGACTGGCTCTCCGAGACGCTCCGCCATCCCGCGGAACCCCCTCTCTACTGACGTCCCGTCCCGTGGCGCCTCCGGCGCGCCGGGCGCTCAGGGGCCGAGGTCCAGCAGGGGCGGCGGGTAGTCCAGCGTGCGGCGCAGCTCCGGCGGAGCCTGCCACGGCCGGTGGACCGCGGCGCCCTCCAGGGCCTGGAGCTCGGGCAGCCACCGCCGCACGTAGGCGCCGTCGGGGTCGAACCGGGCGGCCTGGCGCAGCGGGCTGAGGGGGCGGGGGCGCGGGTCGTTGCCCGTGCCGGCCAGCCGCTGCCAGTTCGCGGCGTTGTTGGGGATGTCGCCGTCGGCCAGCCAGCGGCGGAAGTGCCGGTAGCCGTGCCGCCAGTCGAGGTGCAGGGCCTGGGTGAGGAACGACGCGGTGATCATGCGGGCGCGGTTGTGCATGAAGCCCTCGTGGTGCAGCTGGCGCAGGGCCGCGTCGACGATGGGCAGGCCGGTGGCGGCGTTCTCCCAGGCCTCCAGGGCGCGGGGGTCGTCGCGGACGGTGCGGGGGCGGGGCCGGTAGTCGCGCCAGGCGAGGTCGGGGAAGGCGGCGGCGACCTGGTAGTGGAAGTCGCGCCAGGCCAGCTGGCGGGCGAACGCCTCGTCGGCGGCGGTGAACCGGAGGACCTCCCGGGGCGAGAGCGTGCCGAAGCGCAGGTGGGCGCTGAGCCGCGAGGTGCCGTCATGGGCGAGGACGTCGCGTTCGCGTGCGTAGTCGTGCAGGCCATGGGAGACCCATTCCCGCAGGCGGCGGCGCCCGTGCTCCTCTCCGCCGGGCATCAGGCCGGGGGAGGCGTCCGTGACGGGGTCGGGGAGGGGGCCGGGGTCGAGCCCGTCGGGGAGCGTGATCCGCGCGGGCGGGGGCAGGACGGGGCGCGGGGAAGCGGCGCGCCAGGCCCGCCAGTAGGGGGTGAAGACCTGGTAGTGGTCGCGTTTGGCGGGGGTGAGGTGGCCGGGCGGGACGACGGTGAGGCCGGGCGCGGTGGTGACGCGCAGGGACAGGCGGCGGAGGGCCTCCAGGCGGCGGAGGGCGTGGGCGGAGTGGTCCTCGGCCAGGTGGAGGGCGCGGGCTCCGGTGCGGCCGGCCAGCTCGGCGACGGCGGCGGCGGGGTCGCCGCGGCGGATGAGGAGGTCGCCTCCCGCGGCGCGCAGGCCGCGGCGCAGGTCGGCCAGGCTGTCGGCGAGGAAGCGCAGCCGGTTGGGCACCGCCATCGGTCCGGCCAGGATCGCCTCGTCGTGAACGAACAGCGGCACGACGCGCTCGGCTTCCGCGCAGGCGGCGTGCAGGGCGGGGTTGTCGTGGACGCGCAGGTCCCGGGTGAACAGCACGATCGCGGTGCCGGCTCCTGCGTTCATCGGGTCCTCTCCCTTCCGGTCCGAAGGTAGCCGTCCGGCGTCACCTGCGGCGCGCTTCCGGGCCGTTCCTTGACCAGAGCGCGGGCAGAACCGGAGACGCCGGGTTGCGCTCCAGTAATGATAATGATTATCGTTCCACGGCAGTGCGGTGAGAGCGAGGGGGAGACGGTGGAACGGTCGTGGACGGCGGGCGTGCGGGGGCAGCCCCCGGCCGTGCGGGTGCTGCTGGTCAACCAGTTCGGCGTCAACACCGGCTTCTACCTGCTGGTCCCCTACCTGGCCGTGCACATGACCGGCGACCTCGGGCTGTCGGCGGCGCTCACCGGCGTCGTCCTGGGCGCGCGCAACCTCAGCCAGCAGGGGCTGTTCCTCATCGGAGGCTCGGCGGCCGACCGGCTCGGCGCGCGCAACGTGATCATCGCGGGGTGCGGGCTGCGGGCCGCGGGGTTCGGCCTGTTCGCCTTCGGCGACACGCTGCCGGTGCTGCTGGGCGCGGCGGTGCTCAGCGGGGTGGCGGGCGCGCTGTTCAACCCGGCGGTGCGCGCCTACATCGCGGTCGAGGCGCCCGACAGGGCCGAGGCGTTCGCGCTGTTCAACGTGTTCGCGCAGGCCGGAGCGCTGTGCGGGCCGCTGCTGGGGGCGCTGCTGCTGGCGGTGGACTTCCGGGCGGCGGCGGTGGCGGCGGCGGCGGTCTTCGCGGTGCTCACCGTCGTGCAGGCGCTCGTGCTGCCCGCCCGCGCGGCGGCGCCCGCCGCCACCACGGTGCTGGGCGACTGGCGGGCCTGCCTGGCCGACCGCCGGTTCCTGGCCTTCACCCTGGCGCTCAGCGGCATGTTCGCGCTGCAGAACCAGCTCTACCTCGTGCTGCCGCTGGCGGCGCGGGAGGCGACGGGAACCGCCGGCTCCACGGCGCTGCTGTTCCTCGTCGGCACGGTGACCACGCTGCTGCTGCAGGTGCGCCTCACCCGGTACTTCGCCCGTTCGGCGAGCCGGTACCGGTCCATCGCGCTGGGGCTGGCCGTCATGGGGACGGGCTTCCTCGCCCCGGCGCTGCTGCCGGGCCTGCCCGCCGTGCTGGCCGCGGTGGTGTGCCTGGAGCTCGGCGTGATGATCGCCCAGCCGTTCGTGTACGAGCTGATCGGCGTCTTCGGCGGGGAACGGCGCTCCGGCACCTACTTCGGCATGTTCTACCTGGTCTCCGGCGTGGTGGCCGCGGTCAGCACCGCCCTCATCGGCTGGGCCGGCGCGGGCGGGGCGGTGCTGTGCGCCGCGATCGGCCTGGCCTGCGCCGCCGCGACCGCCCTGCTCGGCGGCGGCGCCCCCGCGCCGCGCGCATCCCTCGAACCCAAGGAAGGCTAGATGAGCCACCCCCTGGACCACCCCCTGAGCCGCCGCGGCCTGCTCGGCCTCGGCCTGGCCGCCGGAGCCGCGCTGCTGACCGGCTGCGGCACGTCGTCCCCCTCGTCCGCGTCGTCGGGCGGACGGCTGCGGGCCGCCTTCGCGGGAGGCGGGGCGACCGAGACGCTCGACCCCCACCTGGCGAACCTGTTCAACGAGGCGGCGCGCGCCAAGGCGATGTTCGACAAGCTCGCCGACCTCGGCTCGGACGTCTCGCCGCAGCCGCGGCTGGCCGAGCGGTGGGAGCCGTCGTCCGACCTCCGGACGTGGCGGATCCACCTGCGGGAGGCGGTGTTCCACGACGGGAGGGCCGTGCGCGCCGCCGACGTGCTGGCCAGCTACGCGCGGATCCTCGACCCCGCTAAGACGTTCCGCGCCAGGTCCAGCCTCGCCCTGATCGACCTTCCCAACAGCAGGGCCGTCGACGAGCGGACCGTCGAGTTCGCCTTGAAGCGGCCGTTCGCAGAGTTCCCGAACGTGCTGGCGGCGTTCGGCACCTACGTCATCCCCGAAGGGCACACCGACTTCGCCGAGCCCGTCGGATCGGGGCCGTTCTCGTTCACCTCCTGGAAGCCGGGGCGGTCGGTGCTGCTCAGGCGGAACGCCGAGTACTGGGACGGGGCGCCGTTCATCGACGAGCTGGAGTTCCTCATCGCCAACGAGGAGACCGCCCGGATGAACGCGCTCCTGGGCGGGCAGGTCGAGTACGCCCACGACCTGTCGCCCGTCACGGCCCGCCAGTACGCCTCCCGTGCGACGTTCGTGAAGTCGCCGAACAGCGCGATGCAGGCCTTCGCCATGAAGGTGGACCGGCCGCCGTTCGACGACCGGGACCTGCGGGAGGCGATGTTCCTGCTCACCGACCGGCAGGGACTCGTCGACACCGTCCTGCCCGGCGCGGGCCAGGTCGGCAACGACCTGTTCGGCCGGGGATACGAGCACTACGCCGCCGAGATCCCCCAGCGCGGGCACGACCTGGACCGCGCCAGGGCGCTGATCAGGAAGGCGGGGGCCGAGGGGCTGGCCGTCGAGCTGACCACGGCCCCGGTGGCGGCGGGATTCGTCGAGGCCGCGACGGTCTTCGCCGGGCAGCTGCGCGCGGCCGGGCTGAAGGCCGAGATCAGGACGGGCGACAAGGACACCTACTGGTCCGACATCCTCACCAAGGGCACGCTGGCGAGCTTCCGGTCGGGGGCGATGCCGATCGAGACGCACATCGCGCAGCGGCTCCTCACCTCCTCCACCACCAACGCGACCGGATGGCGGCGGCCGGAGTTCGACGCGCTGTACGAGAAGGCGGTCTCGGCGCCCCGGGCCGCCGACCGGGAAGGCGCGTACCTGGAGATGCAGCGGACGCTGCACGCCGAGGGCGGGCTGCTGGTGTGGGGATTCGCGGACTGGATCGTCGCCACGTCCCCGCGGGTCCAAGGCGTGTCGGCGGCGCCCGCCAACACCATGGACTGGGCGCGGTTCGACAAGGTCAAGCTGGCGTGAGACCGGCCGGGTACGTCCGGCGGCGGCTGCTGCTCGCGCCGGTGCAGGTGGCGGCCGTCGCCTCGGCGGTCTTCCTGCTCGCCGAAGTGCTGCCGGGGGACGCGGCCGTGGTGCTCGCCGGGGACGACCCCGATCCGGAGCGGATCGCACGGATCCGGGAGTCCCTCGGCCTCGACCGGCCGCTGCTCACCCGCTTCGCCGCATGGGCGGGCGGGCTGCCGCGCGGCGACTTCGGGGAGTCGCTGGTGTCGGGTCGTCCGGTGCTCGGCCTCGTCCTCGACGCGCTGGGGCCGACGGCCGTGCTCGCCTCGGCGACCCTGGCGGTGCTGGTGCCGCTGTCGGTGTGGGCGGGCGTGGCGGCGGCGCTGCGCGAAGGCGGTCGTTTCGACCGGGCGCTGACGGCTGTGGGAGTGGCGCTCTACGCGGTGCCGGAGTTCGCGCTGGCCGTCGTCCTGATCGTGGTGTTCGGCGGGCTGCTGCCGGTGACGGCGCTGGGCGGCCTTACCCCGGCGGCGCTGGTGCTGCCGGTGGCGGTGCTGGCGGCGCGGCCGCTGTGCTCGCTGAGCCGGCTGGTGCGGGCCGGGATGATCGGCGCGCTCGCCTCGGGGTACGCGGCGCAGGCCGTGCGGCTGGGCGTGCCCGAACGGCGGGTGCGGTACGTCCACGTGCTGCCCAACGCCGTCACACCGGCCGTCCAGCAGCTCGCCCGCACCGTCGACTGGCTGCTGGGCGGCGTCGTCATCGCCGAGGCGGTCTTCGTGATCCCCGGCCTGGGGACGCTGCTCGTCGACGCGGTGGCCGACCGCGACCTGCCCGTCCTGCAAGGGCTCGCCGTGCTGTTCGCGGCGACGACGGTGCTGGTCAACCTGGCGGCCGATCTGGTCGCGTTCCGATTGGCTCCACGCGCATGAGAAGAGCGCTGTACGCCGTCCCGCTGCTCGTGGCGCTGTGCGGACCGTGGCTGGCGTCGTCCGGAGACGTGCTGCACGGCGTCTCCTACGACCCGGAGACGGGCTGGCTGGGCACGGACTTTGCGGGCCGCGACGTCTGGCAGCAGGTGCTCCTCGGCGGGCGGGAACTGGTGGCCGTCATGGTGCTGGCGACGGCGGGCGCATACCTGATCGGCGTCCTGTGGGGGCTGACGGCGGCGACGGCGCGGCGGCGCCTCGCCGACGAGCTGCTGATGCGCCCGCTCGACCTGCTCCCGGCCGTGCCGTCACTGTTCCTGCTGCTCCTGCTCGCGACGCTGTTCCCCGGCGGGGGACTGGTGTGGATCGTCATGCTCGTCCACCTGCCCGACATCGCGCGGCTGGTGCGCGCCGCCGCGCTGGAGGCCGCGCACGGGCCCGTCGTGGAGGCGCTGCGGCTGCAGGGGGAGAGCTGGTGGCGCACGACCGTCCGCTACGTGGGCGGCTCGGTGGCACGCACGCTCGCCGCCGACGCCGGAACCCGCCTGACCGGCACCCTCTACCTGGCGGCCGCCGCGAGCTTCCTGGGCGTCGGCGTCTCCCCGGACGCCGCGGACTGGGCGGTGATGATCGAGCGCAACCGCGCGGGCCTGCTGCTCAACCCGTGGGCGGTGCTCGCCCCCGCCCTGATGATCATCATGCTGTCGGTGGGGCTGAACCTCGCCTTCGACCGGGCGCTGAGGAGACCATGATCGAAGTGACGGAGCTGCGGATCACGCTCGGGACGCGCGCCCTGGTGGACGGGGTGGGCTTCACGGCGGCCGCGGGGGAGACCGTGGCGCTGGTGGGGGAGTCCGGCAGCGGCAAGACGACCACCGGGCTGGCCCTGCTCGGGGAACTCCCGCACGGAGCGCGCCTGTCCGGCGAGGTGCGCATGGCGGGGCGCCGGCCGCCGCCGCGCGGGGCCGTCGCCTACCTGCCGCAGCACCCGTCGTCGGTGCTCAACCCCGTCCGGCGGATCGGCTCCGTGCTGCGGGAGCTGGCACGGCTGCACGGGACGAACGTGCGCGCGGCGCTGGGCGGCGCCAGCCTGCCGGAAGACGGGGAGTTCCTGCGGCGCTTCCCCCACCAGCTCTCCGGCGGGCAGCAGCAGCGGCTGGCCCTGGCGCAGATCCTCCTGGCGGCGCCCTCGGTCCTGGTCGCCGACGAGCCGACCACCGGCCAGGACCCCCGCACCCGCGACGAGCTCGCCGCCGCCCTCGCGGCGCTCCCCGTCACCAAGGTGCTGCTCTCCCACGACCTGGACCTGGTCCGCCGGCTCGCCGACCACGTCGTCGTGCTGCGCTCCGGCCGCGTCGTGGAGGCCGGTCCCGACGTGCTGACCGCGCCGCGCAGCCCCTACGCCCGCGCGCTCGTCGCGGCCGCCCGTCCGGTGCGGGCCGCTTCGCCGGGTCCGCCGGGGGGCGTTCTCCTGGAGGCCCGCGGACTCACCGCCGGCCACGGCCGTCCCGTGCTGCGCGGCGTGGACCTCGAACTGCGCGGGGGCGACCGCCTGGCCGTCGTGGGACGCTCGGGCAGCGGCAAGACGACACTCGCCCGCTGCCTGGCCGGGCTGCACGTGCCAAGCGGCGGCGTGCTCACTCTGGAGGGGCGCGTCCTGCCGGCGCGCAGGAGCCGGCGTGAGCTGGCGCGCATCCAGTACGCCTTCCAGGATCCCCGCGCGACCTTCGTCTCCGGCCGTTCCGCTCTCGACCAGGTCGCCCGCACCGCCGTTCGGCTGCGGGGACTGGCGTCGGCAGCGGCCGCGGCCGAGGCGTCGGAGCTGCTGGCCTCGATGGGCCTGGACGCCGCGACGGCCCGCCGCCCCGCCCGCACCCTCTCCGGCGGGGAGCTGCAGCGTGCCGCCCTCGCCCGCGCACTGCTGGCCCGTCCCGACGTCCTCATCTGCGACGAGGTCACCTCGGCCCTGGACCCGCTGACCCGGGCGGAGATCCTTGACCTGCTCACCGCGGGGCCCCAGGCCCTGGTCCTGATCACCCACGATCCCGCCGTGGTCGCCCGCGCCGCGACCCGCGTCCGCGTCCTGGAGGACGGCGTCCTGCTCAGTGAGCGCTCCCGGGGGAGGCCGCCCGGCGCCGGGACGCGAACGAGAACCGCAGGATCCCCACGGTGAGGGCGATCAGGAACGGGGTGAGGGTGAAGCCGTTCCCGACCCGGTAGCCGACGTCCTCGCCGCGGACCCCGCCGGTCGCCCACACCAGGCCCCAGGGCAGGTCGAACCGGGAGGGGAGGCCGCCGACCGCCGACAGCAGGCCCGCGACGATCCCGGCCGCGGCCTGGACGGCCTCGGTGGTGAGCAGCGCCGCCACCGCCCAGGAGGAGGCGTTGCGGGCGGCGGGCCGGGACCGCGACCAGCGGAAGAACAGGATCACCGCGAAGGAGGCCAGCGGCCACACGACCGAGTGCCAGCTCCACGGGGAGTCCGTCACCACCGGCAGCCACACCAGGGCCAGCGGCGGGAGCACCCACCAGTCGACATCGGCCGCGAACCGCCGCACGCTCTCTCCTCATTGAAAAAGACATTTAGTGCAGAACCTGTCATATCAGGCTCAGATCTCCGGGAGGTCGCGGGAAGGAGGCGGCCGGGGGTGCGCCCGGCCGCTCGTCCACAGGGGGGCCGCCACCTGCGGGTTCCCGCCGTAAGCTGAGCGCATGATCTTTATCGTCGTGAAGTTCCCCGTGAAGCCCGAACACGCCGACGCGTGGCCGTCCCATGTCGAGGAGTTCACCCGCGCCACCCGCGCCGAGCCCGGCAACCTGTGGTTCGAGTGGTCGCGCAGCGTCGAGGACCCGGACACCTATGTGCTGGTCGAGGCGTTCCAGGACGACGCGGGCGCGGCCCACGTGAACTCCGACCACTTCCGCGCGGCCATGGAGACGATGCGCCCCCTCGTCCGGCGGGCGCCCCAGATCGTCAGCACCACGATCGAGGGCGCGGACGGGTGGAGCAGGATGGGCGAGCTCGGCCTCGACTGACCGTCGCCGAAGGCTGACACTCCCTGGCAGGTTTCGCGGGGAGGGTGGAGTCATGAGCGAACAGATCATCGCGCTGGTGGCGGGAGCCACCCGCGGCGCGGGGCGCGGCGTGGCCGTCGCGCTGGGAGAGGCCGGCGCGACCGTCTACGTGACGGGGCGGAGCGGCGGCGGCAGGCGGTCGGAGATGGACCGGCCGGAGACGGTCGAGGAGACGGCGGAGCTCGTCACCGCCGCGGGCGGACGCGGGATCCCGGTCGTGGTGGACCACCTGGAACGCGAGCAGGTGCGGGCGCTGGTCGAGCGGATCGACGCCGAGCAGGGTCGGCTCGACGTCCTGGTGAACGACATCTGGGGAGGTGAGCTGCTGACCGACTGGAACGCCAAGGTGTGGGAGCACTCCCTGGACGACGGGATGCGCATCCTGCGGCTGGCGGTCGACACCCACATCATCACCAGCCACTACGCGCTGCCGCTGCTCGTCCGCAGGCCCGGCGGGCTGGTGGTGGAGATGACCGACGGGACGGCCGAGTACAACGCCGACCACTACCGCATCTCCCTGTTCTACGACCTGGCGAAGGTGTCGGTGAACCGGCTCGGGTACGCCCAGGCCCGGGAGCTGGCGCCGTTCGGGGCGACCGCGGTGTCGCTGACGCCCGGCTGGCTGCGGTCGGAGCTCATGCTGGAGCACTTCGGCGTCACCGAGGAGAACTGGCGCGACGCGCTGGAGAAGGAGCCGCACTTCGCCATCTCCGAGACCCCGCTGTTCGTGGGGCGTGCGGTGGCGGCGCTGGCGACCGACCCGGAACGGGCGAGGTGGAACGGGCAGTCGCTGTCCAGCGGCGGGCTCGCGCAGGTGTACGGCTTCACCGACGTGGACGGCAGCCGTCCGGACGCGTGGCGGTACATCGTGGAGGTCCAGGACGCGGGCAGGCCCGCGGACGTCACCGGCTACCGCTGATACAGCGCCACCAGCCGTTCGGCCGCTTTCCGCAGGCGGGCGCGCAGCTCCGGCGGCTCCAGCACCTCCGCCTCCGGCCCGAGGCGGAGCAGCTGGTCGAAGGCCACGTCCAGGTTCTCGACGGGCAGGACGGTGACGACCCACCCCTGCCCGTCGGGCTCCCCGGCCGCCGCGCGGGCCCGCTCCAGGGCGGGCGGCTCGGTGACGCGGCGCAGCGCCCGCATCCCGTCCGGGCTGAGCCGGACGGTGACCTCGCCGCGGAACATGGAGGCGACGAAACCCGCCGACGACTCCGCCCACTGCCGTGCCAGGTCGAACGCCTCGTCCCGGACGAACGCCTCTCCCGTCTCCCGCAAGGAGACGATGCGGTCCACCCGGTAGGTCCGGAACTGCTCCCGCACGGCCGCCACCAGGTACCAGATGCCGCCCTTGAGGACGAGCCCGTACGGCCGCACCCTCCGCGTGCGTTCCCGGTATCCGATCTCGATCTCCCGGTCCGTCCGGACGGCACGGGCCAGCTCCACCAGCAGCGGCGGCGCCTCGGCGTCGGTCCACCAGCCGGGGACGTCCAGATGGAACCTCCGTCCGGTCCGCTCCGGCGCCTGCCGAAGCGGCTCGGGCAGCGCCGCGAGCAACTTCAGCCGCGTCGAGGCCACCACATCGGCGAGCCCCATCTGATCGGCGGGACCGTCCAGCCCCGCCAGGAACAGCGCCTCGGCCTCGTCCCGCGTCATCCCCGTCAACCGCGTACGGAACCCGCCGACGAGCCGGTACCCGCCGTGCCGGCCCTGCTCCGCGTACACCGGGATCCCCGCCTCGGCCAGTGCCAGCATGTCCCGGTACACCGTCCGCTCGGAGACCTCCAGTTCCCCGGCGAGCTCGGCGGCCGTCATCGACCCGCGCGACTGCAGCAGCAACACCAGAGAGATCAGACGGGCGGCACGCACCTCTCCAACCTAAACGCTTCCGGGGACACCGCCTTCGGGTCAGTGCTCAAGCCCCGGAACGCCGCGGTGGGTCGTGGTCGTGGAGCCGTGGGGCTGCCTCGCGTCTACTCGCCGGCGTGCCGGTAGCGCCGGGCGAGGGTGCGGCAGGCGTCTTTCAGCTCGTCCGGCTCGATGACGGTGATGTCGGCGTCGAAGGTGGCGAGCAGGCCGGCGACCCCGGCCCAGGACCATGCGCCGAGGGTGATGCGCGTCTGCGTGGGGGTGACGTACTCGATGACGGAACCGCCGGGCGCCCATCGGGCGACGACGTCGGGGGGCAGCTCCATCAGGACGGTGCCGAGGCACGGCCACGGGGCCGGGGTGTCCCCTCTGTCATGGCTGGTCATCACGTACCGGGCCACGTCGGGTTCGCGGAGCTCGCGGCGCCGGAACAGGGTCCCGGTGGGAGCGTGGGCGTGGATGCGGTCCACCCGGTAGACGCCCCAGGCTTCGGCGGCCGGGGCGTAGGCGACGAGGTACCAGCGCCCGGCCCACATGACGAGGTGGTGGGGCTCGACCCGTAGCGGCGGTGTGAAGTCGGGGTCGTTCGGGTGGGGGCGGCGGCCGTCGGGGGTGAGGTAGTCGAAGCGCAGCAGGTGCCCGTTGCGGACGGCGTAGCCGACGGCCTTGAGGGTGCTCGGGGCGATGGGCGACGCGGAGAACTCCCAGGGGTTGCGGATGGCGGTCAGGCGCATCGCGTCGACCTCGGCGCGAAGGCGGGCGGGCATGACCTGCTTGATGCCGGTCAGGGCGCGGGCGACGGCGTCGTCGATGCCGGCCACGCTGGTCGGCGCGGTCTGGAGGGCGACGGCGATGGCGACGGCCTGCTCGTCGTCGATCAGCAGCGGGGGGAGGCGGCCGCCGGAGCCGAGCCGGTAGCCGCCGTCGGGGCCCTTGAGGGCCTGGACCGGGTAGCCCAGCTCGCGCAGGCTCTCCACGTCACGGCGCAGGGTGCGGGTGCTGACACCGAGCCTGTCGGCCAGGTCGCGACCCGACCGGTTCGGGCGGGCCCCGAGCAGGGAGAGCAACCGGAGCAGGCGCGAGGACGTGGTGGCCATGGATCCATCATCGGCCGGATGGCGGCCATCCGGTGTCCGCTACCGCTGCCACGGTGTGGCGCATGAGTGCAGACACCGCTTCCCACACCGCCTCCCACGGGGCTCCCCGACCAGGTCCGCTGACCGGCGGAGCCGCCGGGATCGTCCTGCTCGTGGTGCTGTTCGCCTCGTTCATGGACCTGCTGGACGCCACGATCGTCACGGTCGCCGCACCGGCGATCGCGGCCGAGCTCCACGCGAGCGAGGCGCAGCTGCAGTGGATGCTGGCCGGGTACGTCCTCGCGCTGGGTTCGGGACTGGTCATCGGCGGGAGGATCGGCGACGACCACGGCCGCCGCCGGATCTTCCTGGCCGGCCTGGCCGCCTTCGCCGTCGCGTCCGCGGCGTGCGCCCTGGCGACGGGCCCCTCGACGCTGATCGGCATGCGCGTCCTGCAGGGCCTGGCCGGCGGCCTGATGGTCCCGCAGGTGTTCGGGATCATCCGCTCCTCGTTCGACCCCGCGGGGACGGCCAAGGCGTTCGGCGCGTACGGGGCCGTCCAGGGCCTGGCCGCGGTGGCCGGGCCCCTGCTGGGCGGGCTCCTGGTCGACGCCGACCTGTTCGGGCTGGGCTGGCGGGCCGTCTTCTGGGTGAACGTGCCGATCGCGGCCGCGGCGCTCGTGCTCGGATCCCGCTTCCTTCCGGAGTCCACGAGCCGGCACCGGACGGCGCCGGACATCGCGGGGGCGGCGCTGCTGACGCTGGGCGTGATCCTGGTGCTGCTGCCCCTGGTCCAGGGCCGCGACTGGGGCTGGCCGTGGTGGGGCTTCGCGCTCATGGCGGCCGGAGCGCCGGTGCTGTGCGGGTTCCTGGCCTACGAGCGCTCGGTGGTGGGGCGAGGCGGGCGGCCCGTGCTCGACCCGGCGCTGCTGCGGGTGCGCGGCTTCGGCGCGGGACTGCTGTCCTCGGTGTTCTTCTTCGGCGCCATCGGCGCGTTCTTCCTGACGCTGTCGATCTACCTGCAGGCGGGTACCGGACGCACCGCCTGGCAGACCGGCCTGGTGATCCTCCCCTACGCGATCGGGTCCATCGCCACCTCCGGCCTCGGCGTCGCCATGGCCGCCAGAGCGGGCCGGGCGCTGCTGGTCAGCGGATCGCTGACCTCGGCCGCCTCGCAGGCACTGCTGTGGTTCATCGTCCGCGACGGTCAGAACCCCGGGTACTGGATGCTCGCCCTGGCACTGTTCGTCGGCGGCCTCGGGCTGGGCCTGGCGGCGCCGATCCTGGTCAACGTCGTCCTCGCCGGCGTCCCGGGCAAGGACGCCGGCGCGGCCGGCGGCGTGCTCTCGACGGTGAACCAGATCGGCGGCGCCGCCGGCGTCGCGGCCTTGGGGACCCTCTTCTTCGCCTCCCTGGACGACCACACCGCCGAAGCGGCCGGGCCGCGGGGCTTCGGCGACGCCTTCGCGTCCGTACTGCCGGCCGGGATCGTGCTCTATCTCCTGGCCGCCGCCCTGATGCTGCTGCTTCCTCGCACCGCGGCCACACCCGACGCGTGACCCGCAACCAGCCCCAGCCGCCGTCCGGACGGCGGTCCACGGATCGAGGGCGCCGAGCGGGTCCTCGAATAGGAGGGCCCGCTGTCCCTTCTCGCACCGGCCGCAGTGGGGAAATTTAGTCATGATCCTTGACTGTCATGAATTTTGACTATAACTTGAACGTAGTCGATCCGCCCCCCAGGGGCCTTCTTCAAGGAGAGTCACCATGGCCGCCACCGGTTTCGAGTACGCGATCACCCGCACCCTGAACGCCCCCGCCGGCGAGGTCTGGGGTGCCTGGACCGTCGCGGAGGACTACGGCAAGTGGGCCGGCGCCGAGGAGGTCGTCATGGACGTCCGCCCCGGCGGCTCCTGGAGCTCGGTGATGGTCATCCCCGGCGGCGCCCGCGTCCCCCTGACCGGCTCCTACACCGAGGTCGCGGAGAACGAGCACCTGGTGATGGGCATGGACGTGCCCGGCCGCGACGAGCCCGTCCTCATGCGCCTGGACCTGGCCGCCGACGGCGGGAGCACGAAGGTCACCCTCTCCCAGACCTTCGACACCGCCGAAGAGCGCGACCAGGCCGAGCAGGGCAGCAACATGCTCCTCGACGGCCTCGCCGCCTTCCTCACCCGCTGACGCCCCCGCCCCGGGACCGCTCCCGGCCGCCTCTGAGTCGACGCCCGATCCGGGTCCGCCTGCATCGCGGCCCGAACCGCTCGGGCTCCCGGCCCCGTTCGTCTGTGCCGATACCCGATTCACCAGTGCCGCAGCCCGCGCCGTCCGGCGCGGGCTGCGGCACTGGTGCGAGGGCGTCGTGCCGCCGGTTCGGGGGAGAGGTCAGACGCCGAACGCCGAGGGGTAGGCGATGACGCCGCCGGGGACAGGGCAGGAGTCGTCCGGCATCAGGGCCTCGGCGGTGGGGAAGGCGGCGAGTTCGACGTCACGAACGGCGGCGATGCCGTCGGCGGTCTCGGAGAGAGTGCTCCGGGCGGTCATGGCGTTCCGGTTCTCCGTTGCGTCGAAGGTCGGGTCATCGGGGCGCCGGTCAGCCGCACTTCGGTGGGCGCGGAGCATCACGGGCCGGTGGGGCGGTCGTGTTCACGAGTCCGGACAGTGCGGGTCGCGAGCGCTGCCGTGCGGCATGGTGGTCTTGAGGTCCCAGACGTCGTAGACGGTCCGCGGGATGCAGAGCCGGTCTCGCCGCTGCACACCTGCGTACTTCCAGGCGTTCCCGCCGGTCCTGGTCCACAGATGGCTTCCCTGCACGGCGAGGCGTCCGTTCTCTCCAGAGATGCCCGCGAGTAGGTAGTAGCGGTCGGCGGCGGCGTTCTCCCCGAAGACCTTGCCGTAGAACATGCCGCCGAGCCGCAGGCCGGGGGAGGTGTCGGCGCCGGGGCTCCTCCGGTAGGCGTCCAGCACCCTTTTCTCGGTCGTCTCGCTGACGAGGAGGGTCAGCGCCTGGCCGGGTTCGCCCTCTTCGAGATCCTGCTCGAAATTCTGGACCTCGGCCTCCGACGGCTGCCGGACCGGAGTCGTCGACGGTGCCGAGGAGGCGGAAGGCGGCGAATGCGTCTCCAGCGGGAATCCCGCACATCCACAGGTCAGAACGGTCATCGCCAGGGCGAGTGCGGCACCGGTCGCTCTGCCACCCATGCCGACCTCCTCGCCGTGATCCTCCGGCGACCTTACAAGTTCGTCCGCCGCGTCAGGAGCCGGTGCGCCAGGTGCGGGAACGCGCGGTCGCGAGCGCATGGGGCATCCCTCGTGTGGTGCGGTTGTCAATGATATCGAAATTACGTAATCTCGTTCCATGGGTGATGGGAAGGGTTCTGAATCTGAGCAGACGGTGGAGGAGCGGCTGAGTGCGGTGGAGGAGGCGCTCGCCGGGCTGCTCGCCGCGCAGGGGCGGCGCGGTCGGGTGGCGGAGGGAGGGCGGGCGGCGGAGCCGGCCGTGCCCGCGGATGTCTTCTGGGCTCTGGAGGGGTTGCGCGAACGGGTGCCCGCTCCGGGCGCGGTGATGATCGTCGGTGATGTGGTGCTGCCCGACGGGCGCACGGCCGGCTGGCAGCTCGGGGCGGGCACCGACGACCTCCTCGACGACGAGTGGGAGCCCCTGGCGGACGTGTTCGCGGCCCTCGGCCATCCCGTGCGGCTGCGCCTGCTGCGCGAGGTGCTGCGCGGCCGCGGCACCGCCCGTGAGCTGGCCGGGCTGGAGGGGATGGGAACGTCCGGGCAGATCTACCACCATCTGCGCCAGCTGGTGTCGGCGGGCTGGCTGCGCGTCCGCGACGGCGGCCACCACGAGGTCCCCGCCGAACGCGTGGTCCCGCTCCTGACGACGATCACGGGAGGACGGAGATGAACGGCATACGCCGATCGGTGGCCCGCCGGAGCGACGTCCTCCTCAAGGCATTCCTCGCGGGCGTCACGGCGCTCCTGCTCCTGGACATCCCCGGTTGGTGGTACTGGATCTTCCTGGTCTTCCTCGCCCTCGCCTACGTGCGCCCGCCCTGGGACCGCGCCCGCGCCCCCGTGACCGTGGCCGCGCCCGTGTCCGGAACGTGGCTGGCCCTCAACAGCCCCGGATCGAAGGTCCCCGCCCACGGCACCCGCGGCTACGGCCAGACCTACGCCATCGACGTCCTCATCCCGCGGAACGTCCTCCCGGCGACCGGCGAGCACCCGAAACCCCGCTTCGGCTGGGGCCTTCCCGCCGCCCCCGACACCTTCCCCGCCTTCGGAGCCCCCGTCCACGCCGTCGCCGACGGCACGGTGGTGGCCGCGGCCGACGGCCAACGCGACCACCTGGCCCGCAACACCTGGACCGGCTTTGTGTACATGCTGCTCGAAGGCATCGTCCGCCAGGCGGGCGGCTGGCGCCTCATCTTCGGCAACCGCGTGATCATCGACCACGGCGGCGGCGTGTACGCGGCCTACGCCCACCTGCGACGCGGCTCTCTGCGCGTAAGGCCGGGCGACCGGGTCGAGGCCGGACGGATACTCGGCGAGGTCGGCAACACCGGCAACACCTCCGAACCGCACCTGCACTTCCAGCTCATGGACCGCCCCGGCCCGCAGGAAGCCGCCGGCATCCCCTTCCGCTGGGAGGGCGTCGCGGTGCGCGGCGACGCCGTGGCCCCCCACTACGGCCTCCCGAAACCGGGCGAAGGCGAACCGGACCTCCCCGCCAACGCCCAGGTCTTCCAGGCCCGACCGGCCGTCCAGATCGCCGCGGACAGCTCGATGAGCCCTTGAAGACAGGTCTCGCCGCGGCGTCGATCGCGATCCACCGCCGCGCCCGCCCGCGGCCCCCTTGAGGAGATCCTGTTTCCCGCGCGTCGGCGGCCGCACATTCCTCACCCCTCCACGACCTCCACGCCGGGTCGCGGCGGCGAGCGGGTCACAGGTCCCTCGGCCCGCCCGGCATGTCGCCTTACGGCCGTCGTGAGGTGTGGGAGAACACGTCCGCAGGCTGGCCCGGTGACGAGTGGGCCTCAGGTCCCTAGGCCTGCCCGGCATGTCGCCCTACGGCCGTCGTGACGAGTGGGCGGGTACGTCCGTAGGTCGGCCCGGTGATGAGATGGGTCCCAGGTCCCTCGGCCTGCCCGGCATGTCGTCTTACGGCCGTCGTGAGGTGTGAGAGGACAGGTCCGTAGGCTGGCCCGGCGATGAGTGGGTCTCAGGTCCCTCGGCCTGGAGGCGCCTCAGGTCGGCTCGCCGGTCGGCGGGAACGGCGTGCGGACCTGCTGGTACTGGCGCGCGGATCCCGCCGGTACCGGCGCACGGACGCTGAGGGGAACGCCACCTGGGGACTGCAGCGGCCTCGTGCCGCAGGGGACCCGCTGGGCGTGATCCCTGTGCGGACTCTCGGCCGGCGCGGGCCCCATCATTGGCGGGCTCGTCTCGCAGCCCTCGTCCGAAGGCGGCTCTGCCCGCGGTGAGAAGATGCGAAGGTCGCGTCCGCTCAATGGAAGAGAATCCCCGGCATGGCCGTCATCCACGACACCACCCTCAAGCCGAGCAAGCTGGAACTGCTCAGCTCCTGGCTGCCCTCCCGGCCGTGGTACCGCGGCGCGGGGGAACCGGAGCTGGTCAAGGCCGGCGGTTTCCGGCTGGACGACCCGCAGGGCGAGGTCGGGATCGAGTTCATGGTGGTCACCGACGCCTCCGGTGCCGATCCCACGACCTACCTGGTGCCGCTCACCTATCGCGGCGCGCCGCTCGACGGGGCGGAGCACGCCCTCGTCGGCACCATGGAACACGGGGTGCTGGGACGGCGCTGGGCCTACGACGGCTGCCACGACCCGGTGCTGGTCGCCCAGCTGGCGGCCCTGATCGAGGGCCGAATCCAGGCCCAGGACCAGAACATCAGCGACATCCCCGACCGAGAAGTCACCCGCTCCTACACCGGTGACGGCCTCACCTCCACGGCCTTCACCGGTGCCGCCACCGACGACCACGAGTGCACCGAGCTGCCCGCACCGCACGGCGCGGCCCTCCGCCTGCACCGGATCCTGCACTCCGCCCCCGACAACACGCCGGCCCTCCCCGAAGGGACCGGCCACGTCGCCGGCTCCTGGCGCCTGCCGGACGGCACCCGCACACGAGGACTGTTCGCCGTCCTGAACTCCGTTCCCCGCGACTAGAACGACGGTGGCCTTCCCACCGGTCCAGTCGAATCCGCGTACGACCGTGCGAAAGTGCTTCCGCACAGGGGCACGGCGACACCTGGAACGACGGCGGCCTTTCACCGGTCCGATCGAGTCCGCGTACGAGACCGTACGAAGGTGCTCCCACGTAGGGGCACGGCGGCGCCTGGAAGGGCAGCGGCCTTCCCATCGGTCCGGTTGAGTTCGTGTACGACCGTGCGGAGGTGCTCTCGCGTAGGGGCGCGGCGGCGCCTGGAACGACGGCGGCCTTCCACTGGTCCAGTTGAGTTCGTGTACGACCGTGTGAAGGTACTTCCGCGTAGGGGCACGGCGACGCTTGGAAGAGCGGCGGCCTTCCCATTGGTCCGGTTGAGTCCACGTACGACCGTACGGAGGTGCTCCCGCGTAGGAGCATGGCGACACCTGGAAGGATGGCGGGCTTTCCGTCGGTGGGGTTGAGGTTGATCTGTCACGGGTGCGGTGACGTGGCGGAGGGAGTCTTCTAGGGTGCACGGATGAGCGATGATCTCCTCCGTCTCACGGTGTTGGGCTCCGCGACGCCCTATGCGAGTGCCGACAATCCGTGCTCCGGTTACCTGGTGTCCGGCGGAGGCGTCCGGGTGTGGGTGGACGCGGGCAGCGGCACGCTGGCCCAGCTGCGTCGGTACGTCGAGTTGGACGGGCTGGACGCGATATGGATCTCGCACCTGCACGCCGACCACAGTGCCGACCTCCTGACCGCCTACTACGGCGCCCTCTACGCCGACATCAGCCTCGCCGCGCCGATCCCTCTGTACGGTCCGCCGGGCATCGCCGACCGGCTCGCCCACTTCCTCACCAACACCGCGGCCCGCAGCCCCGTCGAGTCGGCCTTCGCCGTCGAGGAGCTCCACGACGGCCACGAGGCACAGGTCGGTGCCCTCACCCTGACCAGCCGATCGGTGCGGCACGGCATGCCCGCCTTCGCCCTGCGCGTCGAATCCGCGGGCCGCTCCCTGGTCTACTCCGGTGACACCGCACCCTGCCCCGCCCTGACGAGCCTGGCCGAGGACTGCGACGCCCTCCTGTGCGAGGCCGAGAGCGATCGTCCTCCCACCACGGAGGAGCAGGTCCACCACACCCCTGAAGACGCCGGTGACACCGCCCGCGCCGCCAGGGCGAGACACCTGATCGTCACCCATGTAGGCCCTTTCCTCACCCCTCGGCAGGCGTTGTCGCGCGCCGCGACCCGCTTCGACGGCCCCCTCGGCTACGCCGCCCCCGGCACCGCCTTCACCGTGGGTGAGCCCCGTCCGGCGGATGAAGCCGTGGAAGGGGCTTGAGCGATCGAGCAGTCCGACGTGTGGATCGAGGAGAGGACGACGTCATGACGAGGGAGCCCGATCCTCTGGCGGAGTTCCTCGGCCCCTTCGAGCCGGCCGGGGCCAAGCGGCGGTCGGCTCGGCTGAGAGCGGGATTGCGGCTCGGTGAACTGCGCAAGCGTCTGGGATACACGCAGGAGCAGGTGGCCGGGCGTATGGGCGTCAGCCAGCACCGGGCGTCCGCGATCGAAACGGCCGCGCTGAACGACATCAAGATGTCGATTTTTGCGGCTTGTCCGGAGGCCATGGGGGCCGGGATCGATCTCGGTGCCGGGTTCAAGGGCGGCGACCGGGTGGATCTGCTGACCGCTTGACGGTGAGAGACGATGTTCGCTCGTCGAGGACCACGGCGACGCCCGGGCCGAAGGCGCGGTTCGGTGGAGGGCGGTACGTAAGGTGCCTGGATGATCGAGATACCGGAGGTGTTCGCGCAGGGCACCGTCGCGCGTGAGGGCGAGCCCGGAGCGGTGTGGCTCGGCGAACTGCCCGGGATCGTGGAAGACCTGCTGGGCCGCTGGGAGTGCACGCCGGACGGAAAGGCGATGCACGGGGGCGTGGGGTTGATCGTCCCGGTTCGGCGGCGGTCCGGCGACGCCGCCGTGCTGAAGGTGTCGTTTCCGCATCCCGGCAACGTTCACGAGCCGGACGCCTTCGCGGCGTGGGTCGGCCGTGGCGCGGTCCTGCTGCACGAACGAGACGACGCACGGTTCGCGATGCTGCTCGAACGGGCCCGGACGTCCACTCTGGCCGAACTCGAGGACGAAGACGAGATCGCGGCGATCGCGGGCCGGATCAGCCGCCGCCTGGCCGTCCCCGCCCCACCGGCCCTGCCCCGCCTGAAGGACCGGGCCGAGGCTTGGGAGAAGCGGCTACGCGAGGACGCCGAGGAGCTGCCGCACGCCCTGCCGCCCCACGTGGTGGACGCCGCCGCGGCGACCGCCCGCGAGCTGGGCGGCGTCCAGCAGGACACCCTCATTCACGGCGACCTCCACGCCGGGAACATCCTGCGCGCCACCCGCGAACCTTGGCTGGCCGTCGACCCCAAGGGCTACGCGGGAGACCCCGCCTACGACGGCGGAACCCTGCTCAAGTCCCGCGCCCTGTCCCTCCTGAAAGCAGACGACCTGCGCAAAGCCGTCCACCGCATCCTGGACGTCTTCGCCGAAGCCGCAGAAGTCGACCGCGACCGCGTCCAACGCTGGTCCCGGTTCCACGCCGTCCAAGCCGCCTTCTGGGGCCGCCGCCACGGCTTCCGCAGGGCTCGAAGCGGCCCTCGGCTGGACGGGCTCGTCGCTTTCGCCGACCACCTGGCGGAGCTGCTCACCGAACACCCCTAGGCCACGATCCCGCCGGGCCACCCGCCGGTGCTCTCTCGGCCTACTCCTTGTTCCGGCGGTCCTCCTCGGCGTACTGCTCGGCCTCGCGCGTCATGCGCTCGATGTCGTCCTTGGGCAGCGCGGAGCCGCCGGAGATGACCATCGACTGCTCCTTGCCGGTGCCGAGGTCCTTCGCCGAGACGTTCACGATTCCGTTGGCGTCGATGTCGAAGGTGACCTCGATCTGCGGGACGCCGCGCGGCGCCGGGGGCAGGCCGGTCAGCTGGAAGGCGCCCAGCTTCTCGTTGTACGCCGCGATCTCGCGCTCTCCCTGGTAGACGCATACGTCGAAGGTGCTCTGGCCGTCCTCGTGCGTGGAGAAGGTCTCCGAGTGCCTGGTCGGGATCATGGTGTTGCGCTCGACGACCTTGGTGAAGGCGCCACCC
The DNA here is from genome assembly GCF_039525175.1 of Actinocorallia libanotica. Lineage (NCBI taxonomy): Bacteria > Bacillati > Actinomycetota > Actinomycetes > Streptosporangiales > Thermomonosporaceae > Actinocorallia > Actinocorallia libanotica. The sequence continues at coordinate 91,507 of NZ_BAAAHH010000016.1, forward strand.
TCGGTCTCGATGCCCAGGGACAGCGGTGTCACGTCGAGCGGCAGGACGTCCTTGACCTCGCCCTTGAGCACGCCGGCCTGCAACGCGGCGCCGACGGCGATGCTCTCCTCGGGAATCCGTTCGGGCTCTTTGCCCGACAGCTCCCTGACGAGCGCGACGATCGCGGGCATGCGGGTCGAGCCGCCGGCCAGGATCACGCGGTCGATGTCGCCGACGCTGATCCAGGCGTCTTCGAGGACCTGCCGGAACGGCTCCTTGCAGCGTTCGAGCAGGTCGGCCGTCAGCTCCTGGAACCGTGCGCGGGTCAACGTCTCCTCCAGATGGAAGAGCCCCGCGGGACCTCCGTGAAGGTAGCGGAGCACGATCTTCGTCTCGGTGGAGCCGGACAGTTCGATCTTCGCTCGTTCGGCGGCCTCGCGGAGGCGTCGTAGCGCCATGTCGTCCGTGGTCGGGTCGATGCCGTGCTTGTTGCGGAATCCGGCGATGAGTCGGTCGACGATTCTGTCATCCCAGTCGTCTCCGCCCAGGAGGGTGCCGCCCGCCACGGCCTTCACCTCGACCACGCCGTCGCACATCTCAAGAACAGAGATGTCGAGTGTGCCGCCGCCGAGGTCGAAGACGAGGACGGTGGCCTCGTCCCGGGTCGCCAGGTGGTGGGCCAGACCGGCTGCCGAGGACGCGCTGATGATGCGAAGGACGTTCATTCCGGCGATCCGGGCGGCCTCTTCGACAGCCTGCCGCTGATGGTCGTTGAAGCGGGCGGGGGCGGCGATCACCACGTCGGTGACCGGCTCGCCCAGGTGGGCCTCGGCATCGCGCTTGAGCTTCTGCAGCACGAACGCACTGATCTGCTGCGGCGCATAGGTCTTCGCGCCGACGTGGATCGGCCGGCCAGCGACGCCCATACGCCACAGGACCGCGGGAATCACGGGTTGAGCGGTCGTCTTCGCCCGGTCGAAAGCCACCCCGCCGACCACCGGTCGGCCGTTCTCCTCGAACGCGACGATGGACGGTGTGGTCGACACGCCTTCGGCGTCGGCGACGACGGTGGGCTCGCCGTCCTCCAGCACCGCGGCCATCGCCTTGGTCGTCCCCAGATCGATACCGATCGCGCGTGCCATGCGCCTCCTCCCGGTCCTGCTCAGGTGGCCTGCCCGCGGTGGCGGGCCAGACGTGCTTCGATATCCGCCAGGAGCGCCCGGTCGGCCTCGGCTTCACAAGAGCCTCCGCCGGGAACGGAGGTCCTGTCGGCCACCAGCCGCGCGGCGACCTCGCGTGCTTCGTCCAGGTGATGCGTGGCCAGGAGGACCTCGGCCAGACGGCGGTGCGCGTTCATGGTGGAGCGGTGGCTCCCGCCCAGGGCACGGGTACGGCCATGGGCCACGAAACGCGCGATGTTCACGGCCTCGGCGCGCCGCTTCGACTCCCAGAGGAGCCGTCCGGCCATCTCCAAGGCGTCCAGAGCGGTGGGGGTGTCCGCACGGTCCAAGGCGATGAGGCCGTCGACGGCCTCCTCCGCCTTGGTGAGAGCTTCCGCGCTCCGCCCGGCCCGTTCCAGGCACCTGGCCAGCCGGTAGCGGGCGTGCCAGGTCGTCTCCGAGCCGGGACCGGGGAAAGTCTCGCAAAGCGCCGCGAGATCCAGCAGACCGATCAGGAGCGGAATTTCGCCTGACGCCTCGAACGCGACCGCGTAGTGGTCACACCGCGCACCCACCAGTTCCTCCATCGCCTCAAGGGAGGAGCGGAACAGCTGGTGATCCGTGCCTACGACGTCCTTCAGCGCCTCTCCCACATCCGGCAGTTCCTCCAGAGCCCGGTCGTCACCCGAACGGGCCAGGGCGACAGCAGCGAGGCAGCGGCTTCGCAGCGCGGGAAGGGAGGAGGGGCCCAGTAGGCGAGCACGGACGTCCGCGACTTTCTCGGCCTCGGCGGCCGCCCGCCGGTAGTGCCGTGCGAGCGTCCACATCTCGGCGAGGTCGTGCCGGACGTCCAGGACATCGGGATGCTCCGGGCCCAGAGCGCGTTCTCGTGATTCCGCGACGCGGACCAGGACCTCTGCCGCGTCTCGGGGACGCTCCATGGACCGCAGAATGCGGGAGACGAACAGGAGGGCGCGCAGAGTCCGCTCGTGGTCCCCGCCGTGGAGCAAGGAGAGCCCCGCGACATTCTCCTGGGCGACTTCCAACGCCCGGACATAGGACTTCTCACCCCACAGCCTGACGGCGAGCCGCTGCCGGACCCCCGGATCCCACACCGGCTCCTCCACACGGGTGGAGGAGGAACCGGAGGCGAGTTCGTCGATACGCCGCAGCAGTTCCGGAGCCTTCGGACGATCCGCAGACGACTTCGCCAGAAGGCTCATGACCAGGCGGCTCATCTCAGGCGGAATGTCGTGACGCAGTTCCTCCGGCGGCCGGGGCGGCACATCGAGGTGCTGCCGCATCAGTTCCGGGAGCGATCCGCGGAACGGCGTCCGACCGGTCAGCAGCTCATAGGCCAGACAGCCGACCGCGTACAGATCCGTCCCGGGATCGACGAGGCCCTGGAACTGCTCCGGCGCCATGTAGGCGGGAGTCCCGATCCGGCCGGTTCCGCTGTTCCCGTCGACCAGCCTGGCGATACCGAAGTCGCAGAGCTTGAGCCGCCCGTCGGGCAGCACGACCAGATTGGCGGGTTTGATGTCGCGGTGGACGACCCCCGCCCGGTGGGCGACCTCCAGCACGGCCGCGAGCTGTCCGATCAGATCGCACACCCGCGGCAGCGGAAGGCCCTGCCGGTTCCGCGAGACCACCTCGGCCAGGTCGGTACCGGGCAGGAGCTCCATGACCAGAAAGAGGATCCCCCGCTCCGCGCCGAGGTCGTGGACGACCGTCATCCCCGGGTGCTGGAAGGACGCGCCGATACGCGCCTCGTTCTCGAAGCGTTCGACCAGGTCCGGCGAGGCCTGCAGGTGGATCAGGAACTTCACCGCGACCTCGCGGCCGAGCCGGCGGTCGAGACCGCGCCAGACCTGCCCCATCGCGCCTCTGCCGAGGATCTCCCGCAGCTGGTACCGGCCTCCGATCACCAGACCGCTGTGCAACACCGGCGCCTCATTCCATGGACAGGCGGCACGCCACTCGAATGGTACGCCGCCGACGTCACCGCGCCCGCGTCGAAGGCGGACGACCGGCACCTTCGCGCCCGGCGCCCGAAAGGACGGAACGCGGGGCGGTCAGGGCTGTGACGCGGGGCCCCAGCGGTGGTCGAGGTCTCCGAGGTAGGAGGGCATGCTTTCGAGGACGCCGAGCGGGGCGCTCAGCCTGATATGGCCGTGCCTCACCATGAGGATGTACTCGTGGAACCCGCCGCTCGACCGGTGCCAGCCCTTGTCGGAGGGGCACTCGGTGGGGAGGGTGCCGTCGGAGTGGGGGATCGGGGTCGAGGTGCACAGCTCTTCGGTGAACTCGGTCGGGTGGGCGCGGAACTCCGCACGGACGGCCGGGTCGGAATCCGACACGTACGTCATGCGGAAGCCGCCGTCGCCGGTGGGTTCGGCCGAGTGCTCCATGGCGGTGAAACCGGGCAGGTCGAGGCGGTAGATGAGGTCGGGATCGACACCCTGATCCGTCAGCCGTCGCACTGACCCGCCGTCCATGGGGGTGGCTCCGCATCCGGTGACGCACAACCCGACGGCCAGCACGGCACCCGCGATCCGCAGCATCATCCCGCGATCTTATGGCGGGAAAGTCGCGTTATTCGAGGTTTGTCTACGGCTTCGCCGGTGGCAGGGCGCTCCGATTCGGCCGGGTCAGTGGAGCAGGCCGGTTCGGTGGAGGTGGTCGAAGATGAGCTGGTTGACGGGGGAGACGCGGGGGCGGTCGGCGTAGGTGAGCCAGACGACCTCCTCGATCTCGTTGCGGGGAGTGGGAGTGCCCTGGTGGTCGGCGGTGTAGCAGGTCATGCGGACGGTGACGCCGTCGGGGCGGCCGTGGGCCTGGGCCTCGAAGGTGCCCAGGTGGGCGGCGGTGGCGGGGTCGAGGGTGAGGGAGAGCTCCTCGTCGATCTCCCGGACGAGGGTGTCGAGGTCGCTCTCGCCGGGTTCGCGCTTGCCGCCGGGGAGGTAGTAGGCGTCCTTGCCGCGGGAGCGGGCGCCGAGGATCCTGCCCTGCTCCAGGTGGATCCAAGCGATCTTGTCGACGACGTCGTCCATGCCCGCAGCCTAGGGGACCGCCCGGGTCGTCGTGCTCAGGCGCTCCGGAGGCCTCGGAGGAGGCAGCGGAATCCGGCGGGGGCCAGGCGGAGGACGGGGCCGTCGGGGTGCTTGGAGTCGCGGACGGCGACAGTGTGAGGGGCGGCGGCCAGTTCGACGCAGTTGCTGGTGGGGTCTGAGCCGGAGCGGGAGCTCTTGCGCCAAACGAGGGTCGGTGGGGTGGGGAAAGGCATTCCGGGTCTCCTCGGCTTAGTGGCTGGATGCCGTCGTCTGGATGAGGTCTCGTGAATCGGCTTCCGGAAGCGCCGCCAAAGCTAGGTGCTCAAATGCCAGGCTATATGCGTTGACGTCGGATTCGTCGTGGAGGCAGTGGGCCCGAATGAGGTCCACATAGACGAGGCGGACGTCGCCCATCTGGGGGAGGTCGAACATGAGGAAGGAGCTGGCCGTTGCCGCCTGAGCGCCTCTGCTGAAGGGGAGTACCTGGAGTTTGACGTGCTCCAGATCGCAGATGGCGAGCAGTCGGGTGAGTTGGGCGCGCATGGTCTCGTCGTCTCCCACTCTGTTGTGGAGGGCGGCCTCGGACATGAGGGCGTGGATCGGGGTGGGGTTCGGAGGGCAGAGCACCAGTTGCCGGTTCATCCGGATCTTCACGGCTCGGTGGAAGGCCGTTGTGCCGAGTGGGGGCCTCAGCGTTCTGAACAGGGCTGCGATGTAGTCGCGGGTCTGGAACAGGCCGGGAACGACCATCTGCTCGTAGGTGTAGATCTTGCTGGCGTTGGCCTCGAAGCTGATGGTCTCGAAGGAGCTCTGCCCATCTCTGTACTTTTCCCACCAGCCGGATTCGGCTTCCCTGCAGAGTCCGAAGAGTTGGGAGCAGCGAATGGAGTCCGTCACCCCGTAGAGCGCGAGAAGTGCCATCAGGTCCCGTTCCGGGAGGTGGACCTGACCGTTCTCGATGCGGCTCAGGGAGGCGAGGGAGCGTTTCACCTTCTTGGCGGCGGTGGCGATCGTGAGGTCCTGCTCCCTGCGGATGGCGCGGAGTTCCACGCCCAGACGCCGGGCCCGTTCGTTCTGCGGGGTTTCTGCCATCGCGTGCTCCCTGTGATCGCGTGGCTCCATTGTGCTGTCGCCCGTTCGGGGCGGCGGTGGAAATCAGCGAGAGCGGAAATTTCCAGAAGGGATATCCGGCGGCGGTCCTGGAGAGGAGAGCGATGACACCTTCCCGTCGACATTCTGACGGGAGCCGCTCCGGGGGAGCGGAGCCGAAGCGAGGAGCCGGGAGGCGTGATGGGGGCGTTGGTCGTGCTGGGGATCGTGGAGTTCGAGGGGGAGGAGTGGGCGGTGACGGCGGCGCGGCGGTATGCGCGGGGGCTGCTCGAACAGGAGGGGATCGAGGACTGGGAGGCGTCGCTCGTCGTCACCGAGCTGGCGGCCAATGCCGTCGCGCATGGAGACGGGGGCGGGTTCGGCCTGGCGGTCTCGGTGGGCGAGGACGTCGTGCGGATCGAGGTGGGCGACTCGGGGCCAGGGCGGGGGCTGCGGGTCAAGGAGGCGGAGGGGACCGACGAGAGCGGGCGGGGGCTGCTGCTCGTCGACGGTCTTTCACGGCGGTGGGGAGCGGTGTGCAGGACGACCGGTACGACGGTGTGGGTCGAACTGGAGAGGAGAACGGCCTCCTCCGCGGCGGAGGAGGCCGGGGGATGAACGGGTCAGCCGTTCGTCGGGAAGCCCAGGTTGACGCCGCCGTGGGACGGGTCGAGCCAGCGGGACGTCACGGCCTTGGTGCGGGTGTAGAAGTGCACGCCCTCGGTGCCGTGGGCGTGGCTGTCGCCGAAGAGGCTGGCCTTCCAGCCGCCGAAGCTGTAGTAGGCCATCGGCACCGGGATCGGCACGTTGACGCCGACCATGCCGACCTCCACCTCGTTCTGGAAGCGGCGGGCGGCACCCCCGTCGTTGGTGAAGATGGCGGTGCCGTTCCCGTACGGGTTGGCGTTGAGCAGCGCCATCGCCTCGTCGAACGAGCCGGCGCGCACGACCGACAGCACAGGACCGAAGATCTCGTCCCGGTAGCAGTCCATGTCGGCCGTGACGTTGTCGATGAGGGTGGGCCGCAGCCAGAAGCCGTCACCGGACGGCAGTCCTTCCCGCCCGTCCACGACGAGGGTCGCGCCCTGCTCCACCGATGACGTCAGGTACGAGGCGACCTTGTCCCGGTGCGCGCGGGTCACCAAAGGCCCCATCTCCGACGCGGGATCGTCGCCGGGCCCCGTCACGAGCCGTGCCATCCGCTCCTGGATCTTCTCCAGGAGCGCGTCCGCGACGGGCTCGACCGCCACCAGCACCGAGATCGCCATGCACCGCTCGCCCGCCGACCCGAATCCGGCGTTGACGGCGGCGTCCGCGGCCAGATCCAGGTCCGCGTCCGGCAGCACCACCATGTGGTTCTTCGCCCCGCCGAGCGCCTGCACGCGCTTGCCGTTGCGTGCCGCCGTCTCGTAGATGTACTGCGCGATCGGCGTGGACCCGACGAACGACACCGCCTTCACGTCCCGGTGCTCCAGCAGCGCGTCCACCGCGACCTTGTCGCCGTGCACGACGTTGAACACCCCGTCCGGCAGTCCCGCCTCGGCCCACAGCTCAGCGATCTTCAACGAGGCCGAAGGGTCCTTCTCCGAGGGCTTGAGCACGAACGTGTTCCCGCAGGCGATGGCCACGGGGAACATCCACATCGGCACCATCGCCGGGAAGTTGAACGGCGTGATCCCCGCGACGACACCCAGCGGCTGAAGGATCGAGTAGGCGTCCACCTTCGTGGAGACGTTCTCCGAGAATCCGCCCTTGAGCAGATGCGGGATCCCGCAGGCGAACTCCACGACCTCCAGCCCCCGCGCGACTTCTCCGGCAGCGTCGGAGACGACCTTCCCGTGCTCCGCCGAGATCAGCCGAGCGATCTCCGAAGCGTCCCGGACGAGCAGCTCCCGGAACTTGAACAGCACCTGAGCCCGCCGCGAAAGCGAGGTGTCCCGCCACTCCGGGAACGCCGCCTTGGCCGCCGCGACGGCCTCATCGACCTCCGTGGAGGAGGCGAAATCGACGGTCCCCGAGACGGCACCGGTCGCCGGGTTGTAGACGTCCCCCCGCCGGGAGGCCGCTCCCGTCCAGGGCTTGCCGTTGATCCAATGCGTCACGTGCGTCATGAGGAGATCGCTTCCAGGGAGTCGATGAGGATCTGCAGGCCTTCGGCGGCCTCTTCGGAGGTGAGGGTGAGCGGCGGAGCCATGCGCATGACGTTGCCGTACAGCCCGCCCTTCCCGGCGAGCAGCCCCCGGCTCCTGGTCTCCTCCATCATGCGGGAGGCCAGTTCGGGAGAGGGAGCCCCCGTCGAGGGGTCGACGAGCTCCAGCGCGAACATCAGCCCCTTCCCCCGCACGTCCCCGACGAACGGGAAGCGGGAGGCGGCCTCGTGCAGCCCGGCGAGAATGAACGCGCCCCGCTCGGCGGCGTTGGCCTGGAGGTCGTGCGAGAGCACGTAGTCCAGCGTCGCGTTGGCGGCGGCCATGGCGATGGGGTTGCCGCCGAAGGTCGACAGCCCGACGGCGTGCGGGGCGTCCATGAGGTCGCCGCGCGCGACGACGCCCCCGATGGCGAATCCGTTGCCGAGGCCCTTGGCGAAGGTCATCGCGTCGGGCGTCACGCCGTGGTTCTGGATGCCGAAGAAGCTCTGCCCGGTGCGTCCCCAGCCCGTCTGGACCTCGTCGGAGATGAAGAGGATCCCGTACTCGTCGAGCACCTCTTTGTACGCGGCGAACAGCCCGTCGGGGGCCATGGTGAAGCCGCCGACGCCCTGGATCGGCTCGGCGATGAGCGCGGCGACGTCGCCTCCGGTGGCGGTGGCGAGGGTGTGGCGCAGGTCCTCGACGCAGACCTTGATGTAGTCGGCGTCCGACAGGCCCGCGAACTGGGGGAGGTGCTTGTCGGCGCCGTGCAGGAAGACGGTGTGGAACGGGGACAGCCCGTTGTTCTTCCACGCCCGGTTGGAGGTGACGGCCGTCGCGCCGAACGACTTGCCGTGATAGCTCTGGCGCATCGCCAGCACCTGGTTGCTGCGCCGCTCGTACGTGGCCAGCAGCAGCGCCGCCTCGTTGGCCTCGGTGCCGGAGTTGGTGAAGAAGACCTTGGCGTCCGGGATGCCCGACAGCCGGGCGACCTTCTCGGCGAGCTCGACCTGGCCGCGCAGCAGGTAGACGGTCGAGGTGTGCACGACGCCGGTGGCGAGCTGCCGTTCGACGGCCTCGCGCACCTCGGCGACGTCGTAGCCGATCATATTGGTGAGGATGCCGGCGAAGAAGTCGAGGTAGGAGTTCCCCGCGCCGTCGACGACCCGGTTGTCCTTGCCTCCGGTGATCTCGATGGGCTGTGCGTAGTAGAGCGCCATCCACTGCGGCATGACGGCACGGTGGCGGGCGAGAAGTTCCGACATGCAACCCACACTTTCCGGACGGGCGGCGGAAGGACAGGGGCAGAGTGTCGGAGAAGCCGCGCTCCTTCTTACAGAGCGTCCAGCGCCTCGGCCAGCTGGAAGTCCCTGCCGGTGAGCCCGCCGGAGGCGTGCGTGGACAGGGTCAGGGTCACCTTGTTCCAGCGGATCGTGATGTCGGGGTGGTGGTTCAGCTCCTCGGCGACCTGCGCGACGCGGTTGACGAAGGCCATGGCCCCGGCGAAGTCCGCGAAGACGAACTCCCGGACGAGGGCGTGGCCGGTGTTCTCCCATTGCTGTCCCATGCCGGACGACCTACCCCCGCGGACCGCTCCGACAACCTGTCAGAAGGGTGCCGGCGGCCTGGAACACAGTGTCATAGCATGGCGTCCGTGCTGCCTACTCTGGGCGAAGTGCTGGACTTGGAGCCGGTACGTCGGGGTCTGCCCCGCGTGGTGGCCGGCGCGGACCGGCTGGACTCCCCGGTCCGCTGGGTGCACGTGGCGGAGATCGCCGACATCGCCTCGCTGCTGCGCGGCGGCGAGCTGGTGCTGACCACCGGGATCGCCTTCCCCGAGGAGGCCGCCGAACTGCGCGCGTACGCCGCCGCCCTGGCGGGGGTGGGCGTCAGCGGCCTCATGGTCGAGCTGGGCCGCCGCTACGCCCGCGAGCTCCCCGGCACGCTGGTCCGCGCCGCGGAGGGGCTCGGCCTCCCGCTGGTCGTGCTGCGCCGCGAGATCCCCTTCGTGGACGTGACGGAGGCCGTGCACGCCCGCATCCTGGACGCCCAGCTCGCCGAGCTGCGCGCCTCCGAACGGCTGCACGAGATCTTCACCCAGCTCAGCGTGGAGGGCGCGCCACCCGCCGAGGTGGTGCGCCAGGTCGCCCGCCTCACCGGCCGTCCCGCCGTCCTGGAGAACCTCGCCCACCAGGTGCTGGCCGCCGACCCGGCGGGCAGCGAGCCCGCCCGGCTGCTCGGCTCCTGGGAGAGCCGCTCGCGCGCGGTGCGCCCGGACGGGCGCACCGGCTACGACGAGACGTCCGGCTGGCTGGTGACGACGGTCGGCGCCCGCGGCGAGGACTGGGGCCGCCTGATCATCCCGCTGGACGTCGCGCCGACCCCGCACGAGGTCGTCCTCATCGAACGGGCGGCCACGACGCTGGCGCTGGGCCGCCTGCTGGACCGGCACGAGGCGTCGCTGGAGCGCCAGGCGCACGGGACGCTGATCAGCGGCATCCTCGCCCGCGCCCACTCCGACCCGCAGGAGGCCGCGGCGCGCGCCCGCGCGCTGGGCGTGCGGCTGTCCGGGCGCAGGCTGCTCGGCGTGGTGGTGCGCGCGCCCGGCACGGAGGAGCCGTCCGTGGAGCTGGCCGAGGCCGTCGCCGCCGCGGCCCGCGAAGCCGACATCTCGGCGCTGGTCGGCCTGCTGGACGAGGGCACCCCCCAGGCGCGGGTGGGGGTGCTGGCCGCCCTGCCGCAACGCGCGGACGTCGAACGCGCGCTCACCGCCATGGCCCGCCGCCTGCGCGTCTCGGCGGGCGCACCGGGCCCCGTGATGGCCGCGGGCTCCGTCGTGGACTCCCTGCGGGACGTGCGCCGCTCCTTCCTGGAGGCCGAGCAGGTCGCCGACGTGGCCGCGCACGGCCGGGACGACCGGCTCTTCTACCGCCTGCCCGATCTGCGGCTGCGCGGCCTGCTGCACCTGCTGCGCGACGACGCCCGCCTCCAGACGTTCGTGGAGCGCGAGCTCGGCCCGCTCCTGGCGCACGACGCCCAGCGCGGCGAGGACCTCACCGGCGTGCTGTCGGTCTACCTGGACCGGGGCCGCAACAAGGCGGCGGCCGCCCAGCACGCCCACCTCTCCCGCCCCGCCCTGTACGACCGGCTGCACCGGATCGAGCGCGTCCTGAGCGTGGACCTGAACGACGCGGAGACGTGCACCTCGCTGCACGTCGCCCTTCTCGCGCTGCGCTCGGTACGCCGCGAACACCGCTGAAAACGCGTTTTGAATGGTTTCATTTACCGGGAATGTCAAATAGTGGTGCCCCGGACTGCCTTTTCCGCCGGTGATTACCCTGGCGGAAAAGTCTCACAGCCAGCCGGGAGGCGAAGAGCCGTCGAGCGGCGGCGGTGAATCCCAGCGGGGTTCCCAGCCGGAGACCCGGCCCGGCGGCAGCATGAAGGTGAGCACCCCGTGCGGGCTGTCGACGGCGGCGATCCGGTCGTCCGGCGGCGTGGTGGGGGCGGGGGGCCGCCGCCGACCCAGGGAGTCCAGCCAGCGGGCCGTGCCCGCCAGGGACAGCCGGGCGTGCCAGGAGCCGCCGTCGGTGGCCCGGCGGATGAGCCCGGCGACCGCGGCGAACGCGGCGAGGTAGCCGGTGGCGTGGTCGAGCGCCTGGGCGGGCAGCGGGACCGGGCGGCCGGTGCCCGCGTCCAGCATCGCCTCGTGCGCCAGGCCCGTGGCCAGCTGCACCAGGCTGTCGAAGCCGCGCCGCGCGTACCAGGGGCTGCCCGGCTCGTACGCCGAGACGTCCACGCTCACCAGCGACGGGTTGAGCTCGTGCAGCCGCTCCGGCCCGAACCCGAGCGCGGCCAGCGCCCCCGGCCGGTACCCCTGCACCAGGACGTCGGCGGTGGCGACGAGGGCGCGCAGGTCGGCGCGTCCGGCCTCAGTGCGCAGGTCCAGGTGGCAGGAGCGTTTCCCGAAGCTCATGTCCAGCACCAGGCCGGGCACCTCCGGCACGTGCGCCGCGCCGACGCGCAGCACGTCGGCGCCGTACGCGGCCAGGGTGCGGGTGGCCAGGGGGCCGGCGATGACGCGCGTGAGGTCCAGGACCCGGACACCCTCCAGCGGCCGGGAGGCGGCGCCGCCGCTGGAGACCGCGGGCCCGTCGGCGAGGCTCTCCAGCCCGACCAGCGGACCGTGCGGGAAGGCGGCCCACTCGTCCCGGGAGCGCAGCGCCGCGGCGGCCCCGCCCTCGGCGAGCACCGCGTCCTCGACCTCCAGGGAGGCGCGCTCCAGGCAGGCCGCCGTCACCGCGTCGCGGTCGGGCGCCCCGCCGAGCGCGCGGACCGCCGCGGCGCGGTGGGCCGGGAAGTTGCAGTGCAGCCGGACCCAGCCGTCGCGGGTGCGGTAGTCGCCGGAGAGGTCGGCCCACAGCTCCAGCTCGTTGCCGGCGATCTTGAAGAAGCGTTCGGAGAGGAAGGCCGACTCGGCGTGGCCGAGGTCGAGTTCGACGGAGGCCTTCGGGCCGCCCCGCAGCTCCCAGTACGCCGCGGCGGCGCCGCTCGCCGCGCCGATGCTCGCGGCGGCGAGGACGTCGACGCGGTAGATCGAGGAAAGAAGGCCGGATTTTCCGTGGATCTCTACCGGGACCGGAGGAATTCCCGCCGCTTCGTGCAGGGACAGGAGACTCTGCTTCACCACGGTTTCACTCAACCGCAACCCCGCGGCCGCGTCGATATGACGTGCGCCACGGAGCAGGGACGACGCGGGGGCGCCGGACGGCCGGGACGGGGTGGTGGCGCCGCATGGACGGCCGGGACGCGGCGGCGCTGACGAATCCCGGTGGAGAACGGTCCCGGGGGAAGGGTTTTGTATCCGACATTTCTTCCGTCATCTGTTTTCATGGAGATGTGGGCAATTGGGAATATTTCTACAGGCCTTGACCCGAATTGTTTCACTGGACACACTCGGGAATGACCGAAGGGGGAAGCGACATGACGCCGGAGGACCACTCCACCGAGGTCTCCTTCCTCGTCCGGCGCTACCCCCAATGGACCATCTGGTACGGCCGGCTGACCGGCAGCTGGTGGGCGCTTCCCCCCAGGGAGCGCGACATCGGCGACTTCGTCGAGGCGGCCGACCTGCCCAGGCTCATCGCACACATCGAGGAGATCCAGTCCGGACCCCCGGCGTACCGGGACCCGTCGAGCATCCTCCGGCTCGGCGCTCCACCGGTGCGGCGGGTGCCGCTGGCGGTACGGCCGGGTGACCCTGCAAGGTGACCCGCTGTTCCCCGGCCCGGCCCATCCGCCCGCGGCCCGAGGCCCCGGAAAGCGCACAGGCGAGACATTCACCCTCCATCACGTTCCTCCGTGAGAATGCCCGCCCGGCAACCCCCGCCGCTTTCCGGGGCCTCCCCTCGTCCCCGCCCCCGCGCACGGCCACGGCGGTCGGCGCGCGAGGTCAGTAAGCTGCCCGTTCATGAAGCGACTTCGGGCGGTACTGGCGGTCTGTACGGCCCTGTGCACGGGTCTGGTCCTGTCGGCGTGCAGCACGGAGGAGAAGGCCGAGGGCAGGGCCGAGCCGCTGCGGTCCGCCGGCGCGGCCGAGGGGTCGCTGCAGCTGCTGACCCTGCCGGGCTACGCCGAGGAGGGCTTCGAGGACCGTGGCGTGGACTGGGTGACCCCGTTCGAGGAGAGCACCGGCTGCCAGGTGACGGTCCGCACCGCGGGCACCGCCCAGGAGATCCACGACCGGATGGCGGGCGGCTTCTACGACGGGGCGCTGGTGCCGTCCGAGGCGTTCGGCAGGCTGGTGGACGGCGGGCGGCTCGCCCCGGTGAACACCAGGCTGCTCGACTCCTACAAGTCCCTCGACGTGCGGTTGCGCCGCCTGGTGGAGCGCGAGGACACCTCCTACGGGATGCCCGCGACCTGGGGCGCGGATCTGCTGCTGTTCGAGACGGGCAAGGCGCAGCCCGCCTCCTGGGGCGCGGTGTTCGATCCGCGGGAGAGCAAGCCGTACCACAAGCGCATCGTCTGGCGGGACAGCCCGCACACCATCGCGTCCGCCGCGCTCTACCTCAAGCACCGCAAGCGCTCGCTGAAGATCCGCGACCCCTACGAGCTGTCCGCCGAGCAGCTGGAGGCCGTCACCGAGCTGCTGCAGGAGCAGCGCCCGAACGTGCTGCGGGTGACGGAGGACCCCACCCAGGCGGTCGAGGCGTTCTCCGTCGGGGACGCCGTGGTCGGCATGGGCGGCACGTACGAGCTGGACGTGCTGGCGCGCGGCGGCAGGCCCATCGCCGTGGCCTCCCCGAAGGAGGGCGTCACCGGCTGGTACACCGCCTGGGCGATCAGCTCCCGCGCCCGCAACCCCAACTGCATGTACCGGTGGATGAACTGGGTGAGCACCCCCGAGGTGCAGAAGCAGACGGCCGAGTGGCGCGGCGTCGCCCCGGCCGACGGCCGCGCCTGCGGACTGCTGCGGGCGGGCTTCTGCGCCGCCCACCACGTGGGGGACCGCGCCTACATCGACCGGCTGGTGTTCGCCAGGACCCCGGACGCCGACTGCGAGAAGGAGCCCGAGTGCGCCGGCTGGTCGGACTGGACGCGGGCATGGTCCTCGCTCGGCTGACCGCCGCGGGCTCGGACCCGTCCCGGAGACGGCCGGGCACGTCCCGGACATGACGAAGGCGGGCCCGACCGCCCCCAGTCAGGCCCGCCCCGCGGACGCGCGGTGCGGGCATGCGCCCCTCGCGGCGTCCTTTCATGGGAGCGGGGTCCCCGGGCCAACCCCCCGAAAGCCCGGGGCCCCGCTGTATCCAGTGAGGTTCTACTCACCACCTGGAACCGTGAACGGTCCCCGAAGGGAGAACGGCAGGGCGGGTACGCCGATCATGGCGTACGCGAACACCCCTGAGCCGCCCGACAGGCGGGCGCGAGCGCCGGCGCCGGGGACCAGTGGGATCTTTCGGCTCATTGCTCACCTCCCTGCTGTTCGGTGGACCGTTCCTCGGTTCTCTTCCTTTCTATGCCCTGTTGTCTGAGTAGCGGGAAACGTCGCCACCAAACCCTGGCAAAGTCGTCGAGTCGCCCTTAGCTACTGAAACGCCTCTTCCAGTAGATCCAGCCCCTCCAGCAACAGGTGCTCCGGAATCACCAGAGGCGGGAGGAAGCGGAGGACGTTGCCGTAGGTGCCCGCGGTGAGCACCAGCAGCCCCCGCTCATGGCAGGCCCGCGCCACCGCCGCCGCGGCGCCCGGATCGGGCGTCTTCGTCCCCGGCACGACCAGCTCGACCGCGGTCATCGCGCCACGTCCCCGCACGTCGCCGATCTGCGGGAGGCGCCCGGCCATCGCCCGCAGCCGGGGCAGCATGACCTCGCCGATCCGCCGGGCCCGCCCGGGGAGGTCCTCGGACTCCAGCACGTCGAAGACCGCCAGCGCCGCCTCGCAGGCGAGCGGGTTGCCGCCGTAGGTGCCGCCGAGCCCGCCGCCGTGCACCGCGTCCATCAGCTCGGCGCGGCCGGTGACGGCGGCCAGCGGCAGGCCGCCCGCGACGCCCTTGGCGGTGGTGATGAGGTCGGGCACGACGCCCTCGTGCTCGCTGGCGAACATCCGCCCCGTGCGCCCGAAGCCCGTCTGGATCTCGTCGGCGACGAACACGATGCCGTTCTCCTTGGCGAACGCGTCGATCGCGGGCAGGAAGCCCGGCGACGGCTCGATGAAGCCGCCCTCGCCCAGGATCGGCTCGACCACGACCGCCGCCACGTTGTGCACGCCGATCTGGGTGGTGATCCGGTCGATCGCCTCCGCGGCCGTGGCCGGGCCGTCCAGCTCGGAGCGGAACGGGTAGGCCATCGGCATCCGGTACACCTCGGGGGCGTACGGGCCGAAACCCTCCTTGTAGGGCATGTTCTTGCTGGTCAGCGTCATCGTGAGCAGCGTGCGCCCGTGGTAGCCGTGGTCGAAGACCACGACGGCGGGGCGGCGGGTGGCGTACCGCGCGATCTTCACGGCGTTCTCCACGGCCTCCGCGCCGGAGTTCACCAGGATCGTGCGCTTCTCGTGGTCGCCGGGCGTCAGGGCGTTCAGCCTCTCGCACACCGCCACGTACGCCTCGTAGGGCGTGACCATGAAGCAGGTGTGGGTGAAGGCCGCCACCTGCTCGCTCACCCGGCGCACGACCTCCGGATGGGCGTTGCCGACGTTGGTGACCGCGATGCCCGAGCCGAAGTCGATGAGGCTGTTGCCGTCGACGTCGACGATGACCCCGCCCCCGGCCGCGACGGTGTAGACCGGCAGCGTGGAGCCCACGCCGGGGGCCACCGCCGCCTTGCGGCGCTCCTGGAGCTCCCGGGAGCGCGGCCCGGGGATCTCGGTGACGATCTTGCGTTCCTGCGGCAGGGACGGGCCGCCGTTCGAGCTGCTCATACCCCGACGATAGGCCGGACGGCCCCGCCTGAGACGCTGACATCCTGGACGGTTCGCGGCCTTCGATAGGACACAGTGTCATGTTGCCGACCCTCGCCTCGGTGGTGGCCCTGCCCCGGCTCGGCCTGCGGCCGCTGACCGGCGCGGCCCTGGACGTCCCGGTCCGCTGGGTGGCGGTGAGCGAACTGCCCGACCCCACGCCCTTCCTGGAGGGCGGCGAGCTGGTGCTGACGACCGGGATGCGGCTGGCGGTGCCCGGGGAGTGCGCGCCCTACGTCGAGCGGCTGGCGGCGTGCGGGGTGGCGGGACTGGGGTTCGGGGTCGGGCTCGGCCACGCCGAGGTGCCGCCGGAGCTGGTCGCGGCCGCCGAGGGCCGGGGGCTGCCGCTGCTGGAGGTGCCGCGGCCCACCCCGTTCGTGGCGATCGGGGAGGCCGTCTCCCGGAAGCTGGCCGCCGCCCGGTACGAGGACGTCACCCGTGCCTTCCAGGCGCAGCAGGAGCTGGTCCGGGCCGCGCTGCGCGGTTCCGAGGCGCTGGTGTCCCGGCTGGCCAGGGAGCTGCGGGGCTGGGCGCTGCTGCTCGGTCCCGACGGGGAGCCGCGGCACGCGGTGCCCCCGTCCGCCGAGGAGGAGCGGCTGGCGGAGGTCGTCGCCGAACTGCCGCGGCTGCGGGGCGGCGCGGCGAGCCTGGCGCTGCCCGGCCCGATCGTGGTCCAGCAGATCGGCCTGGGCCGGCCCCGCGGCTATCTGGCCGTGGGGACGGGACGGCCGCTGACGCCCTTCGCGCACACGGTCGTGGGCGCCGCGGTCTCCCTGCTCACCCTCGGATCCGAGACGCCGCGCGGGGACACGCGGCTGCGGGCGGCGCTGGGCGCGATGCTGCTGGGCCGGGAGGTCGTCGAACCGCCGGACCCGCTGCGGGTCCTGCTGTGCGGGGAGCGGGCGACCGAGGGGCTGGAGAACGATCCGCTGTGGGAGCGCTGCCTGGCGGTGCCGCACCCGGACGGCTGCGCGCTGATCGTCTCCGAGCCGCTGGTCGACCAGGTCATCGCGCTGGTGGAGCCGTACGGGCCGGTGGGGGTGGGGGATCCGGCGCGGTTCGCCGACGTCCCGCGCTCGCTGGCCGAGGCCGAGCGGGCGCGGCCGGTCTCGGGGGTCCGCCGGTACGCCGAGCTGCCCGTACGGGGGCTGCTCGGGCTGCTGGACGGGCCGGACGCCGCGGAGATGGCCGAGCGGCTGCTCGCCCCGCTGGACGAGGTGCTCCGCGCCTCGCTGCTGGCCTATCTGGAGGCGGGCGGCCAGGGCGATCCGGCCGCCCGCGCGCTGGGGGTGCACCGGCACACCCTGCGCCACCGGATGCGCAAGATCTCCCAGCTGCTCGACCGCGATCTGGAGGACGCCGGTAGCCGTGCGGAGTTGTGGATCGCTCTGACGCTCACACGGCGTGGCGTTTTTTAAAGATCCATCACGGTTCTGCGTAGGTACGGTTAGAGATCTTCTGTTTTACGCTGACTTGACATGAGAATCGCCCCTTGTCCGCTTTTCCTGACCTGCTAGCTGACTAGGGGAGTCGATGAAGAAGCTGATCGGGGCGTCCACCGCCGCGGGGCTCGTCCTCGCCGGCCTCGTCCTGCCCGCCCAGGCGTCCGCCGCGCCCCAGCACCGCCCGATCAGGTGGGGCTCGTGCGGGAAGGACCTGGTCGACTACGCCGCGCTGTACGAGACCCTCAAGGGCGCGACCCTGCAGTGCGCGAAGATCAAGGTTCCGCTCGACCACGACCGGCCCCGGGGCGAGAAGATCACCCTGGCGCTCTCGCGGATCAAGCACACCGGGGCGAAGAAGACCGGGACCCTGGTCGTCAACCCCGGCGGCCCCGGCGGAACCGGCACCGACTACGCCGTCCCGGTCGCGGGACGGGCGTCCGCCAAGCTCCGCGCCGCCTACGACATCGTGGGCTTCGACCCGCGCGGCACCGGCGGCAGCGGCGCGATGAGCTGCGTCGCCGACCGGTTCGAGCCCGTCCGCCCCGACCCGCGGCCGGCGAACCGCAGGGACACCGCCCGCCTGCTGAAGGAGGCCAAGGCCTACGCCAAGGCCTGCGGCAGGAAGTACGGCCGCCTCCTGAAGAACATGAGGACGACCGACTCCGCGCGCGACATGGAGATCATCCGCCAGCGCCTGAACGACGGGAGGCTCGACTTCTACGGCGCGTCCTACGGCACCTACCTCGGCGGCGTCTACGCCACGCTGTTCCCGCGCAAGGTCGGGCGCATGGTGCTCGACTCCAACGTCGCGCCCAGCCGGGTCTGGTACGACGCCAATCTCGAGCAGGACAAGGCGTTCGACCGGTCCCTGAACATCTTCTTCGGCTGGGTCGCCAAGCACAACGACGTCTACAAGGTCGGCGCGACCCGCAAGGAGGTGCGCGCCTTCTACTACAAGACGCGCGCCGAGCTGGCCGCCAAGCCCGTCTCCGTCGCCCTCGACCCCGCCAAGCCCGCCGAGCTGACCAAGGTCGGGCCCTCCGAGCTGGAGGACAGCTTCCTCGTCGCCGGCTACCGCGCCAGCGGCTCGATCTGGGGGCTGCTCGCCACCGCCCTGGCCGAGCGCAAGGCCGGATCCGACACCGGCATCGCCGACGCCTACGTCAACCTCGGCGCCGCCGACGAGGCCAGCGGTGGCTACGCCGTCTACAACGCCGTGCAGTGCACCGACGTCCAGTGGCCGCGCAGGTGGAAGACCTGGCAGCGGGACGCCGAGCGCACCTCCGCCAAGTACCCCTTCATCACCTGGAACAACACCTGGTACAACGCCCCCTGCCTGTACTGGCCCGCCAAGGCCGGCAAGCCGGTGGACGTCCGCAAGCGCTCCGGCCTGCCCAAGGTCCTGCTCTTCCAGGCCACCCATGACGCGCCCACCCCGCTCGCGGGCGGCCTGGAGCTGCGCAAGCGGCTCGGCGGCCACCTCGTGATCGAGGACGGCGGCCTCACCCACGGCGTCGTCCAGCGCGGCAACGCCCGCATCGACGCCTACTTCGAGAACTACCTCCTGACCGGCCGCCTCCCCGCCAGGAAGATCACCCACGTCGACGCCCTCCCCGAGCCGACGCCCCCCGCGGCCGACGCCCGTACCCGCACCACCCCGGCCGACGAGGTCGTCCTCGGCCGCTGACCCCGCCCCGCCCCGCTGAAGCCCGGCCCCGCGACCTCCCGTCGCGGGGCCGCGGCCGTGCCGGGGCTAGAAGAGGACGCTCATGAACTGGTCGATCTCGGTGAAGCCGACGCGGCGGTAGGCGGCGCGGGCGCGGAGGTTGAAGTCGTTGACGTAGAGGGAGACGGCGGGCGCCACGTCGCGCAGGGAGGCCTGGACGACGGAGGCCATGCCGAACTCCGACAGGCCGCGGCCGCGCGACTCCGGGTGCACCCAGACACCCTGGATCTGGCAGGCGTGCGGGGTGACCGCGCCGATCTCGGCCTTGAAGAGCACCCGGCCGCCCTCGATGCGGGCGAAGGCGCGGCCCGCCCGGATCAGCTCGGCGACCCGCGCCCGGTACAGCGCGCCGCCGTCGCCGGCGTTGGGGGAGACACCGACCTCCTCGGTGAACATCGCCACGCAGGCGGGGTAGACGACGTCGAAGTCGGCCATGCGGACGCGGCGCACGTACGGGTCGGCGGGGAACTCGCTCGGCCGGGACGTGGCCATCACCGGCTGCAGGGCGCGGACCGCGCGGGCCGGGCCCCAGTAGGGCTCCAGCATCCCCCACAGCTCGCGGACGGCGTGCACGGGGCCCACGATGGAGCTGCACCGGCGGCCCTGGACGCGGGCGCGGTCGGCGAAGGCGCGCAGGGCGTCCGGCCCGGCGTTGACGGGGATGAGGTTGGCGCCGGCGTAGCACAGCGACTCCAGGCGGCCGTCCCGCCAGTAGCCCCACATCTGCGCGCCGAGCCTGCCCGGCTCCAGCCCCGCCTGGTGCACGCGGGAGCTGACGAAGACGTTGCTGAGCGGCGCGGCGTCCAGGATGGCCAGGACCTCACCCCGGTACCGGTCGTCCAGGACCCGTACCGGGAGCGACCCCAGCATCCGCATGGATCCGTCACCCTCCTCGCCTGCCGGCCCGGCGGAGCCCCGTGGGCGGGGCAGGGCCGCCCACTCCCTGACAAGCCTATTGCGCATGGCGAGGGAACCGGTGTGCCAGGGGTGGCCGTGGTCAGGAGGCCGTGACGACCTGGACGCCCGGGCCGGAGTCGTCGTCGAGGTCGACCTCCACGCCCATCTCCTCGGCGATGCGCAGGGCCTCCTCGATGAGGGTCTCCACGATCTGGTCCTCGGGGACGGTCTTGATGACCTCGCCCTTGACGAAGATCTGGCCCTTGCCGTTGCCGGAGGCCACGCCGAGGTCGGCCTCGCGGGCCTCGCCGGGGCCGTTGACGACGCAGCCCATGACCGCGACGCGCAGCGGGACGGGGAAGCCCTGCAGGCCCGCGGTGACCCGCTCGGCCAGCGTGTAGACGTCCACCTGGGCGCGGCCGCAGGACGGGCAGGAGACGATCTCCAGGCCGCGCTCGCGCAGGCCCAGGGACTCCAGGATCTGGGCGCCGACCTTGATCTCCTCCACCGGCGGCGCCGAGAGGGAGACGCGGATGGTGTCGCCGATGCCCTCCGACAGCAGCGCGCCGAAGGCGACGGCCGACTTGATGGTGCCCTGGAAGGCCGGACCCGCCTCGGTGACGCCCAGGTGCAGCGGGTAGTCGCACCGCTGGGCCAGCAGCCGGTAGGCGCTGATCATCACGACCGGGTCGTTGTGCTTGACCGAGATCTTGATGTCGCGGAAGCCGTGCTCCTCGAACAGGGAGCACTCCCACAGCGCGGACTCCACCAGCGCCTCGGGGGTGGCCTTGCCGTACTTCTCCAGCAGGCGCTTGTCCAGGGAGCCGGCGTTGACGCCGATGCGGATCGGCACTCCGGCGGCGGAGGCGGCCTTGGCGATCTCGCCGACCTTGTCGTCGAACTTCTTGATGTTGCCGGGGTTGACCCGCACCGCCGCGCAGCCGGCGTCGATGGCGGCGAAGACGTACTTGGGCTGGAAGTGGATGTCGGCGATCACCGGGATCGGCGACTTGCGCGCGATCTGCGGCAGCGCGTCCGCGTCGTCCTGCGAGGGGCAGGCGACGCGGACGATCTGGCAGCCGGCCGTGGCCAGCTGGGCGATCTGCTGCAGCGTGGCGTTGACGTCGGAGGTGAGCGTCGTGGTCATGGACTGCACGGACACGGGGGCGTCGCCGCCCACCGGCACGGAGCCCACCATGATCTGGCGCGACTTGCGGCGCGGGGCGAGCTGGGGAGCCTGGGGACGGATCTTCGGCAGACCGAGTTCGACGCTCATGTTCCTATTGTGTCAGTCGTTGCCGCGTGCTCTCCCGTGCCCACTGATCAGCCGCGAGCACATCTTCAAGCGTCGGCGTCCGGATTGTCTGGTGTGTCGAGACGACATCGGCCACAGTATCCACAATGGCGGGAAATGTAAGGGTGCCGGAGAGGAAAGCTTCGACGCACTCTTCGTTAGCCGCGTTATAAACCGCGGGTGCGGTGCCGCCCCGCTCACCCACCTCCCGGGCGAGCTGCACGGCCGGGAACGCCTCGTCGTCCAGCGGGAAGAGCTCCCACGTGTGCGCCTTCGTCCAGTCGATGCCGTAGTCGGCCCGCTCGATCCGCTCCGGCCACGTCAGCCCCAGCGCGATCGGCAGCCGCATGTCCGGCGGGCTCGCCTGGGCCAGCGTGGAGCCGTCCGTGAACTCCACCATCGAGTGGATCACCGACTGCGGGTGCACCATCACCGCGATGCGGTCGAAGGGGATGTCGAACAGCAGGTGCGCCTCGATCACCTCCAGGCCCTTGTTCACCAGCGTCGCGGAGTTCACCGTGATCACCGGGCCCATGTCCCACGTCGGGTGGTTCAGCGCGTCGGCGACGGTCACCTCGGCCAGCTCGGCGCGCGAACGGCCGCGGAACGGGCCGCCGCTGGCCGTCAGCACCAGCCGCCGCACCTCCGCGTGCGTGCCGCCCACCAGGCACTGGGCCAGCGCCGAGTGCTCGGAGTCCACGGGGACGATCTGGCCCGGCTTGGCCTTGGCCTTCACCAGCGGGCCGCCGACGATCAGCGACTCCTTGTTGGCCAGCGCCAGGGTGCGCCCGGCGTCGAGGGCGGCCAGCGTCGAGGCCAGGCCGAGCGCGCCCGTCACGCCGTTCAGCACCACGTCGCACGGGTGCGCGGCGACCTCGGCCACCGCCTCGGGACCGGCGACGATCCTGGGGATGCGGAACTCGCCCTTGGCGTAGCCGCGCCTGCTCGCCTCGGCGTAGAAGGCGAGCTGGAGGTCCTGCGCGGCGGTCGCCTTGGCGACGGCCACCACGTCCGGCCGGAACTCCAGCGCCTGCTTCGCCAGGAGGTCGACCCGGCCGCCGCCCGCGGCCAGCGCGCGGACGCGGAAGCGCCGCGGGTTGCGGGCGACCATGTCGAGGGCCTGGGTACCGATCGAGCCCGTCGAACCGAGCACGACGATCTCTGTCACGTCTGTCACCACCGCGGCTTCTGTCACGGCGCCCATTGTGTCCGGGGCACGCCGGGGAGATGCAAGTTCACCAAAAGTAGCCACGACATCACTTCATGTGATGCAGACTGCTGCACCATGGTCACCGACAGCTGGATCGCACGCCTTCTGGCGGGCCTGGTCGGCCTCGCCCCGGTGGCGCTCACCGGGGCGAGCGTGCAGCCGCCGGCGGACACGGTCGTCTACCGGGACCTGCCCGCCGGGCAGATCCAGCAGCAGCGGGTGCTGCGCTACTGGACGGCCGACCGCCGCGCCTCCGCCCGGCAGGTGCGCGCGCGCGGCCGCGGCGCCCCGGCCGTCCCGGACCTGGCCAACGTCGGCGCGCTGTGGCCCGGCTCGGCGCTGGCCACCGTCGGCCGCGTGTTCTTCAGCATGGACGGGCAGGACTTCCTGTGCTCGGCGGCCACCGTCCGCAGCAGCAACCGCGACCTCGTCGTCACCTCCGGGCACTGCGCCAAGAACGGCAGCGGCTCGTGGGCCGAGAACTGGGTGTTCGTCCCGGCCTACCGGGACGGCGGCGGCCCGCACGGCGGCTTCACCGCCCGCCGCATGTTCGTCCCCGACCAGTGGTCGACCGGCGCGGACGACGGCTACGACGTCGCGATGGTCGTGCTCGCCCCCTCCGCCGGCCGCCACGTGGCCGACGTCGTCGGCTTCAACGACATCGCCTTCGCCCAGCCCCGCGGCCGCCAGGTGTACACCTTCGGCTACCCCTCCTACGAGAAGTACGACGGCCGCCGCCTGGCGTACTGCAGCGGCCGCCCCGCCGACGACCCCTACGGCGAGACCAAGGCCCAGGGCCTGCGCTGCGACCTCACCCAGGGCTCCAGCGGAGGCCCCTGGATGAGCGGCTTCGACCCCCTCACCGGCACCGGCACCATCGTCTCGGTCAGCAGCTTCAAATACGCCGACGAGGAACGCGTCATGTACGGCCCCTACTTCGGCGACGCCGTCCGCCGCCTCTACGACCGCGCCGAGAAGGGCTGACCCCGAAAACGGACACGGCGGAAGGACGGCACGCCGGGGTCCGGAGCGGCGGGCCTGTCGGCATGCCAGGGGTCCGGAGCGGCGGGCCTGTCGGCACCGCCTCTTCTCGGCAGCGGGAGGCCGGTCCGGGCGTCGGTTCCTTCACGCCAGGGCGGTCGGTGATGTCTCCTTTCGTCAGAGGGGGAGGCCGGTCAGGACCATGACCTTCTCGTAGGTGAAGTCGGCCATGGTGCTGGCGACGCCCTCGCGGCCGGTGCCGGAGTCCTTCACGCCGCCGTAGGGCATCTGGTCGGCGCGGTAGGAGGGGACGTCGCCGATGATCACGCCGCCGACGTCGAGGTCGCGCTGGGCCTGGAAGGCGGTGGCGAGGTCGCGGGTGAACACGCCCGCCTGGAGGCCGTAGCGGGAGTCGTTGACCTTCGCGAACGCCTCGTCGACGTCGGCGACGCGCTCGACGAACAGCACGGGGCCGAAGACCTCCTCGCAGGAGACCTGCGAGTCGGCGGCCACACCGGTCAGGACCGTGGGGGAGTAGGCGGCGCCGTCGCGGACGCCGCCGGTCAGGACCTCGCCGCCGGACGCGGCCACCCAGCTCTCGACGCGCTTCGCGGCGTCTTCGCTGATCAGCGGGCCGACCTGGGTCTCCTCCCGCCACGGGTCGCCGGTGACCAGGCCCTCGACCGCCGCGACGACCTTGGGCAGCAGCGCGTCGTAGGCGTCGCCGACGGCGTAGACGCGCTGGACCGCGATGCAGGACTGCCCCGCCTGGTAGTTGGCGAACAGCGCGATCCGCTGCGCCGCCCAGTCGAGGTCGGCGTCCGGGCAGACCACGGCCGCCGCGTTCCCGCCCAGCTCCAGCACCACGTGCTTGCGCGGCGCCGAGTCCTTGATCGACCATCCGACGGGCCCCGACCCGGTGAAGGAGACGATCGGCAGCCGCTCGTCCTGGACGAGCGCCGACGCCCGCTCGTTCGGCACCGGAAGAACGGAGAACATGCCCTCCGGGAGCCCCGTCTCGGCCAGCAGCTCCCCGAGCACCAGCGCCGACAGCGGCGTGGCGGGCGCCGGCTTGACGACGACCGGCGCCCCCACCGCGATCGCCGGTGCCACCTTGTGCGCCGTCAGGTTCAGCGGGAAGTTGAACGGCGTGATCGCCAGCACCGGCCCGTACGGCACCCGCGCCGTGTAGGCCATCCGCCCGGCCCCGCCCGGATCGGTGTCGAGCCGCTGCACCTGCCCGCTCCACCGCCGCGCCTCCTCGGCCGCGAACCGGAACACCGACACCGCCCGCCCCACCTCGGCCCGCGCCCACAGCAGCGGCTTCCCGTTCTCCCCGGTGATCAGCCGCGCCAGCTCCTCCTTGCGCTCCTCCAACCGCCGCGACACGTGCGCCAACGCCTCCGCCCGCACATGCAACGGCAGCGCCGCCGCCTCCCGCCGCACCGCGTACGCCGCCGCGAGCGCCTCCTCGACCTGCGCCTCGGTCGGCACCGAGACGACCCCGACCTCCCGCCCGTCATAAGGGTGGGCCACGCTCACCCGCTCATCACCGGTGGCGGCCTTCCCGGCCACCCAGAAAGGAGTCACGTCCATACCCCCACGCTAACCCCGCCCCCCACCCACGACCCTTGGACGCTGTGGAAAACCCACCTGCCACTGTGTCCAACCCGAACCCCCGACAACCCCCTGCGTGGAGCCCGATCACCGCGCCCCCGCGAAGCCACCGCCGCCCGGACCATGCCCGTCGCCGTCGCCCATGACATGCCCGTCGTCGGCAGGGCCGCATCCGTCGGTGTCCGGGTCGCGCTCGTCGGCCTCCGGACCGTGCCCGTCGGAGTTCGGGCACTGTCCGACAACGGCTGGGTCGCGTTCGTTGGAGTTCGGGCCCTGCCCGTCATCAGCCGGGCCTTGCCCGACGGCGGTCGGATCGTGTCCGACGGTGGTCGGGTTGTGCTCGATGGTGGCCGGGCCGTGTCCGCCGTCGGCCGGGTCGCGGCGGCCCAGCCGTCGGCCGGTCATCGCCCAGCAGATGCCCCAGACCAGGAAGAACGGGGACCACAGCAGCAGGTCCCAGCGTGCCAGCATGAACGCGAGCTCGGTGTGTTCAGCCGGTGCGTCGCGGAGTCCGGCCAGCAGCAGCGAGTCGCCGACCAGGCCGGACTCCCACGTTCCGACCGCTCGGACGATCATGAAGACGCCCAGTGTCCAGGCGATCACGCGCAGCGGCAGGCGCGGGAACCGCGCGCCCCAGGGCCGCACGGAGGCCAGCGCGACGACGACACCGACGGCCGCCGCGCAGGCCAGCAGCCAGTGGCTCGCCACGAACAGGGGGTGGCGGTCGAGCAGCATCTCGCGCAGGTGCGGAGGCAGCGGGTCCTTGTCGGCCAGCGCGTTGGCCCCCAGCGCCTGAGAGAGTTTCATCGACCCGTACGCCGCCGCGCACACCGCCGCCCCGTACGCGCCCACCCGCGCCCGGTCAGCCCGCGACACGCCGCGTCACCGCCACGTAGGACCGGGTCGTCTCCAGGAACAGCCCGAGCACCAGGACGCCCAGGACCCCGTGATACCACCGCCAGCCCACGCCGACTCCGACGAACCCGTCCAGGATCATGATCCCCGTCCCGCCCCCGACCGCCACCAGCATCCCGGCCAGCACGAGCAGCATCAGCGGCCTCGGCACCCCGCGCCCCGCCGTCGTGACCGTCGCGAGAACGACGCACGCGCCCAGCACCCCGGACGCGCACGCGAACCACTGCGCGGTGGCCGCGTCCAGGAAATAGCTCTCGGTCTCGGCGGCGGAAACAGGCGGGCCGCCCGGAAACCCGAGTCGGTCCTGCAGAGCGAAAGCCGCTTTTCCCGCGGCGTAACCGAGGAACAGAACCGCCAACGTATAGGCGGGCCAACTCCGCCCGCGACCAGCAACGTCCATGCCGGTGAGTGTAGAAATCACGGACCGCAATTCCCTCCCCGCAAAGGGGGAAACACCTCCGCCGCGGGGATGAGGACACTGCTCACCCGCCCGAGCGAGGCATACAGAACGAACCCGTTTGTCCAGCTGACGGGAATTCGGGACCCCCTGATCGTATGCGAAGTGACAAGAAACGCGACGTTCCACTCACCAGGGTGGTGAGCATGAGAATGCAGAGAATTGCAAGTGCGGCGGTGATCGCCGTGGGGCTGCTGGCCGCTCCCGGAACGGCGCAGGCGGCGGAGGAGTGGACGCAGGTGGCTCCGGCGTTCACCTGGCCGGACCGCCACTTCGCCGACGTGGAGGGCACCGGGGACGGGGGAGCGTGGGCCGTCGGCTTCCAGCGGACGAAGTACGTCAGTGTCCCGACGGGCATCTCGCCGGACGCCTCCCAGATCGTCCTCCTCGACGTGCCGCCCAAGCCCGTGCTGCAGCGCTTCGACGGCACGAAGTGGAAGAACGTCGCCACTCACGGCCTGGACGGCGACGGCGCGCTCCAGGACGTGGACGCCGTGTCGGCCTCGGACGTCTGGATCAGCGGCTACCGCCACACCAACGGCCGGGAGGGCACCACCTACCTCGCCCACTGGGACGGGACGAAGTGGAACACGGTCGACCCGCCCGCCCCGTTCGAACGGGCGCGCCGCCGCCAGTTGTCCGCCGAGGCCGATGCCCTCTGGCTCATGGAGGACGGCAAGGTCTCCCGCCGCAAGGACGGCGCCTGGACGACCTACGAGCTGGGCGACGTCTGGGACCTGGACACCTACCCCTCAGGTGGGGCGTGGGCGCAGGGCGGCAGGTGGCTGAGGCACTTCGACGGCACCGCGTGGAAGAGCATCGCGCCCCCGCCGGGTGGTTTCGGCCCCGTCTTCCACGCGACCGGCCCCGACACCGGCTGGACCGCCGCGGGGAGCGGCCTCGCCCGGTGGGACGGCTCGTCCTGGACGACGACCCCCTACCCGGCCGGATACAAGGGCGGCGGCACCAGTTCGAACGCCGACCCCTCCGGCCCCTGGGTCCAGGTCATCCCCGAAGAGCCGACCTACGAGGACAAAGAAATGAACCTGCACTGGGACGGCTCGTCCTGGCAGCGGTTCCCGTCCGCGCCCCTCCCCACGGCGGGGACCGCGCAGGGCGACCTGTGGACCGTCATGGACGCCCCGCTGGGCTCCAGTGACTACTACCTCCACCGCTGGAACGGCACCGCCTGGGTGCGGGACCACCCCGGTTCCCAAGCCTTCCGGAACATCCGGCTGACCGCTCTCCCCGGCGGTCTCCTGGCCACCGGCCAGGACAAGAACGGCAACGTCCGGGCCTTCACCACCTCCGACTGACCCGCCCGCGGCCGCCGGCCCGGCCGGATGCCGCCCGCCCGCCGCGAACAGACGGCGGGCGGACGGCATCAGCCGTACTCGTCCATCTGAGAACCGCAGGAGAGAAACCCTCCCCGAAGCAGGGCGGCCGCATCCTCCGCATGGAGCGACTCCCCGGAGAGAACGGCGTAGACGACCTTGCCGTCCGAAGCCGGGCGCCAGCCCCACTCGACGGCCAGCGCCCCCACGAGGAGCAGCCCGCGCCCGCTTTCCTCGTCGTCTTCGGCGGCGACCGCCTCGGGACGCCCGGGAGCACGGTCGTGGACCTCGACGCGCACCGTCGCGGCGCCGCACCGGCAGAACGCGACCTCGACGGGGCTTTCGGAGCGGATCGGGTTGGAGACGAGTTCGGTCAGCACCAGCGCGGCGGACTCGTAGAACTCGGCCAGCCCCCACCGCTCCAGCAGGTCGCGCAGGAGGTCCCGGCAGGCGCGGGCGGCGGACGGCGTGGGCGGATAAGTCCGCACATGGAGTGAAGAAACGTGGTTCGTCATCGGGTGCCCATCGGTGAGACGGCCGTCCGGATTCCGCTCTCATCGTGAACCGAGGCGATTACGCTCTGGAGCGAAATCGCGTCTACATGTGAGCACCTGCCTCTACGGCGTTCCGGAGACCATGGCGGGCACCGATGACCCAGATCGATCCCGCCCGTTCGATCAGGGAGTTCTATGCCTTCCACCTCAAACGCCACCGTGAGGGCGCCGGGCTCAGCCAACCCGCCCTCGCCGCGATGGTCCGCGTCTCCCCGCAGCTCATCGGGCACCTCGAGAACGCCGTCCGGCGTCCCGCCCTGCGCCTCTCCCGGGCCCTCGACGCAGCCCTCGGCCCGGACGAGTTCTTCGAGGGCCTCTTTCCGCGTCTTATCGAGGAGACCGGCCTGCCGCCGGGATTCGCGGAGTACTCCGACGAAGAAGCACGCGCGCGTCATTGATCAAGATCTATTCCCAATTCCTCGTCGCCGGTCTGTTCCAGACCGAGGACCACGCCCGCCACGTTCTCCGCTCGGGCAAAAGGGCGAACAAGGTGGACGCGCTGGTGGCGAACCGCATGGTCCGTCAAGAGGTCTTCGACCGGGAGGATCCGCCCGGGGTCTCCGTCCTTCTCGAAGAGAACGCCATCCGCAAGGCCGCGGGCGGCCGCGAGACCATGAAAACCAGCTCGAGTGAGGAGGGGGCGAGCGGTCAGGGAAACCTCACTGGGGCGGGTCCCCGGGTAACGAATTTGAGAGTGGAGTTCGACATGATTGCGTCGATGGCGCTATCGGGGACGGAATCCGAAGAATGCGTTCGCGGCATCTTGGAGTCGATGTGAACGACAGGGATTTCTCCTCCGCCAGGTGGCGTAAGAGCAGCCACACCGGCGGTGACCACGCCAACTGCGTCGAGCTCGCCGCTCTGCCGTCGGCCGTGGGCGTCCGCGACTCGAAGGATCCGGAAGGCCCGAGGCTCGTGGTGAGCCGCCGGGCGTTCGGCGTGCTGGTCGGCGGGATCAGGCGGGGCGGGCTCGCGGGCTGACCGCGGTGGGCGAACCCGGCCCCACCGGCCGACACGGCCTGTGGTCGCCGTCGTCGCGGCTGCCCGCCTTCCTCACTGTTCCGTCCACCGGTGACACGGTCTCCACGGGCCGGAGGGCCACGTGGGCTGAGGAGCCGGTGCCGCCGACCTCGGAAGGGGCGACACCGGTCGTGTGCCTGGTGGGCCGAACGCGTGCGTCCTGGGGCGGGGCCTGGCGGCGGCTTCAGGTCGGGTCGGGCGTGTGCTTCAGGCCGGGCGGGGTGCGTACGGCGTCCAGGACGAGGGCGAGGAGCCGGTCGGGCCGGGCGGGGTCGGCATCGCCCTGCCCGGTGGAGAGGGCGATGCCGACCGTGAGGCGGATCAGGTCGTCCGCTGAGACGTCCGGGCGGGCCGTGCCCGCGTGCTGGGCGCGGGAGAGGACGTTCTCCGCCGCCTCCCGGATGGCCGCGTGGCAGTCGAAGCCCGGGTCGAGGGGGGCGGTGAGGAGGGAGCCGGTCAGGCCGTGGTCGCCTCGGGCGTGGGCCAGGAACGCGTGGAGCCAGGTGGTGAGCGCCTCGTGGGGTGAAGCGGTGGCGGTGAGGTCGTCGGCCTGGGCGCGCAGGCGGGCGATGCGGTCGGCGAGGACCGCGGACTGGAGGGCCTGGCGGGTGGGGAAGTGGCGGTAGAGGGTGCCGGGGCCCACGCCGGCGCGGCGGGCGATCTCGTTGAGGGAGGCGTCGGGGCCCTCCTCGGCGAAGGTCTCGCGGGCGGCCGCCAGGAGGCGTTCGCGGTTGCGGCGGGCGTCGGCGCGTTTGCGGGGTCCTGGCGCCGGGGGTGTCCGGCCGTCGGCTGTCACCTCTCCATCCTCCGGGCAAGAGGGTGGGTAGCCAAACGGAGAGGTTCTCCGTATTATCCCGAGATGTAAACGGAGAAGTTCTCCGGAATTGGAGGGGGGCTGGTGATGGCGCAGGAGAAGCAGGGGAGCTCGGGGAAGCCGGGGCGGGTGGGGATCTGGACCTTCGCGTTCGAGGGGTGGCCGGCGGCGCGGGTCCGGGAGGCTGCCGCCGAGATCGAGGAGCTGGGGTACGGGGCGATCTGGTTCGGGGAGGCGTTCGGCAGGGACAGCGTCGGCCAGGCGTGGCTGCTGCTGAGCGCGACGCGGCGGATCACCGTCGCGGCGGGCATCGCCAACATCGCCTTCCGGAACCCGATCGCGATGGCGACCGCCGAACGGGCGCTGGGCGAGGCGTTCCCGGGCCGCTACCTGCTCGGCCTCGGCGGGCACAGGGTCGACGACCGGCCCATGCAGGTCGACGGCTACGCGGTGCCGGCCATGGGCCGTCCGGTGGCGACCATGCGCGCCTACCTGGACGCCATGGACGCGGTGCCCGCCCACGGGCCGGTCCCCGACCCCGCGCCCCGCCGGGTGCTGGCGGCGCTCGGGCCGAGGATGCTGGAGCTGGCGGCGGAACGGGCGTGGGGCGCCCACCCCTACTTCGTTCCGGTCGAGCACACCGCGCGGGCCAGGCGGATCATGGGCCCCGACGCCTTCCTCGGCGTGGAGCAGGCGGTCGTCCTGGACGGCGATCCCGACCGGGCGCGCATGACCGCGCGCGCCCACGTCGCGGGCTACACGGACCTGGCTCCGCACCAGCGCGCCAACCTGGAACGGCTCGGCTTCGGCGAGGACGACTTCTTCGGCGGTCCCGGCGGCGGGCCGAGCGACCGGCTCGTGGACGCCATCGTCGTCCGCGGCGACCTCGAGGCGATCGACAAGCGTGTCCAGGAGCACTTCGCGGCCGGCGCCGACCACGTCTGCCTCCAGGTCCTGACCGCCGACCCGGCCGCCTCGCCGATGGAGCAGTGGCGCGAACTGGCGCCCTTGGCCGCCGACCGCTCCCGGAAGAAGGCGGCGGCCTCCTCGACGCCGTAGACGGTCATGGCGGGCTCTTCAGGTTTCGTCACCGGGCGTTGAGGGTGTTGAGGGCGGTGTCGAGGTGGGACAGGAGGTCGGCGGGGCCGTCGTAGACGGCGACGGCGCCGGCGGCCTTCAGCTCGTCGCGGCCGATGCCGCCGCTGAGGACCGCCACGCAGGGGACACCGGCTTTCCCGGCGGCCTGGACGTCCCAGACGGTGTCACCGACGAACAGGGCCTGCGACGGGGGCACCTCCGCCTTCTCCAGGGCGACCTGGACGAGGTCGGGGGCGGGCTTGGCGTGCTCGACGTCCCCGCTGAAGGTGGAGGCGTCGATGACGTCGTCGGCGTTCAGGGCGCGCAGGAGGTGGGTGAACTCGGCCTCGTCGGCGGAACTGGCCAGCACCACCCGCAGGCCGCGGCTCTTGCAGGCCCGCAGCAGGTCGGCGGCGCCCTCCAGCGGCTGGAGGCGCGACCAGTACGTCGCGTAGAGGGCGGTGTGGGAGGCCTTGACGGCGGAGTCCCGGTCCTTGTCGCGGTCGTCGGGGAGCAGGGAGTCCACCAGCAGCGACGAGCCCATCCCGATCGACCGGTGGATCGCGGCCATCGGCACGTCGTGCCCCGCCTGCCGGAAGGCCTGCCACCACGTCACGGTGTGCAGGTAGTTGCTGTCGACCAGGGTCCCGTCGACATCGAACAGCAGGGCGCGCGGCGTATCACTCACCCCGTCGCCGTACCCTCCGCGCGGTCACCGGAGACACCGGAGAAGGTGAAGAACACCTTGACCGGCAAGGAAGTCGAAGCACACCTCGACCAGAGCGGCCCGCAAACGGGGCCGACGCCCGTGAGCGGCCAGCGGCCCGTGAACGGGCCGGAGCCCAGAACGGCCGAGGCCCGGCGGCGCCCCTGCGCAGGGACGCCGCCGGGCCGCGCCCCCCCCCCCCCCCCCCCCGACCGGGCGCGCGCGGATCAGTCCAGGCGCGACCGGATCGCCTCGATGATGCGCGGGCGCATCTCCGCCGCGCTGATGACGGCGTCGACGGAGCCGACCTCGACGGCGCGGCGGATGTCGTGCACGCCGTCGAACTCCGCGGCGACCTCGCCGATCTTCTCGGCGCGCACCGACGTGCGCTGCTCGCCGAGCTCGGCGAGCAGCGCGGCCCGCTCGGGGCCGGAGGCGGCCGCCAGGCGCGCCTCCAGCTCGCGGACGCGCGGGTCGGAGGCGGTGCGGGCGCCCACGTCGCCGGCGAAGACCACCGCGGCCGCGGGGGCGCCGCCGAGCACCGAGGCGAACGAGCCCTCCAGCGCCAGCACGGTCATGTTCGGGTTCAGGGCCTTGGAGAAGACCACGAACGCGCCGCCGTGGTACCGCGAGATCACGCAGAACACGATGGGCCCGCGGAAGTTCACGATCGCGCGGCCGATCTCGGCGCCGTACTCCAGCTGGAGGCTGCGCATCGACTCGGGCGAGCCGTCGAAGCCCGACAGGTTCGCCAGGACCACCAGCGGCCGGTTGCCGCTGGCCGCGTTGATCGCCCGCGCCGCCTTCTTGGACGAGCGGGGGAACAGCGTGCCCGCGGTGTAGGCGTCGGGGCCGTCGGTGGGCGGGAAGCCGCGCCGCTGCACCGAGCGGGACTCGATGCCCAGCAGGCACACCGGGACGCCGCCCAGGTGCACGTCCTGCACGACCGCGGTCTCGGCGTCGGCCATGCCCGCCCAGCGCTCCAGCACCGGGTGGTCCTGGTCGGACAGCGCCCGCATCACCGTGCGGATGTCGAACGGCTTCTTGCGGTCGGGGTTGGCCTCGGCGGAGAAGATCTCGCCGACGGTGGTGAAGTCGCTGCCCTCCACCGCGTGCGGGAAGCCCGAGATGTCGCGGTCGACGGGGTCGTGGCTCGGCGCCCGCCGCGGCGCGTCCTCGCCCGGCGCGACGTAGGAGTGGGCGTAGTGCTCCATCAGCACGTCCCGCGCCGCCAGCAGGTTCGGGGCCCAGTACTGCGCCTGGCCGTTGGGGCCCATCACCCGGTCGTAGCCGCCGATGCCGAAGTTGTCCTCGGCCGAGACGCCGCCGGAGAAGTCCAGGGACTGCTTGCCGGTGAGCACCATCGCCGAGTCCGGCGTCATCACCAGGACGCCCTTGGTGTGCATGAGCATGGTCGCCTCGGCGTTCCAGTACGGCTGAGCGCCGACGTTGATGCCCGCGACCACGATGTTGATCTCGCCGCCGTCCTGGGTGAACTCCACGATCCGCTTGAGGGCCGCGGCCACCCAGTCCATGTTCTCGGTGCCGGACTGCATGGAGATCCGGGCGCCGGAGGACAGCGCGTACCACTCCAGCGGCACCCGCATCCGCTCGGCGAGGTCCAGCGCCGCGATCACGCGGCGGCACTCGGGCTCCGACAGCGCGCCGAGCGACTTGGTCGGGTCGCCCAGCAGCACCACGCGGGTGACGCCCTGCGGGTGCAGGGTGGTCGGCGTGGTGACGACGCCCGCGACGATCGCCGCGGTGTTGCGCCCCTTGGGCCGGTCGACGGGCACCAGCGCGTGGTCCTCGTCGAGGTCGTGCTCGGTGAAGTGGCCGAGCAGACCGGTCAGCTCGTAGGGGTACACGGTGTTGCGGGCGGCGGCGCGCAGCACCTTGAGGCGGTAGTCGTCGAGCGGCTCGACCGGCTCGGTCGGCGGCTCGCCGAAGGTCAGCTCGGCGCCGCCGGTGGCGTCGAAGGAGATCCGCATGGAGGTCTTGACCAGCTCGCCGGTCTGCGGGTCGCGCTCGCGGGCGATGAAGAGGATCTCCTCCACGCCCGAGCCCGCGGCCCGCGGCAGGATCCGCTCGGCGAGCATGCCCAGCTCCTCGCGGGACAGGTCGCTCGGCGGCCAGACGTAGACGACCACGCGGTTGGTGTTGAAGCGGGTCTTGGAAGGCCGCCGCGACTGCGCCCGGCGGATCGAGTCGAGGCAGGCCGAGACGGTGTACTCGGCCGTGGGCAGCGACAGCAGCCTGCTGTCCTGCTCGCGCAGCGCGGTCAGGTCGCGCACCTGCGCGAACGCCACGAGCCGGTCGTCGGAGGCGTTCTCGCGCGCCACGGCGCGGAAGAGGTAGACCTCCTCGTCCAGGGACGGCAGCCGGGTCAGGTCGAACCGGTGCAGCCGCTCCAGCTGCATCCGCTGGGCGATGTGCGGGTGCAGGCCGCGGATCAGCCGCTCCTCGACCATGCCGGTGGCCGACGGGCGGAACGTGAAGTGGTGGTGCATCACCGCGCCGTGGCTGCCCGCGACGGTGGCGGTGAGCCTGCGGACCTGCCCGGGCAGCGGGTGGGCGCCGACGACCTCCTGCAGCGCCGCCGCCATCGCGTCGAAGTCCTCCGGCTGCCCCTCCCAGGAGAGGTAGACGTCGGCGTCGAGGGGGGCGCCGCCGTCCGCCAGCTCTGCCAGGCCGCGCAGCGCGCCGCCCAGCGCCTCGAAGCGCACCGCGGCGGAGACCAGGTGCGAGCCCGCGCGCTCGGCGACGACGAACGAGCAGCCGCCCGCCTCGCGGGTGCGGACGCCGGTGAGGCCCTTGTTGCCGTAGTACCGGCGGGTCAGGACCTCCAGCATGACGGCGTTGTCGGAGTCGTCGCGGACGAGCCGCTGCCCCAGCAGCCGCACCAGCGGCTCGGTGCTGCGCACCATCTCGGCGACGCGCTCGGCGCGGTCGGCCGACCGCGGGTCGGCGTCCAGGTGGCGCAGGTGCCTGCGGACGTCGGCGTAGACGCGGGCGCGGTTGCGGCGCAGCAGCGGCTGGCCGAACCAGGCGAACAGCACGCCGCGCGCCAGGTCGGCGATCGCGGGGAAGCGCACCTGCGTCGCGGACGTCAGCCGCTCCAGCGCGACGCTCGCGGGCTCGCGCAGCAGCGCGTCCGGCGCGGGCTCGGCCAGCCAGGCCCGCAGCAGCGCCGTGACGGCGGCGGCGTCGGCGGACGCGCGCTGCTGGGCGAGGAAGATGCGGAACACCGCGGCTTCGAGCTCGGGAGAGCGCTCCAGCTCGGTGACGCCGTAGTGGCCGAGGGCCTTGGCGAGCCGGGAGCGGAACGCCTCCGGCAGCCCGGCGCGCTCGACGTCCAGGCTCTGCAGATAGGTGTGGAAGTGCTCGCGGGCGCTGTGCACGTGGCCTTCGTCGTCCTCGCCCGACGGGCGGTTGCGGCTCAGCTCGGCCAGGTCGGCGAACACCCCGACGAGTTCGAGCTCGCCGGCGAGCGTCGGGCGGCCCTCCTCGGCGGACGCCTGGCGCGCGGCGAGGTAGCCGTCCAGGACCCGGCGCTCGTCGTGCGGGTCGACGTCGAAGCCCAGCAGCAGGCTGCGCAGGTCCTCCCGGCCGCGCGCGGCGCGCTCGGCCGCGGGGATCGTCGCGGGCTCGGCGGGCAGGTCCAGCTCGACGGACGCCACGGCCGCCGACTCCTCGGCCTCCTCGTCGGCGAGCGGCTCCAGCCGCAGCAGCGGCGCGCCGGTCTCCACCTGGCTGCCCACGGAGACGGCGCACTCCTTCAGCCGCGCCTTGAACGGCGCGCGCAGCACCGTCTCCATCTTCATGCTCTCCAGCACCAGCACCGGGGCGCCCGCCTCGACCTCGGCGCCGACCTCCAGCGGGGTGGCGACGACCAGCGCGGGCGCGGGGGAGCGCACGACGCCGCCCTCGTCGCGGCTGACCCGGTGCGTCACGCCGTCGACCTCGACGAGGTGGATCGGCCCGTGCGTGCCGGTGAGCAGGCGGTAGCGGGTGCCGTTGACGGAGATCCGCCCGGTGTGCCGGTCGAAGCGCTCCAGCTCGACGTCGGCGGTGCGCACGTCCTCGCCGGCCTCGACGCCGACCCGGAAGCGGTGCGGCCCGACCCGCGCGACGCGCACCCGGTAGGAGGCGCCGCGCAGCTTCAGGTCCAGCGGGCGGCCGCTCTCGTGCTGCACCTGCGGGCGCCCGCCGAAGGCCGTGGACAGCAGCCGCTGCCGCTCGGCGCGCTCCTCCTCCTCGTAGGCCTCGATGGCGGCGGCCGCCAGCGCGACGGCGGAGTGCCGGTGGGAGACAAGGCCGCCCTGGTCGCGGACGCGGTCGATCCAGCCGGTGTCGGCGGAGGCGTCGATGACCTCGGGCTGGTCCAGCAGGTCCAGCACGAAGCTCTTGTTGGTGGTGCCGCCCTCGATGACGACGGTGGTCTCGGTCATCGCGCGGCGCAGCCGGGCGAGCGCCTCGTCGCGGTCGCGGCCGTAGGCGATGATCTTGGCGATCATCGAGTCGAAGTCCGCGGGGATCGTGTCGCCCTCGCCGACGCCGGTGTCCACCCGGATGCCCGGCCCGGCCGGGAGGTCGAGGCGGGCGATGCGGCCGGGGGAGGGGGCGAAGTCGCGGTCGGGGTCCTCGGCGTTCAGCCGCGCCTCGACGGCGTGGCCGCGCTCGGCCGGGGGCTCGCCCTCGAGCCTGCCGCCGGAGGCCACGTGCAGCTGGGCGCGGACCAGGTCGAACCCGGTGGTCGACTCGGTGATGGGGTGCTCGACCTGGAGGCGGGTGTTGACCTCCAGGAACGCGAACAGCCGGTCGCCCGGGTGGTAGAGGAACTCCACGGTCGCCGCGCCGCGGTAGCCGACCGCGACGGCGAGCCGCTCGGCCGAGGACTTCAGCTCGGCGGTCTGCTCGGGGGAGAGCACCGGCGAGGCCGACTCCTCGATGATCTTCTGGTTGCGCCGCTGCACCGAGCAGTCGCGCACGCCCAGCGCCCACGCGGTGCCCTGCCCGTCGGCGATCACCTGGACCTCGACGTGCCGGGCGCCGGTGACCAGGCGCTCCAGGAAGACCACGCCGCTGCCGAACGCCCGCGCCGCCTCCTGGCTGGTGCGCTCGTAGGCGTCGGCGAGCTCGGCCTCGTTGGTGATCACGCGGATGCCGCGCCCGCCGCCGCCCGCGGTCGCCTTGAGCATCAGCGGGTAGCCGACCTCGGCGGCCGACGCCAGGGCGGCCTCCAGGGTGTCCACCGAGCCGCGGCTCCACGGCGCGACCGGCACGCCGACCTCCTCGGCGATCAGCTTCGCGCCGATCTTGTCGCCGAGCTTGCGCATGGCGTCCGGGCTCGGCCCGACGAAGGCCACGCCGATCTCCTCGCACAGCTCGGCGAAGGCCGGGTCCTCGGCGACGAAGCCCCAGCCGACCCACGCGGCGTCGGCCTTGGTCGCCACCAGCGCGCGCTCCAGCGCCTTCAGGTCGAGGTACGGGCGCGCGGACGCGGGACCGAGGTCGTAGGCCAGGTCGGCCTCCCGGACGAAGGCCGCCGTCCGGTCGACGTCGGTGTGCAGGGCCACGGTCTCGATCCGCGCTCCGGTCTCCGCGGCGAGGTCCCGTACGGCATGGATGAGCCGCATGGCGGCCTCACCGCGGTTGACGATGGCAATGCGACTGAACACGCGAGAGCGCCCTTCTGCAGACCAACGATGTGCGAATCCGGGGCACGGCGGTCCCGGCAGTGTTCACCACCTTCCCGCCTACCGGCGCTCGGCGCCATGTCGGAGACAGCGCACGCTACGCGGCTTCAGTTGTAGAAAACGTCCAAAGCCGTCGGCCGCCCGTGCGCTGAGCAAGGGCCTGCGCGACCGGGTGGTCAGCTTTTTTTGTCGCATCTCGACGGTGGCAGCCGACCGGCCGCGGGCTTCCCCGGCGAGCCGGGGTGGTAGGTAGGAGACATGAGCGAGGGAGCGGTCCGAGGAGTGGTGGCGGCGCTGTTCTGGGCGTCGATGGTGTCGCTGTTCGTGGGGATCTTCCGCTGGGAGGAACCCGATGTCCTGGCCTGGTTCGTCGGGTTCGCCGTGTTGCTGGGGGCGGCGTACGCGGTGCGGTACTGGGGGCGGCGGCGTTCGGGCGGAAGGTGACCCCGGGGGCGGTTGTCACATTCGGGGCCCGGGCGGTGCTTCGAAGGTGTGAAAGACGTGGAGTCCGCAGAGCGCGGTGATACCGCGCCGGCCGTCCGGCCCGATCTCGAGCAGGTGTTCCGTGCCGCCTACCCGCGGGTCGTCGCGGTGGCGGCCCGGGTCCTGGGCGCCCGGGACGAGGCCGAGGACGTGGCCCAGGAGGTGTTCCTGGCGTTCGGGCGCTCCGCGGTCCCGGCGGGGGAGGCGGCGGGGTGGCTGTCCGTCGCCGCGGCGCACACCGCGCTGAACCACCTTCGCTCCGGCCGCCGCCGCGCCTCCCGCGAGGAGGCGGCCGGGAAAGACGAATCCGTCTCACCCGACATCGCGGACACCGTCGTGACCCGTGAGGAGCGCCGCCGCGTGCGGGCGGCGCTGGCACGGCTGCCCCGGAGGCAGGCGGTCGCGCTGGTGCTGCGGCACAGCGGCCTGAGCTACGCCGAGGTGGCGGCCGCCCTCGATCTCTCCCCCGGCAGCGTGGGCACCACCGTGCGGCGCGCCGAGTCCGCCCTACGCAAGGAGTTGAACCGTCATGCGTCATCCGACTGACGGCACGTTGCGCCGGCTCCTCGACGAGCCGGACGGCGTCGCCGACGCCGACCGCGAGCACGTCGCGGGATGCCAGGCGTGCCTGTCCGGGCTGGCGGCCGTCCGGGAGGACGCGGTGGCCGTCGGCGCGGCGGTGCGCTTCGAGGTCGCCCCCGACGTCGACGAAGGGTGGCCCCGCCTGTCCCGCGCGGCCGCCGCCGACGAGCCGCGGCGGGTGGCCGCCGCCCGCGCCTCCCGGTGGCGCGCGTGGCTGCGCAGCCCGGTCGCCGCCGTCGCCGGAGCCGCCGCGATCCTGACCGGGGTCGGCGCCGCGGCCGCCGCGGACTGGCTGCAGGTCTTCCGCACCGAGCGGGTCGCGCCGGTCACGATCAGCCAGGCCGACTTCCTCCAGCTGCCCGAACTCTCCG
Source organism: Actinocorallia libanotica (assembly GCF_039525175.1). Lineage (NCBI taxonomy): Bacteria > Bacillati > Actinomycetota > Actinomycetes > Streptosporangiales > Thermomonosporaceae > Actinocorallia > Actinocorallia libanotica. Next base: position 130,560 of record NZ_BAAAHH010000016.1, read on the forward strand.
CCTACGGCGAGGTCGCCATCAAGGAGAAGGCCGACCGGCGCGCGGTCCCCGACGCCGACGCGGCCCGCGAGGCCACCGGCCTCCCCGTCCCCCTGGTGGCCGATCCGCCCCGCGGCGTGACGGGAGAGCCGACGTTCCAGGTCGGCGACAAGGTGAGCGCGACCTTCACCTTCTCGACGAGCAAGGCCGCGCGGACCGCCGAGGCCGTCGGCGAGAAGCTGCCGCCACCGCCTCCGGGCCTCGACGGCAGCCGGTTCCGGCTGACGGCCGGTCCCGGGCTCGTCGCGATCTGGTCGGAGGCGCGCGGCGTACCGGCGCTGATGGTGGGCCGCGCGGTCGCACCCCGCGCCTACTCCTCGGGCGTCCCGTTCGAGACGGCCCGCGACTACCTGCTCGCCATGCCCGGCCTGCCGGAGACCGTCGCGTCGCAGCTGCGCGGCTTCTCCGGCCAGGGGACGACGCTGCCCCTGGTCGTGAAGGCGTGGAAGCAGACGACCCGCACCGCGGACGTCAACGGGGTGCCGGGCACGGTGCTCACCACGCGCGACGGCGTGATGGCGGGCGTGCTGTGGGTGGACGGCGGCTTCGTCACCGGAGTGGTCGGCTCGCTGAGCGCCGACGAGGTGCTGGCGGTGGCCCGCGGACTGAGGTGGGAGCCGTGACCGAACTCCACGACGCGGAGGCGATGATCTCCGACCTGCCGCCCTCGCCCGCGGTGTGGTGCTCGGGCCTGCACAAGCGCTACCGGCGGCGGACGGCGGTGGACGGCGTGTCCTTCACGGTCGGACGCGGAGAGGTGATGGGGCTCCTCGGCCCCAACGGGGCGGGGAAGACCAGCGTCATCAAGATGCTGCTCGGCCTCGTCCGGCCCGACGCGGGGGAGGTGCTGCTGCTCGGACGCTCCGCGCGGGACCCGCGCTCCCGCTCCCGCGTCGGCTACCTCCCGGAGCTCTTCCGGTACCAGCCGTGGCTCACCGCCGCCGAGGTGCTGGCCCTGCACGTCCGGCTCGCGGGCGTCGCGGTGCCGGAGGCGGAGCGGCGCGAGTGCCTGGGCACCGTCGGCCTCGCCGACCGCGCGGGGGACCGGGTGGGCGGCTTCTCCAAGGGCATGCAGCAGCGCCTCGGGCTGGCCGTCGCGCTGGTCGCCCGGCCCGAGCTGGTCGTCCTCGACGAGCCGACGAGCGCCCTGGACCCGGTCGGCCGCGCCGACGTCCGCGACCTGCTGCTCTCCCTCCGGGAGCGCGGGGTCGCCGTCCTGCTCAACTCGCACCTCATCGGCGAGGTCGAACGGGTCTGCGACCGCGTCGTCATCCTCGACCAGGGGCGGATCGCCGCGTCCGGCACCCTCCCGGAACTGCTCGGCCGGCGCGAGCTGCGGCTGCGGCTCGACGGGGTGGGCGAGCGGGCGGCGGCGCGGCTGGCCGCCGTCGGCCGGACGACCCGCAGCGGGGACGCCTTCACCGTCGTGCTCCCCGCCGAGGAGGAGAGCGGCGCCGTGCCGGGCCTCGTGGCGGACCTGGTCGGCCTCGGGGTGCGCGTCCACGCCGTCGAACCCGTACGGATCAGCCTGGAAGAGCGGTTGCTGGACATCCTCCGCACCGGTCACGACGAGGAGCGCCCATGACCGCCCGCACCGTGCTCACCTTCGCGCGCCTCACCCTCCAGGAGGCCGCGCGCCGCCGGGTGCTGCGCTCGCTCGCCGTGCTGACGGTCCTGCTGCTGGCGCTCAGCGCCTGGGGGTTCTCCCGGATCTCCTCGGAGTTCGGCGGGCTCACCAGCGGGGAGGCGCGGCTGGCCGCGGCCATGGTCCTCAACCTGGTGATGTTCGGGCTGAGCCTGATCGCCGCGCTCGGCACGGCGTTCCTCGCCGGGCCCACCCTGGCCGGGGAGGCCGAGTCGGGGATCGTGCTGGCGGTCCTGGCCCGCCCGGTCCGCCGCTCGGCGGTGCTGCTGGGCAAGTGGCTGGGCCTCGTCGCCTTCGGCGGCGGTTTCGTGGTCGTGGCCGGGCTCGCCCAGTTCCTCATCGTCCGCGCCGCCTCGGGCTACTGGCCGCCGCAGCCGGCGGCCGGCCTGGCGCTGCTCGCCGCGCAGACCGCGGTGCTGCTCACGCTGGGCCTGCTGCTGTCCACCGCCGTCTCCCCGATGGCCTCGGGCGTCGTCGCGGTCGGCCTCTTCGGCGCCACCTGGATCGCCGGGGTGGTCGGCACGCTCGGCGAGGCCCTCGGCAACGACGACGTGGCGCGCGTCGGCACCGTCTCCCGGATCCTGCTGCCGAGCGACGGCCTGTGGCGCGGCGCCATGAACGCCTTCCAGGACCCGACGCTCCTGGGGCGGTTCAGCGAGGCCTTCGAGGGCCACCCCTTCCTGAGCTCGGCGTCCCCGACCCCCGCCTACCTCCTCTGGGTCGGCCTCTGGATCGTCCTCGCCCTCGCCCTGGCGGCGGTGTCCTTCCGCCGGCGCGACCTGTGAGCCCCGGCGTGACAGGAATATGCAGACCGGTCTATTATTTCGGCATGAGCAAAGGGCGAGAGACACGGCAGCGGATGATCGGCGTCGCCGCCGACGCCGTGGAGGAGAAGGGCCTGGCCGGAACCGGGATCAACGAGGTGCTCCGGCGCAGCGGCGCCCCGCGGGGATCGCTGTACTTCCACTTCCCCGGCGGCAAGGACGAGCTCGTGGAGGCCGCGGTGCGCTTCGGCGCCGGACGCGTCGAGGAGCTGATGGGCCGGGCCGCGGCCGAGGGCGGGAGCGCCGCCGACGTGATCGAGCGGGTCATCCGCGGCCTGGCCGACCGCCAGGAGGCCGCGCACTACACCAAGGGCTGCCCGGTGGCGGCCGTGGCGGTCGAAGCACCGCCCGAGTCGGACCTGGCCGCCGCCTGCGCCGAGATCTACGCCGCCTGGGAGGGCGTCATCGCCGACCTGGTCCGGGCCGAAGGCCGCCCCGCCGAGCTCGCCGGCCAGATCTTCGCCCTCATCGAAGGCGCGCTCCTGCTCAGCCGGGTCCGCCGCTCCCGCCTCCCCCTCGAATCGGCGGCCCGAGCCGTCCGCACCCTCCTGGAGCACCCGTGAAAGACCCCGACACGCTCGTCGTCGGCGCCACCGGACTCATCGGCCGCTGGCTGGTGCCCGAGCTCACCCGGCAGGGCCGCGGCGTCGCCGTCCTCGTGCGGCGGGCCGCCGCACGAGAGGCCGAGCTGCGGTCCTGGGTCACCGCGCACGGCGGGGACGCCGGACGGCTGAGCGTCCTGGACGGCGACCTCACGAAACCCGGCCTGGGACTGCCCGGCGGGCTCGACACCGTCCGGGACGTCTACAACCTGGGCGCGCGGTTCGACTTCGGCCTCGACCGGGCGGAGGCGCGGCGCGTCAACGTCGACGGGGCGCTCGAAGTGGTGCGCTGGACGTCCGGGCTGCCCGGCGCGCGGCGGCTCGTGCACCTCAGCGGATACCGTGTGGCCGCCGTACGGGACGGGCTGGGCGCGGCGGAACTGGCGGCGCTCTACCGCAAGGCGGGCGCCTACGAGGCGAGCAAGGTCGAGGCGGACCAGGCCGTACGGGCCGCGGCCCGCGAGCTGGGCGTCCCGTACAACACGGTCAACCCGTCCAGCGTCATCGGCGACTCCGCGACCGGGGAGACCACCCAGACGCTCGGCCTCGGCCAGATGGTGCGCGACCTGCACCGGGGCGCGCTGCCCGCGCTCCCCGGCGACCGGCGCACCTGGGTCCCGGTCGTCACCGTCGACCACCTCGCCCGCCTCCTCGCCGCCGTCCCCGAGCACGCCGCCCCCGGCGAGGCGCTCTGGGCCCTGGACGAGGGGACCCCGCCGCTGCACGACCTGATCCGCCTCGTCGCCGCCCACCTGGACGTCCGCGCCCCGCGGCTGAGCGTGCCCGCCGGCCTCCTGCGCCGCCTGCCCGCCGGCCTCACCGGGGCCGACCCGGAGACGCTGAGCTTCCTGTCCGCCGACCGCTACCCGACGGACTCGGCACGGAGGCTGGAGGCGGCGGCGGGCCTGACGCCCCCGCCGGTCCTGCCGGCCCTGCGCGCCTGGGCGGATCACCTCACCCGAGCGAGTTGAGGAACTGCTGGAGGCTGGTGGCGGGGTAGCCGGTGGCGCGCTGGACGGTGGGGCTGACGATGTCCATCTCGCCGGTGGCGATGGCCTCGTAGGAGGTGACCCAGCCGGCGACCTCCCAGTCGGGGGCGCCGTAGCGGGCGCGGGAGGCGTACGCCTCCTCCACGGTCTCGGGGACGTAGCGGGCGCCCATCATCTCGGCGGTCTGCGCGAGGCTGAGGGGCTGGGGGCCCGTCACGTCGTACCGGCGGCCGCGGTGGTGGTCGGCGCGGGGGAGGACCGCCGCGGCGACGGCGGCGACGTCGGTGCGGGCGACCCAGGCGCAGCGGCCCTGGCCCGCCGGTCCGCGGATCTCGCCGTCCTGGACGAGGCGGGGCAGCAGGTCCTGGTAGAGGCTGGGGCGCAGGAAGGTGAAGTCCAGGCCGGAGGCCTTGATGTACTCCTCGGTGGCCCAGTGGTCGCGGGCGAACGTGAAGGTGGCGTGCTCGGCCGCCGACAGGAACGACAGGTAGACCAGGTGGCGCACGCCCGCCGCGACGGCGGCGTCCACGGCCGAGCGGTGCTCGGCGACCCGGTCCGGCGACTCCCCGGCCGACACCAGGAAGACGGCGTCCAGGCCCTCGAACGCCGTGCGCATGCCCTCGGTGTCGAGGTAGCCGCCGGCGACGGGCGCGACGCGGGAGTCGGGCAGCTCGGGCGCGCGGGAGGCGTCGCGGACGATCAGGCGGGGGGTGTGGCCCTCCTTCACCAGGAGACGGACCGTCTCCGTGCCCACGGCACCGGTCGCACCGGTGACGCCGAGGCTCAGGGTCATAGCTGAACAAGCCTTTCGAAGAGGCGGTCGAGGGTCGCGCCGGGATCGCCGGTGAGGCCCGGATGCACGGGGCCGGCCTGGACGATCGTGCTGCGCGGCGCGGTGAGCCAGCGGAACCGCCGCCCGAGCGAGTCTCCACCGGCGTGGTCGTCGCCCGCGCAGTGGGCGGCGATTCCGTTCAGCGCCCGGCGCAGCTGCTCGAGATTCATGCCCGGTGAGAACGAACGCAACCGGCTTTCGTCCGCCGAGATGCGAACCTGCAGGTAGTCGCGCTTCTGGCAGAAGACGACCACGCCGACATTGAGTGATTCGCCGCGTTCGAGATCGGGGATGAGCCGCAGCAGCGCGTACTCGTAGAGGTCCAGTTCGGTGTGTTCCACGGGCTCTGTTGGGGATAGGGGGGATCGGGGCTGGTTCACGGCAGCCAGCTCCTCGGCGCCGCGGCACGGGCGAGCAACTGTGCCACATACGCCTCGCGGACGTCGCGCGGCCCGGCGAAACCGGGCTCGCCCGCCAGCCAGCGCTCGGGCACCAGCTCGACGATCCCGCGCAGCACCTCCTCGGTGACGCGGGGCAGCAGCTCGGCCTCGGCGCCCCGGAGGTCCTTGGCGTAGGGCTGGAAGACGTGGTCGTCCACGTCGTAGGGGCGGTGCACCAGCTTGGCGGCGCTGGCCCAGGCGTGGTGGAAGTACAGGCTGGCGCCGTGGTCGATGAGCCAGACGTCGCCGTGCCAGACCAGCATGTTGGGGTTGCGCCAGCTGCGGTCCACGTTGCCGATGAAGGCGTCGAACCACAGCACGCGGCTGGCGAAGCCGACGTCCGGCGTCCAGCCGAGCGGGTCGTAGCCCAGGGAGCCGGGCAGGAAGTCCACGCCCAGGTTCCAGCCGGGGCTGGCGTCCAGGAGGTCCTGCACCTCCTCGTCCGGCTCGTGCCGGGCCATCACCGGATCGAACTCCAGGACCACCTGGTCGGGCGTGCGGAATCCCAGCTCGCGGGCGAGGGCGCCGGCCAGGATCTCGGCGATGAGCGCCTTGCGCCCCTGGCCGGCCCCGGTGAACTTGGCGACGTAGGTGCCCAGGTCGGCGGCCTCCACCAGGCCGGGGAGCGAACCGCCCTCGCGCAGCGGCAGGACGTACCGGGTGGCTTTGACTACAGGCAACACGCGCTCAGGCTATCCGTCAGGGGTGGTAGATCTGGAACGCGAGGGTGATCTTTCCGCGCTTGTCGAAGCGCAGGCCCCACTGCGGGTTCATCTTCGGCTTGTCCACGGCCTTGCGCAGCCCCTTCAAACCGGTCTTGCGCATGCTGATGCCGCCCTGGGCGCTGGTGTAGAAGACGCAGATGGTCGCCTTCTCGGCGAAGGCGCGCGTGTGCTTCCTGCCATAGGGCTGGTAGTAGCCGTCGTTGTACTCGGCCTTCTTGTACTTGGCCCAACGCCCCGTGAGCGCGCCGTGCGGCCGCTTCGCCGAGACGGAACGGACGCCGCCGGGCCGGACGTCGATGACCTTCTGGAACTTGGGCGCCTTCACCTTCACCGAGCAGATGTTCCCGGCGGCGGCCTGGGCGGGGGCCGCGACGAGCAGGGGTGCCAGGAGCACGGCCGAGGCCGCCAAGGGGATGCGCATCTTCTTCTTCATGGTTGTACTCGTCCTTTCCGGACCAAGCTGTCAGGCCGTCCACAACTGGTAAGCGAGGATGATCTTCCCCTTTTTCTCGAAGCGCAGTCCCTTCGGAAACGATCACTCCGTCCGACGCGCGGCCGGACGGAGTGGTTCGGTAAAGATCGTTCTTCGTCGGCGGTGCCTACCAGGCGCCCTCGAAGCCCTTGGGGACGAGGTTGCGCACGATGGAGTTCACCGTCACGCCGTTGTAGGTGGTGGTGAAGTGGAACGGGGTGACCTGGTTCACTTCCTTGTAGGTGATGTAGAAGGGCGTGGCCGTCTGCCCGGCGGGGATGGTGACCTTCCCTCCGTTGCTGAGCCCGAGCAGGTCCGGCTTGTCGGACGTCACCTGCACGGTGAGGCCGCCTTCGGGGGCGGGCAGGTTGATGTCGATGTGCGCCTCGAGGGTCCTGACCTTCGTGGAGTCGACGAACTCGTTGAAGTGCAGGGTGAACTTCGTCGGCACGTAGGTGACCTCGGCGGCCTTGGGGGCGAGCACGAAGCTCTCGGCGAGGGTCTGCCCGTAGCGGGCGGCGATCTTGATCTCGGTCTCGGCGCCGACGTCACCGGTCGTGATCCGGAAGTGCGCCTTCTTGCGGCCCGCCGGGATCTTCACCTGGGCCTTGACCTTCGCCTTGGCGCTGCCGCTGGCCAGCACGACGATCGCCCCGCCCGCGGGCGCCGACTTGTTCAGTGCGACGGTGCCGCCGGTGGCGTCGCCTTCCCGGACGACGTAGTCGTCGAGGGTGAGCTGGGTGAGGTAGTGGCGGGGGGTGAGCGTCAGCTTCCGCTTGACGACCTTGCCGTTCAGCCCGGCGGCGACGACGCCGGTGCCGACCCGGGGGATCGCCGCGGTGCCGATGGCGAAGCGCATGCGCTTCTTGCCCGCCGGGACCGTCACCGACTTGGGGACCTTGATGTACTTGGGGCTCTTCGCGGCGAGCTTCACCTTCACGCCGCCCATGGGCGCGGGCGAGGTGAGCGTGACGGTGCCGTAGGTCTTCTTCCCGCCGATCTGCTTGCGCCTGCCGAGCTTCAGCCCGGCGAGCCCGGGCTTGGCCTTGAGGTGGGCGACGTTCTGGATGGTGGCGGGAGCCCCGTCGATCCGGGTGATCGCGTAACCACCGGAGACGGCGAGGGAGAGGGCGGCGATGCCGCCGATGAGGGCTCGTTTGAGCTGCGGGGCCAACGGAACGGCCTTCCGGGGAAAAGGGGGTCGGGGGTGCCGCCGTATGATTTCGGCTCGCCGGAACGGCGTCAAGATCGTTGGAGGGACTCATGCGGCTGGGAATCACGATGTTCGCCACCGATCGGACGGTGGCGGCGCACGAGCTGGCGGTCGCGGCGGAGGAGCGCGGGTTCTCGTCCCTCTATCTGCCCGAGCACACGCACATTCCCGTGTCGCGGCGGACGTCCGCCCCGGCGTCCCCGGAGGCGTCCGGAACCGGAGAGGGCCGCCTGAAGGGCACCTCGGGCGACGCGACGCTGCCCGAGGAGTACGCGCGGACGCTGGACCCGCTGGTGGCGCTGGCCGCGGCGGCCGCGGTGACGAGCACGATCACGCTGGGAACGGGCATCCTGCTGCCGGCCCAGCGCGAGCCCCTGGTGACGGCCAAGGCCGTGGCGACGCTCCAGCACCTGGCGCGGGGCCGTTTCACGCTGGGCATGGGATTCGGCTGGAACAAGGAGGAGGCGGCCGACCACGGCGTCGTGTGGTCGGCGCGCCGCGACCAGGCACGCGAGCACGTCCTGGCCATGCGCGCGCTGTGGCGGGACGAGGTCGCCGTGTTCACCGGCGAGCACGTCTCCTTCGAGCCGAGCTGGGCCTGGCCCAAGGCGGACGTGCCGGTCCTCCTCGGCGGCGCGGCCGGCCCGAAGCTGTTCGACGCGATCGCCGAATACGGCGACGGCTGGCTCCCGATCGGCGGGGCGGGCATCCGAGAGGCCCAGCCCCGCCTCCGCCTGGCCTGCGAGAAGGCGGGCCGCGACCCCTCGACCCTCTCGATCATCCCCTTCGGCACCCTGCCCACCCCCGCCAAGCTGGAGTACTACGCCTCCCTGGGCATCGAGGAGGTCGTCCTCCGCGTCCAGGGCGGCACCCGCGAAGAGGTCCTCCCCCTCCTCGACTCCTACCGGAAGTACCTCACATCGGCATGATGAACATGGCGGTGGCTTCGATGGTGGGCTTGCCCTCGGTGTTGAGGATGCGGCCGGCGGCGTGGGCTCGGCGGCCCTCGACGCGGTCGATGCGGGCCTCGGCGACGAGGGGCTCGTCGAGCATGGTGGGGCGGCGGTAGCGCAGCTCCAGGGAGGCGGTCAGGCCGGGGGTGCCGTTGTGGTCGGCGACCATGCCGAGGAGCTGGTCGAGGATCATGGCGCTGACGCCGCCGTGGACCATGCCGGGCGGGCCCTCGTAGACGGAGTTGAGGGTGAACTCCGAGCGCACCGTGCCGTCCGGGAGGAACTGGACCTCGCAGGGCGGGGCGATGGGGTTGAGGACGCCGTTGACGGGGCCGGCGAGCTGCTGCATGATGCCGCCCGCCCCGTTGGTGACGACGGGCGGGGCGGCGCGGCGCGCCGTGCGGAGCCGGGCGGTCAGCGCCTCCGCCTGCGCGGCGATCTCGTCGAGCTCCTCCTCGGGGAGCTCGGTGAGGACGACCGACTCGTTCAGCTCCCGCACCCGGGCCGCGAGGCGCGACAGGTGCGCGATGCGCCGCTCGCTCACGGGTTCGCGCGGCTGGATGGTGAAGATCGGGTGGGTACGGGTACCCGACATCGGCACTCCTGCAGGGTCCTGGGGGTTTTAGAACATCATTCTAAAACCACCCGCCCGCCTGCTCGTGGAGGTGGGTGGGGTTTGGGTGATTTGTGTGTTTTTGTAAAGATTCCTGAGGGTAGTGCTCCCCCTGGTGTCACGACCGTTCTCGGGGGGAGATCCATGACCACCAAGATGCAGGACCACGTCCGCGACCTGATGAGCACGGAGAGCTGCTGCACCATCCCGGCGCACGAGACGCTGGACCGCGCGGCCCAGCTCATGCGCGAGGAGGGCGTCGGCGCGCTGCCGATCATGGGCGCGGACCAGCGCTTCGAGGGCATCGTCACCGACCGCGACATCGTCGTGAAGTGCGTCGCGGCCGGGCACGACCCGTCCCAGGTGACCGCGGGGGACCTCTCCTCCGGCCTGTACTCGGTGTCCCCGGACACCACCGTCCAGGAGGCGCTGGAGGTGATGGAGAAGAACCAGGTCAAGCGCCTGCCGGTCATCAAGGACAACCGCATGGTCGGCATGATCAGCGAGGCGGACCTGGCGCGGAACCTGCCCGACGCCCAGCTCGCCGAGTTCGTCCACCGCATCTACGCGCGGGCGGGCGGCAAGCGCGGCGCCGGCGGCGGCAAGTAGGAGCGGCGCGGAAAGGCCGCGGGCGCACGCCCGCGGCCTTCCGCGTGCCCGGCGGCTCTCAGGAGCTCCGCGCGGCCTCGGCGAGGACGCCGGTGAGGACGGTGCGCAGGGCCTCGGCGGTGCCGGTGGCGGCGGCGTCGCCGGTGGCGAGGCGGCGGACGGCCAGGCCGTACAGCAGGGTGACGACCGTGGGGGCGTGGCGCTCGGGCTCGGGGACGCCCAGGGCGGTGAGGATCGACGTCGCCAGCCGGTCGTAGGCGGCGAGGGAGCGTTCGGCGGCGGGCCGCAGGGCCGGATCACGGGCCGCCTGCAGGTGGAGTTCGAGGTTGGCTATCTGCTCGGGCTCGTTGGTGAAGGCGACGATGGCCCGTTCGGCCTCGTCGGCGGCCTGCTCGGGGGAGCGGACGTCGCCGGCCAGGGCGAGGGCGGTCCGGGTGATGCGGTCGAGCTCGGTGTCGACGAAGCGGTCGAGGCACTCGCGCAGCAGGTCGGTCTGGGAGCCGAAGTGGTAGGTCAGGGTGCCCAGGGAGACCCCCGCCGAGGCGGCGACCGCCCGGTTGCTGAGCCCGCCGACGCCCCGCTCGCCGATGAGCCGCAGGGCGGCGTCGAGGATGCGCTCGCGTGCTTCGTTCATCATGACCCTCTTCCCAAGGCGGCGGGCTCCAGCCTATCGTTCGTTCGAACGAACGAGAAAGGGAGACGGTGAGCGGACTCGCGTACAAGGGGCTGGCCGAGCAGGCGCAGCTGGCGGCGTCGGGGAAGGTGAGCGCCAAGGAGCTGGTGGAGGCCTCCCTCGCCCGGATCGACGAGGTGGACCGACGGGTGGGCGCCTTCCGGATCGTGCGGTACGAGGCGGCCCGCGCCGAGGCGGCCGAGGCCGACCGGCGGCTGGCGGCGGGGGAGCGGCTGCCGCTGCTGGGCGTGCCCGTCGCCGTCAAGGACGACACCGACGTGTGCGGCGAGACGACGCCGTTCGCGGTCCAGGGCGACCACGAGCCGGTGAAGCGGGACGCCGAGCAGGTGCGCAGGCTGCGCGAGGCCGGGGCGGTCATCGTCGGCAAGACGCGCACGTGCGAGATCGGCCTGTGGCCGTTCAGCGAGTCGCCCGGCTACGGCGCGGCGCGCAACCCGTGGAAGCTCGGCTTCACCCCCGGAGGCTCCTCCGGCGGCTCGTCCGCGGCGGTCGCGGCGGGCATGGTCCCGGCCGCCGTCGGCTCCGACGGCGCCGGATCCATCCGCATCCCCGCGGCCTGGACCAACCTCGTCGGCATCAAGCCCCAGCGCGGCCGCGTCTCGGGATACCCGCACACCGACCCCTTCAACGGCCTGACGGTCTGGGGCCCGCTGGCCCGCACGGTCGAGGACGCCGCGCTGCTCCTGGACGTCCTCACCGGCAGCCACCCCGAGGACGCCTACCGCCTCGACGCGCCGCGCACCCCCTTCGCCGACGCCGCGCGGCGCGACCCCGGGAGGCTGCGCATCGCCGTCTCCTTCAAGACGGCGCTCGGCGTCCCCGGCAGGATCGACCCCGAGATCCGCCTGGCGGTCGAGCGCACGGCGCGGCTGCTCACCGACCTCGGGCACAAGGTCTTCCCCGCCGACCCCGACTACGGGGTCGTCGCCCTCGGCCTCGTCCCGCGCGGCACGGTCGGCGTCGCCGACTGGCTCGACTCGATCCCCGGCGCGCGGCCCGAGGCGCGCACCGAGGTGGAGGCGCGGATCGGCCGGACCCTGGGCAGGCGGCTGCTGCCCCTGGCCCGCCGCATGGACCCGTACCTGCGGCGCCGCGTCGGCGCCATCTTCCGCTACGCCGACGTGGTGCTCACCCCGACCACCGCGCAGCTGCCGTCGAAGGTCGGCGCGTTCGACGGCGCGGGCTACCAGCGGACGCAGTCGGGCGTCGCGGCGCTGTGCCCGCTGGCGTGGCCGTGGAACGTCCTGGGCTGGCCGGGCATGAGCGTGCCCGCGGGCTTCAGCCGCGACGGCCTGCCGATCGGCGCGCAGCTGCTGGGCCACGACGGCGAGGAGGCCAAGCTCATCTCCCTGGCGGCGCAGATGCAGGAGGCGGAGCGCTGGCAGGACCGGACTCCGGCGCTCTGAGCGCCTCGCGCGACAGCCGGTCGGCCCGCCGCGTCGTCTCGGGCAGCCGGTAGGACGGGCTGAGCGCCAGGACGTGGCGGGTCACCGCGTCGAGGTCGACGCGGTGGCCCACCGAGACGTAGACGGGTCTGACGCCCGTCTGCGTCCGCACGGTGCGCCCCACGACCTCGCCCTCGTGCACGAGGTCGGTGAAGGAGCCGCGCTCCCGCCCCGGCTCGACGTGCTCGCCGACGAGGAACGTCTTGCCGACGCCCATCGCGGGCAGCCCGGTGAGCAGCCCCAGATGGCAGGCGAGCCCGAACCTGCGGAAGTGGGCGCGGCCGTGGCCGTCGCAGACGAGCAGGTCCGGCACGGTCTCCAGCCTCCGCAGCGCCGACAGCAGGGCCGGCAGCTCCCGGAAGGCGAACAGCCCGGGGATGTAGGGGAAGGACGGCCGCTCCACGGCGACGGCCGACTCGACGGGGAGCAGCGTCGCGGCGTCCAGGACGACGACCGCCGCGGCCACCCGGTCGTCGGCGTAGGAGACGTCCAGGCCCGCGACGGTGCGCACCTCGGCGGGCCCCGGCTCCTCGCGGACCAGCCCGCGCAGCCGCTCCTGCAGGGCCAGGCCCTCCTCGGCGGAGGACGGCCAGGGGTGGAGGTCCTCGATGTCCATGGGGGCGAGGGTAACCGAGTACGCGGAACGCGAGATCTAAGTACTTTTACGGATACCCCCGGGGTGATCGGGTTGGTTGCCTCGGAGCATGGTCAAGCTCGCCACCCCCGCGGCCCTGGCGTACGCGGCGCTGATCCTCTTCCTGGCCCACCGGCTGCACACGGCGCCCGGCGCCGACCCCGGCCTGGAGGGCGTCTGGCTGCTGCTGGCGAGCCTCCCGACCGGGCTCCTGCCCCTGATGCTCCCGCTCCCCGAGAGCCGCGACGTCTTCCTGGCCGCCATGACCTCGGCGGGTCTGCTCCAGGCGCTGCTGGTCTGGCTGGCCGGAAGGATCTTCGACAGCCCGCTGCTCCGGCGGACCGGACCCGGGGGAGGGGAGGGGGGTACCCCGGATGTCACCTCCCGGACAGGCACCCGGAAGGCGCGGACGCGCGTCCTCTCCTGTGACCGGGGGGCGTGACCGGCGCGGTTCGCCTCCCCCTCCACGAGGGCCGCGCGGCCGCATCCCCGCTGGTTTTCCGAAGCCGTCCAGCGGGGACCGGCCGCGCGGTTCGCGTCTGCGGCGGGGTCAGGACAGGGCCGCGTACGCCGTCTTGACCAGCTCGTAGGAGCGCCGGTCCCCGGCCATGCCGCCGCCCATCTGGTTGGGGATGAACGCCACGGCCAGCTCCTTGTCCGGGTCGCCGAGCCCGATGCCGCCGCCCGCGCCCGTGTGGCCGAACGCGGTGGCCTTGCCCGCGCCGGGCGTCATGAACGTCATGGCGGGGCGCATGAAGCCCAGGCCGAAGGCGCTCTCCACGAGCAGCACCCGGTCCGCGCCGCGCACCCGTTCCCGGATGCCCTCCGCCAGGGTCTCCTTGCGCAGGATCCGTCCGCCGATCAGCGCGTCGTAGAAGGCGGCCAGGTCGCGGGAGGTGGCGACCATGCCCGCCGCGGGCCAGCCGCCCTGCAGCACGACCGGCTTGTTGTAGGAGGCGGAGGGGTTGTGGAGCGCGCGGTTGAGCAGGGACTGAGGGTCGAGGTAGGCCTCGGCCAGGCGGGTCAGCAGGTCGGCGCCCGAGCGCTCGTCGGGCTGCGGGTCGGTGGCGCCGGCCGGCGGGCGGCCCGTCGCGGAGAGCCTCGCCGCCTTGGCCGTGATCTCCGGGGGCGTGCCGATCCACAGGCCCGGGGTGAACTCGCGCCGGACGAACTCCCCGACCGGCATCCCCGCCGTGCGCCGCACGATCTCCCCGGCCAGCCAGCCGTAGGTGAGGGCGTGGTAGCCGTGCCCGTCGCCCGGCGCCCACTCCGGCGCCTGGCCCGCCAGCAGGTCCGCCATCGCGGCGGGATCGGCGGCCTCCTCGGCGCTGACCGGCCGGGCGAAGGCGGGCAGCCCCGCCCGGTGCGTGAGCAGGTGCTCGCCGGTGATCTCCTCCTTGCCGTGCGCGCCGAACTCCGGCCACCAGCCGGACACGGGCCGGTCGAGCGCGACCTCGCCGCGCTCGGCCAGCAGCAGCGCGGCGGCGGCGGTCACGGCCTTGGTGCAGGAGAAGGCGAGGCAGGGCGTGTCCCGCTCCCAGACGCGCCCGGTCCGCGCGTCGGCGATTCCGCCCCACAGGTCGACGACGGGCCGCCCCCCGGCGAACACCGCGACGCTCGCGCCGAGGTTGCGGCCCTGGGCGAACTGCGCCTCGAAGACCTCGCGGACACCGCGGAACGCCGGATCGCAGTGCCCCTGGACCACCTGGCCAGATCCCATCATTCCTCCACAAAGCACCAGAAACCCTAGGAAAGGTCCGTCACATCATGGCAGCCGCCGGATTTCCGTGCGGCTCCGGGGTGGGGGGAACTTCGGTGATGGTGTGAATGGTCCCATCAAGTAGGGAATCTCCCTTGAATCCGCAATTCTTACTATTAATGGGAATGGTTCTGGGCGGTGGTGGCGGAGATACCTTAAAAACAACCGGAGTTTCCGCTCGGCTCTGCGTTCTTTCCTTGTAATTTGGTCGACCAATCAACCCAGGAGGTCGACGATGCTCATCGATCACGCCCGTCTCGCGATCGCCGCGGCCCTGACCGCCGGGGCGGTGGCCGCGCTTCCCGGTTCCGCCGCCGCCGCACCAGGCAGAGGTCCCTGCCTGGTGGGGAACTGGACGCTGACCAAGTACACGATGAACCTGAAGGGCAAGGACGTCGCGCTGCGCACCACCGGCGGCCAGGGCACCCGGCTGCGCGTCACCCGCGGCGGCGCCGTCTACGACTTCAACCGCTCCAAGCCCGCCGTCACCAACGGCACCCGCTCGGGCGAGAAGGTCGGGCTGTGGTCCAGCTACCGGGGCAAGCTGGCGCTGAAGTCGAAGTTCCGGGGCACCCGCTCGGGCGTGCTGACCACCAGGCCCTCCAGCGCCCGCGGCGACGCCAACGGGCTGCTCGGCCAGCTGAAGCCGGAGAAGAAGCTGCTCGCCAAGTACAGCATCGTCGAGACCTACCGCCGCGGCGAATGGGTGTCGCTCACCCCGCCGCGCGCCGACTTCCGCTGCAACGGCCGCACCCTGGTGCTCCAGGCCAAGAAGCGCGACTTCTTCGGCACCAGCACGGTGAGGATCGAATACCGCCGCTCCTGAACACAGGAGGGCGGCGGCTCCCGCCGCCGCCCTCTTGTACTTTTGTCGATCATTCCTGCACGGAGGTCGACCTTGTTCGCTGCAACCCCCCGCACGGCGTCCGCCGCCCTCACGGCCGCGCTGGCCGCCGCGGTCCTCACGCTCCCCGCCCCCGCCTCCGCCGCGGCCAGGTCCTGCCTGCTCGGCAAGTGGAAGCTCACCGGGTACACCCTCGACGCCAAGGGCCCCGGGTCCTACGCCACCGGCCGGGGCGGCCAGGGCACCGTCCTGACGGTCACCGGGAAGTCCGTGACCTACGACTTCGACGGCGCCAGGAAGCTCGTCGTCAAGGGCCGCTCCGACGGTGAGAAGTACGAGTTGAGGACGACGTACCGCAAGCGCCTGACGCTGAAGTCCACCCTGAAGGGCGCCAAGAAGGGGACCCTCGCGCTCAAGGCGAAGAGCGCCAAGGGGAGCGCCGGCGCCACCGTCGTCAGGAACGGGGCGCCCGTCATCAGCTACAACCTGGCGCAGAGCGTGTACCGCCAGGGGGAATGGGAGCCCGTGGCCCCGCTCCGCTCCTCCTACACCTGCACCGCCAGGACCGCCAGGCTCCGGATGACGCACACGGACGAGAGCGGCACCGGCACGATCGTGGTGACCTACCGGCGCCTCTGACCGCCGCTCGGGACCGCCCGGCGGGGCGCCGGACGTCTCCCCGCGCCCGCCGGGCGGCACGCTGAAATTCTCCCGAAATCCGATCCTCCGTCATGGGCGCCGGATACGTTTGACGATCATCCGCCGTCCCACGGAGGAGGTCGACTTGCCCGCCATCCGGGTCCGTCTGCTGACGGCCGCCGCGCTGGCCGCGGGAGCCGTCCTGGCCCTGCCCGCTCCGGCCTCGGCCAAGGCCTGCGTCACCGACGACTGGAAGCTCACCCGGTACCGCATGACGGCGACCGGGCAGGACGTCGTGATCAGCGCCAGAGGCGGTGAAGGCGCCCGCCTCTCGATCACGAAGAAGGCGCTCTCCTACGATTTCACCCGGGCGAAGAAAGTCGTCACGGAAGGCGCCGACAATGGCGACGAATACACCATGACCAGTACTTACCGGAAGAAGCTCCACTTCGCATCCACCCTGAAGGGCGCGAAGAAAGGCAGTTTTTCCCTCAAGCGCAGGTCGGCCACCGGTGACGCGACCGTGAAATCCCTCTTCAACAAGACGCCTTTGCGCGCGGTCAAGCTCGCCGGGCACTACCGCAACGGCAATGTCGACCCGTTCGTCCCGGCCCGCCACACCTTCACCTGCGCCGGAAAGACCCTCAAGCTCACCGCCACCCTCACCGACCCCGTGGCGCCCGCCACCGTCACCGCCACCTACCACCGCCTGTGACGATGCGCCCTAGGCTGGGGGCATGATCAGACATGTGGTGATGTTCACCTGGAACCCCGAGGCCACCGAGGAGCAGAAGGCGGCGGTGCCGGCGGGACTGGCGGAGCTGCCGGGGCGGATCCCGCAGATCAGGCGGTACGAGTACGGGCCGGGGGTCAACCCCGGCAACAAGGACTTCGTGCTGGTGGCGGACTTCGACGACCATGAGGATTTCGTCACTTATCGCGATCACCCGGACCACCGGGAGTTCATCGACCGGTGCGTCGCGCCGATCGCCGCGGACCTGGCCAGGGTGCAGTACCGGCTGCACGGTTGACTGTTTGTAACAAGCGCTTGCTCAGAATTTGACGAGATGACAACCTGGGTGACTGAGCAAGCGGTTGGGCGGGGGCGCATAATAAAGGGGTGACTACCACGACGAACAGCGGACGGGCCCGGTCCCGCGAGGGCGGTGGCCGAAGGCGCGCCAGGGGCGCCGCGGCCCCGGCTTCCGAACGCCGCGACCATCTGGTCAGGCTGGCGGCGGAACTGTTCGCCAAGAAGGGCTTCCAGGCGACCACGGTCCGCGAGATCGCGGACGAGGCGGGCATCCTCTCCGGCAGCCTCTACCACCACTTCGACTCCAAGGAGTCGATCGTGGACGAGATCCTGTCGAACTTCTACACCGAGCTGAAGGCCGCCAACCGCGCCGCCATCGAGCAGGGCGGCCCCGACGAGGCGCTCGGCGCCCTGGTGCGCATCGCCTTCGGCACCCTGGAGCCGCACCGCGCGGCCATCACGGTGCTGCAGAACGACTGGAACTACCTCAAGGGCCTCGACCGCTTCGCCTACCTCATCAAGGCCGAAGAGGACGTCGAGGAGATGTGGATCACGGCCATCCGCAGCGGCCAGGACGCCGGCCTCTTCCGTGCCGACCTGGAGCCCCGCCTCACCTACCGGATGATCCGCGACACCATCTGGGTCACCGTCCGCTGGTTCCACACCGACGGCTTCGACACCGAGGCGCTGACGGCCCACTACCTCAACGTCCTGCTCGACGGCATCCACATCCACTGAAGCGCGCACGCCCGGCGGCATGCCGCCCGTGGCCCGACGTGCGCTGCACGTTCCCCTGAAGCACGCCCGTGACGTGCCGCTCGTGACCTGACGTACGCTGACGCGTTGCGCGACGCACGGGGACACGTTCGGTCGGCGGTGCGTTCGCCGTGGCTCGGCGCGCGCCGAGCGCGGGTCGGGCGTGCGAGATCTTCCGCCATGAGCCGGCGCGGTCACCGCGCCGGCTCTTCGGCGTGCGCCGACGCTGCCGAACGGGAGGGGGCGCGATCCCTCCCGCCCGGCGGCGGGCTCCGGACCGGGAGCGCAGGTGGAAGGGGGAGTGCTCCCGGTGGTATGTCAGGAAAGCTAACCCGAAAACCTTTCATACGCAAGCGCTTGCTTGGTCTCTTTTCGGCAGCCGTTCCGGGTGAACTGTGCATAACGGTTGTGTTTCGAGGACTTGACGAGGTGGTGCGCCCGGAGCTGAGATGCGTGGGAGCGCTCCCACAACCCCCCCGAGGGCTCGACGAAGAGCCCGCTTCTCCCCACCCCCTTCCTGGGAGGAACGACCATGAAGTCCACGCGCCGATCCGCCGCGATCGCTGCCGTCCTCGCCGGCGTGCTCGCCGCCGGCACCGCCTGCTCGTCCGACGACTCCGGCGGGTCCGGGGAGATCACCCTGACCGTCGACACCTTCGGCAGCTTCGGCTACGAAGAGCTCTTCACGCAGTACGAGAAGGACAACCCCGGCATCAAGATCGAGCACCGCAACGAGAAGGAGCACGAGAAGGTCTACGTGCCCAACCTCCTGAAGTACCTGGAGACCGGCAGCGGCGCGGGCGACGTCGTCGCGCTGGAGGAGGGCGTGCTGACCAACCTGCGCGGCCAGGCGACCAAGTTCGTCGACCTCAACCAGTACGGCGGCGCCGAGCTCAAGGACGACTTCCTGCCGTGGAAGTGGAGCCTGGGCCAGAGCCTGGACGGCAAGTCGCTGATGGCCCTGGGCACCGACGTCGGCGGCCTGGCCATGTGCTACCGCACCGACCTGTTCGAGAAGGCGGGCCTGCCCACCGACCGCACCGAGGTCGCCAAGCTGTGGCCGACGTGGGAGTCCTACGTCGACACCGGCAAGAAGTTCCAGGAGAAGGTCCCGAACACCAAGTTCGTGGACGGCCTGACCACGCTCTTCAACGCCGTCCTGTCCCAGGAGGCGCCCAAGAACGGCAACGTCACCTACTTCGACGCCTCCGACAAGTACATCGCCGACACCAACCCGGCGGTGAAGTCGGCGTTCGACTTCGTCTCCGGCCTCGACGAGCAGCAGCTGTCGGCGGGCCTGAAGAGCTTCACCCCGCAGTGGCAGACCGGCTTCAAGAAGGACTCCTTCGCCACCATGGCCTGCCCGGCCTGGATGCTCGGCGTGATCAAGGAGAACTCCGGCGACACCTACGACGACAAGTGGGACGTCGCGGCGGTGCCCGGCGGCGGCGGCAACTGGGGCGGCTCGTTCCTGGCGGTGCCCAAGCAGTCCGAGCACCCCAAGGAGGCGGCCGACCTCGCCAAGTTCCTGACCAGCGCCAAGTCGCAGATCACCGCGTTCAAGGCGGTCAACGCGCTGCCCACCTCCCCCGAGGCGCTGGCCGACCCGGAGGTCAAGGACGCCAAGAACGAGTACTTCAACGACGCGCCGGTCGGTGAGATCTTCGCGACCACCGCGACGTCGCTGCAGCCGGTCCAGCTCGGCGTGAAGAACGTCGACGTGCGCACCGTGTTCGAGGACATCCTGGTCGCGCTCGGCCAGGACAAGCTCAGCGCGGACGAGGCGTGGAAGAAGGCCGTCGAGGACGGCCGGGACAAGGCCGAATAGACGATTCCGCGAGGCGGCGCCGCACCGGCGGCGCCGCCCCCGCCCTCGAAAGGCAGTCCCATGCTCGACGTGAGCAAGCGCCCCGCCGCTGCGCCCGCACCGCCGGCCGACAAGGCGCCCAGGTCCCGCCGGTCCACCTGGTTCGACCTCAAGGCCACCCCCTACCTGCTGGTCTCCCCGTACTTCATCCTCTTCTCGGTCTTCGGCCTCTTCCCGCTGGGCTTCACCGTCTGGGTGTCCCTGCACGACTGGGAGCTGGCCGGCGACCGCGAGTGGATCGGCCTGGAGAACTACACCGCCCTGCTCCAGGACGGCGAGTTCTGGAACTCGGTCCTCAACACCGTCGGCATGTTCGTCCTGGCGACCATCCCGCAGCTCATCCTCGCGCTGATGCTGGCCAACGCCCTCAACAAGCGCATGCGCCTCCGCCTGCTCTACCGGCTGGGCGTCCTCGTCCCGATGGTCACCTCGGTCGTCGCGGTGGCGGTCGTCTTCGGCCAGCTGTTCGCCCGCGACTACGGGTTCGTCAACTGGCTGCTGCGCACCGACGGCCTGGACTGGACGGCCGACAAGTGGAGCTCCTGGACGGCGATCTCCGTGATGGTCGACTGGCGCTGGACCGGTTACAACGCCCTCATCTACCTGGCCGCCATGCAGGCCATCCCGCGCGACCTGTACGAGGCCGCCTCGATCGACGGCGCCTCCTCCCGACGGCAGTTCTGGCAGATCACCATCCCCATGCTCAAGCCCGCGATCGTCTTCACCACGATCACCTCCACCATCGGCGGCCTGTCGCTGTTCACCGAGCCGGTGATGTTCGCCCAGGGCGACGTCGGAGGCGGCTCGCTCGGCCAGTTCCAGACCGTCGCCATGTACATGTACGAGAACGCGTTCCGGCACTTCGACTACGGCTACGCCTCGGCGGTCGCCTGGATGCTGTTCATGATGATCCTGCTGGTGTGCTTCTTCAGCTTCCTGTTCACCAGGCGGATCGGGGGCGAGAAGTGAAGGCCAACCTGCTCACTCGCGCGACGCTCGTCGTCACGCTCATCCTGTCGGCGTTCCCCATCTACTGGATGTTCGTCGTCGCCACCCGCTCCAACGACGTCGTCGGCATGATCCCGCCGCCGATGCTGCCGGGCGGCAACCTCGGCGAGAACCTGGAGCGGCTGTTCGCCACCGAGGACGCCAACTTCGCCACGGGCATGCTGAACTCCGCGATCGTGGCGACGACCGTGACGCTGTCGGTCGTCATCCTCAGCAGCCTCGCCGGGTTCGCCTTCGCCAAGCTGCGGTTCCGCGGCCGCGACGGGCTGCTGCTGACCGTCCTGATCAGCATGATGGTGCCGCTCCAGCAGATGGGCATCATCCCGCTCTACATCATGATGGTGAAGTTCGGCTGGGTCGGCGAGCTCAAGGCCGTCATCATGCCGTTCCTGGTGAACGCCTTCGGGGTGTTCCTGATGCGCCAGTACGCCGTCCAGGCGGTGCCCGACGAGCTCATCGAGGCGGCGCGCGTCGATGGATGCTCCACGCTGCGCATCTACTGGAGCGTCGTGCTGCCGGCGCTGCGCCCGGCCGTCGCGGTGCTGGCGCTGTTCACCTTCATGCAGACCTGGAACGAGTTCATCTGGCCGATGGCCGTGCTGAACCAGTCGAACCCGACGGTCCAGCTTTCCATCTCGGCGCTGAACGGCGCCCACTTCCAGGACTACACGCTCGTGTTCACCGGGACCGCGCTGGCGACCGTCCCGCTGATCGCCATCTTCGTTCTCTTCGGCCGCCAGATCATCGGCGGCATCATGGAAGGAGCCGTGAAGGCATGACCACTCGGGGGTTTCCGGACGGCTTCACCTGGGGGACCGCCACCTCGGGCTACCAGATCGAGGGCGCCGTCGCCGCCGACGGGCGCGGCACGTCCATCTGGGACACCTTCGCCCACACGCCGGGCAGGGTGATGAACGGCGAGAACGGCGACGTCGCCAACGACCACTACCACCGCTACGCCGAGGACGTGGCGCTCATGGCCTCACTGGGCCTCGGCGCCTACCGCTTCTCCATCTCCTGGCCGCGGGTCATGCCCGACGGCGGCGGCGAGGTCAACCAGCGCGGCCTGGACTTCTACCGGCGGCTGGTCGACGCCCTCCTGGAGGAGGGCATCACCCCGTTCGCCACCCTCTACCACTGGGACCTTCCGCAGAAGCTGGAGGACGCCGGGGGCTGGCCCGCCCGCGACACCGCGTACCGGTTCGCCGAGTACGCGGCGGCCGTCCACGAGGCGCTCGGCGACCGCGTCAAGCACTGGTTCACCGTGAACGAGCCGTGGTGCGCGGCCTTCCTCGGCTACGCCTCCGGCGACCACGCGCCGGGCCTGCGCTCGCCGGAGCTGTCGGTCCGCGCCGCCCACCACCTGCTGCTCGCGCACGGCCTGGCCGCCCCGCTCCTGCGCGGCGGCGGGGGACTGGCGGGTGCGGCGCCCAACCTGTACGCGGTCTCGCCGGCGAGCGACGACGAGGCCGACCTCGACGCCGTCCGCCGCATCGACGGCCTGCAGAACCGCTTCTTCCTGGACGCCCTGCTGCGCGGCTCCTACCCGGCCGACGTCCTGCAGGACCTCGCGCCGTTCGGGTTCCAGGAGGTGATCCAGGACGGGGACATGGAGCTGATCGGGGGCCCGCTCGACCACCTCGGCGTCAACTACTACTCCCGCCACACCGTCAGCGCGAGCAGCGACGGCGGCCTGGTCGCCACCTCGCCGTTCGCCTCGGCCTCGCCCTGGCCCGGCGCCTCGCACGTGTCGTTCGTGCACGGCGGACGCCCCGTGACGGACATGGGATGGGAGGTCGACCCCGGCGGGCTGCACGAGATCCTCACCTGGGTCGCCAAGGAGTACCCGTCCGTGCCGCTCTACATCACCGAGAACGGCGCGGCGTACGTCGACACCGTCGTGGACGGCGCGGTCGACGACCCCGAACGCGTCGCCTACATCGAGGCGCACCTGGCCGCCTGCCGCGACGCGATCGCCGACGGGGTGCCGCTGAAGGGCTACTTCGCCTGGTCCCTCATGGACAACTTCGAGTGGGGCTGGGGCTACGGAAAGCGGTTCGGGCTGGTCCACGTCGACTACGAGACCCAGAAGCGCACGCCCAAGAGCAGCGCCCTCTGGTACGGCCGCGCGGCACGGCAAAATGGTCTGCCGTGACTGAACAGCGCCCGACCCTCGAGGCGGTGGCCGCGCGCGCAGGTGTGGGGCGCGGCACCGTCTCCCGGGTCATCAACGGCTCCCCCAAGGTCAGCGAACGCTCCCGCGAGGCGGTGCTCCAGGCGATCGAGGAACTGGGGTACGTCCCCAACCCGGCGGCCCGGACACTGGTGACACGGCGGACGGACACCGTCGCGCTGGTCGTCTCGGAGTCGGAGGAGCGGGTCTGGGGGGAGCCGTTCTTCGCGGGCATCATCCGCGGCATCAGCGCGGGCCTGTCGGAGACCGGCCTCCAGCTGCTGCTGGCCATGGCGCAGACCGCGGCCGAGCACGAACGGCTGGAGCACTACCTCACCGGCCACCACGTGGACGGGGCGCTGCTGCTGTCGCTGCACGGCGACGACCCGCTTCCCCGGCGGCTGGAGGAGCGCGGCCTGCCGACGGTGATGGCGGGCTCGCAGCTCGGCAGCACCCCGGTGGCCTGCGTGGACGCCGACAACAGGGCCGGCGCGCGCCAGGCCGTCCAGCACCTGGTGGACCGGGGCAGGCGGCGGATCGCGGCGATCGCGGGCCCGCAGGACATGCAGGTGGGTGTGGACCGCCTCCGGGGCTACCGGGAGCTCAACCCGGGCCCCGACCTGGTCGCCCAGGGCGACTTCTCCGAGGAGAGCGGCGCGGCGGCCATGCGCGAGCTGCTGGAGCGCGACCCGGGGCTCGACGCGGTGTACGCCGCCTCCGACCCGATGGCGATCGGCGCGATGCGCGCGCTGCGCGCCGCGGGCCGCAGCGTCCCCGGCGACGTGGCGGTGGTCGGCTTCGACGACTCCCAGATGGCGCGCCACACCGAGCCTCCCCTGACCACCGTGCACCAGCCGGTCGAGGAGATGGGCAGGGCGATGGCCGAACTGCTGGTCGCCCGCATCCAGGGCCGCGAGCCGGAGTCCATGGTGATCGTCCTCGACACCCGGCTGGTGGTCCGCGAGTCCAGCTGACCGGGGCAGACTGGGGGCATGTACACCGAGCGCGCGGTGCCGGAGGTCCGCGGGACGCTCTGGCGCAACCGGCTGCCGCCGGGCCCCTACCGGGTCCTGCCCGACGGCTGCCTCGACCTGGTCTGGGCGGGCGGCGAGGTGTTCGTCGCCGGGCCCGACACCGGCCCCCGGCCGGGGGAGAGCGCGGGCGAGACCTACACCGGGCTGCGGCTGGCCTCGGGCGTGGGCCCGCGCGTCCTGGGCGTCCCGGCGCGGGAGCTCACCGACCGCAGGGTCGCGCTGGCGGACGTGTGGGGAGGCGCGGCGGCACGGCGGCTGACCGGCCTGCTGGAGGCGTCCGACGCGCCCGGCCGCGTCCTGGTGGAGGCCGCGGGCGCGCGGTTGGCCGCATCCGGCCACGCCGACCCGGTGGTCGAGGCGGTGCTGGCCGGCACCGACGCGGGCGAGCCCGTGCACATGATCGCCGGAAGGGCGGGGCTGAGCGAGCGCCAACTGCACCGGCGCTGCCTGGACGCCTTCGGCTACGGCGCCAAGACCCTGGCCCGCATCCGGCGGATGGCCCGCGCCACCGAGCTCCTCTCGGCCGGAACCCCGCAGGCCGAGACCGCCTTCCTGGCGGGATACGCCGACCAGGCGCACCTCGCCCGCGAACTGAGGTCCCTGACCGGCGCCCCGCCCTCGGCGTTCCGACCGGCGGGCTGAACTCCCGGCTTCAGGCCGGCCGACTGGATTTTCGGTGTTCAGGCCAGTGGGCTGAACCTTCGGCTCCAGGCCGGCCGACTGGACTTGCGGTGTTCAGGCCAGTGGGCCGAACCTTCGGCTCCAGGCCGGCCGACTGGACTTGCGGTGTTCAGGCCGGCGGGCTGAACTTCCGGCTTCAGCCGGCCGACCGAACGCTCGGCGTTCAGGTCAGCGGGCTGAACAGGTCGACGGCGTTGCCGTCGGGGTCGTGGAGGACGGCGTAGCGCTGGCCCCAGGGGGCGTCCCACGGCTCCAAGCCGGCGTGTCCGGCGGCGGCCATGCGGGTGTAGACGGCGTCGACCTCGGCGGGGGAGCCGCACAGGAACGCCAGGCTGACGCGGGCCGAGCCGTTCGGGGCGGTCCAGTCCGGGTGGAAGCTCCGGATCACGTCGACGCGGTCCCAGGCGAGGCGGAGGCCGCCGGGCAGAGTGGTCTCCACGTGCGGTTCGGCGTCGGCCTCCGCCGGGAGGTCCAGGCCCAGGGCACGGTAGAAGGCCAGCGAGGCGGCCATGTCGGCGACCACGAGGCCGATGAGATCGAGTTGCGGCTTCATGGCTCCACGCTAAGGCGACCGCCTCTCCGAAGCCTTGAAGGAAACAGACATCGGAGGAGATCGGCGGGCTCTCATCCGTGCTCGGAGGGAAGCGTGTCGCGGGCCGCCTCGGCCGCCTCGTCGAGCCGGTGCCGCAGGCTCGCCAGCAGCTCGTCGCTCTGCGCGGCGAGGCGCTCGATGGCGGGAACCGCCAGCTCGTCCCGCACGGTGGCGGCGAGCAGCTCGTCGTACTCCCGGTCGTGGTCGGCCATATCCTCCAGGAGGCGGCAGGCGCGGTGGGCGGCGTCGGCCTCCAGCGTGCTGCGCGCGTAGCGCTCCAGCGCCTCCACCCTGCGGGTGACGGCGCGGATCGAGATCTGCAGTTTCTCCCGCTGGGCCGCCTGCAGTTCGGCGAGCTCGGCGGAGGCGGCCGAACGCAGCGCCTCGGCGTCGCGGCGCAGCCGGGAGTGGCGGGCCAGCACCTGGGCGATCTCCCACTCCTGGCGGGGCAGCTCCACCTCGGCGTCGAGCCCCTCCAGCACGCCCTCGCGCACCACCTGGGCGTCGCACACCTGCTCCACGGCCCGCTGGACGCGCACCAGCAGCGCCGCGGCCTCGGCGTCGAAGTCCTCCGGCACCAGGTAGCGGTCGGCGCGGTCGCCCAGCGCGCGGGCGCGGCGCACGTCGTCCAGCAGCCGCCGCGAGCCGAAGGCCGCCGCCGCCAGCGGCAGGACCAGCCACGGCCAGAAACCGCCCAGCGGCAGGAACGCCGCGGTGCTCGCGGCGACCGCCGCGGCCGGGGCGATCCGCAGCAGCGGGCCGCGCCGGGCCACCACCGAGTCCAGCTCGGTGCGCAGGGTCGGATCGGCCACCGCGCGCGGCGTGCCGGCCGGCTCGCCCGTGCGGGCCACCAGCGTCCAGGAGGACGGCACGTGCGTCTCGAACGCGAAGTCGCCGGGGGCGATGTCCACCTCCGCCGGACCCGGGTCCAGCGGCCATGCGCCCACCGGCCGGGCGCCCGCCTCGCCCTGGAACAGCACCCACCAGCCGCCGCGCCCGTCGTCGCAGCGGTATCTGCCGGCAGGCATGTCGATGCCGACGAAATACGTCCCCGTACCGGGGATCGTGTGCGTGAGAGTCACCAGCCCGCTCCGCTCCCGATCGCGCCACCCGGCGTCGCATGGTGACCTACCCGGGGACGGCCGGAATATGACCGGCGATTCAGACTCGCTCACCGGAGAGCAGGAACAGGGTGAACGCGCCGAGCGTGACGGAGTCGAAGACGCCGCCGTCCCGGACGAGCTCCTCGAACTCCGCGCGCGCGAACCAGCGCTGCTCCATGCCCTGCTCGGTGTGCTCGCGGGCCAGCGGGCCGCGGGACAGCCCCGTGGCCAGGAAGACGTCGCACTCCTGGCTGGTCAGCCCCGGGGCGATGGCGACCCGCCCCAGCGGCACGAGAGAGGCGGCGCGCAGCCCCGTCTCCTCGGCCAGCTCCGCGCGGGCCAGCTCCTCCCCGGGCGGGCCGTCACCGGGCCAGGTGCCCTGCACGAACTCCCACGACCGGCGGCGCAGCGGATAGCGGTACTGCTCGATGAGGTGGAAGCCTCCGTCCTCGTAGGGGATGACGCACGCGGCCGTGGGCTTGTCCACCACCGAGTACAGCCCCGGCGACCCGTCCGGATGCCTGATCTCGTCCTCCCGCAGGCTCATCCACTGGTTGCGGTACACCTCCCGCGACGAAACCGGCTGCATCGCGCCCTCCCCGTTGTGGCTAGCCTTCCATCCATGATCGAGCATCCGCCCATCGTGCACGACGACCCTGTGGACGAGGCGCCCTGGGCACTGCAGCTGGCCGTACGGGTCGAGAAGTCCGGGCCCCCCGCGCACGAGGCGGTCTGCGAGGCCGCGGCCGGCGCCGTCGTGCGGCTGCTGGCCGACCCGGACTTCGCCGAGGAGGTGCGGCGCTGGGAGGACGGGCGGATCCGCAAGGTCGTGCGGCGGGCCAGGGGAGCGCGCTGGAAGGAAGCGCAGGAGCTGCCCGGCGTCACCGTCTCCTGGCGGGGTGCCGAGGCCCGCGCGTTCGCGCCCGGCCCGGTGACCGAGGTGCCGGCGGCCATCGCCAAGCTCCAGGTCGCGGGCACCGACCTGGAGCACGGCACGGAGGCGGCGCCCGAGGGGACGTACGCGGCGGTCGTGCTCAATCCCGGCGCGGGGATGAGCACCGGCAAGGCCGCGGCCCAGTCCGGGCACGCCGCGCACCTGCTCTACCGCTCGCTCGCCCCCGCCGAACGCGCGGACTGGCTGGCGAACGGCGCGCCCGTGCACCTGGCGGACGTGCCGTGGCGCGACGCCGTCGCCCGCGCGGCCGTGCGCATCCGCGACGCCGGCTACACCGAGGTCGCGCCGGGCACGATGACGGCCGTGGCCTGGCTGGTCACCGGCCGCCCGGACGCTGCCAGCGGTTGAGGGTGTTGAGCGCGATCTCCTGGGTGCGCGACAGGCCCGCGGGCGGCGTGCCGCCCGGCTGGGGAGGCGCCATCGGAACGGGAGCGCCGGGTGCGCCGGGCATGCCGGGAGCACCGGGAGCGCCGGGCTGGGCCGGGGGAGCGGGCTGCCCCGGCGCGGTGGCCGCCTGCAGCCGGGCGGCGCGCACCTTGGCGCTGAGCGCGTAGGACAGGAACAGCAGGAAGCCGAAGAGCAGCGTGTAGACGGCGTGCTCGGCCAGGGCGAGGAACTCGCCCTTGACGACGTCCAGAACGCACAGCACGGCGAAACCCGCGACCCAGCTCAGCAGCGCGGGCAGGAACCACAGGTCGCGCCTGCGCAGCAGGCCCGCCGCGGCGACCGCCAGCAGCAGCGCCTCCGCGCACTTGACGGCGATGAGGATCGGCGCGGCGAGCCCGTCGCCGAAGTAGACGGCCGCCTCCACCTTCCGGTTGCTGAAGCCCAGCAGGCCGGTGGCGAGGTTGACGAGCCCGTACAGCACCAGGAAGACGCCGACGGCGTAGTGCTGCCGGTGCCAGGCGCCGCCCTGCGCCGCCGGAGGCGCGGGCGGAGGCGCGGGCGGCTGAAGGTGGCCCTGCGGCGGGAAGCCCTGCTGCGGAGGTGCCTGCGGCGGCGGGAAGCCCTGCGGAGCGTACGCGGGCTGCGCCTGCTGCGGAGCCTGCGGCTGCGCGGGCTGAGCCTGTGCGGGCTGAGCCTGTGCGGGAGCGGGCTGCTGCGGGGGCTGGGACCGCGGGGCCCGGGGCGCCGCGGGCGGAGGCTCCTGCGCGGCCTGGGACTGCGGGAGCGGCAGCGGGGCGACGGGGACGTCGCGCGGCACGTCGGCGACGGTCTGGTCCTGCTGCGGCAGCGGCACGGGCCGGGTCCGGTCCAGCAGCGTCTGCTCGCCTCCGGAGTCCCCGGCGTCGCCGGCGTCCTCCGCGTCACCGGCGGAGGGCGCCGGGTCGCGCACGGTCTGCGCGAAGTCGATGGCGGGCGGACGCTGCTCGGGATAGGCGGCGCCCAGGGGCGGCGTCACGTCGGACCCGTCCTGCCCGCCCTCCGCCGCGTCGGGCGAGGCCTGGCCCGGCAGGGCGAAGTCCCGCCGGGTGGTGTACGGGTCCTGCGGCATCGTCCATACCTCTCATCGTCGGCTAGTGGAAAATCTATCCCGATCCCCAAGGGACGGCATGGCGATCTAGTCCATAAGGACAGTCGCCGGACTAGATCCGGTGCTGCCCCTTGCGGGCCGCCGGGCGGCGGGGAAGGGTGAATCCCGTCGGGCCACGCGATCCCTGCGAAAGTGAGCAACGGGAATGCCTGACGACACGGGAACGACCGCGCCCCTGCAGTCCATGCAGACGCGGATCGATTATCTGGAACGGCTCGGCGACGAACTCGTCGGGCGCGGTCTGAGGGTGAGGCTGACCATGCCGCTCGGCACGGCGCCCTGCCTGCACGTGATGAATCCGGAAGCGTCGGCTCTGACGGAGAACATCCTCGCGGAGCGCGGTGTGGACGGTTGGTGGTTCTGGTGGTCGTGGGCCGAGCGCATCTCGGCGGCCGACGACGTCCCTGCCGCCGCGGACCGGGTCGCGCAAGTACTCGCGGCGAGTCCCGTCACGTGAAGTGAGAAGCGGTGTTCCACGGGCACGGAACGTGCGCAGTGGTGGAACACCGCGTTTTCATGGCTCATCGCCGCTTTTCGTTGCTCCGTCCCTCTTGTAACCAAGCGATCGCTTGTTAGATTGGCCACACCGCGCGTTCCCCAGGGGACGTGTGGTGCGACCGATCGTGCTCGGGGGGAGGGAGGACGGGATGATGAAGCCGATCTGGAGAAGGAGCGGCCTGGGAGCCGCGGCCGCCGTACTGGCGCTGTGCTCCCTGCCCGCCGCGGCGCAGGCCGCCGGACCGGTGCCCGGAGGGCCGGGGGCGAAGAAGGTGCCCGCCTATCTGGGCGCGCCCGCCGTGCCGAACCCCATTCCGGGCGACCCGGTGCCGGCGAACCCGCACATGGCCGCGCCCGGGTACGCGGCCATGCACGCCGACAGCTACGCCTCCGACACCTACCCGTTCCTCGGTCCGCTGGGCCGCGACCCGCAGGTGCTCTCCGACGCCAAGGCCTTCGGCCTGCCGGGCATGTGCTCCACCGTCAACTACGCCCGCAGCACCGGCCTGATCGTCGCCCAGTGCACCAGGGCGAGCACCTTCGCCCTGCGCCTGATCGACCCGGTGACCCTCAAGGACCTGGCCGTTCACGAGCTCCCGGCCCGCTCCTCCACCGTGACCGCGGTGACCGGCCTGGACTTCGACAAGATCATGTCCGACACGTCCGGCGGCGCCTACTTCTACCTCGACGACCGCGACCGCGCGGTCCTGGCCGACTCCGCCTTCCACGTCCGCCGCTTCGCGCACGTGAAGAAGGACGGCAAGTGGAGCTTCCAGGTCACCGACGACTGGGACCTGCGCGAGTACGTCCCCAACGACTGCCCGACGTGGACCAGGCCCCGGCCGAAGGGCGAGTGCGACCCGGTCACCTCGGTGCAGCCCGACTGGGAGGGCAATATCTGGTGGGTCACCCGCCAGGGCCGCATCGGCACCATCGACCCGGGCACCGGCCGGATCCAGGTGATCAGGCTCGACGGCGAGGAGATCCAGAACTCCTTCGCGGCCAGCCGCGACGGCGTCTCCGTCGTCAGCAACCACGCCCTCTACCAGCTCAAGGCCGACGCGAAGGGCAAGCCCGAGATCCTCTGGCGCAAGACCTACGACCGCGGCACCGGCCGCAAGTCCGGCCAGCTCGACCAGGGCTCCGGCAGCACCCCGACGTTCCTGGACGGCGAGTACGTGGCCATCACCGACAACGCCGAGCCCCGCATGAACGTGCAGGTCCACCGGGCGAGCGACGGCGAGGTCGTCTGCCGGGAGCCGGTGTTCCAGGACGGCGCCTCGGCCACCGACAACTCCCTGATCGGCTTCGGTCGCAGCCTCGTCGTGGAGAACAACTCCGGTTACGCCAACTTCCTCAAGCTGCCGGCGGGCGGCTCCTCCGTGGGCGGGATGAGCCGCGTCGACGTCACCGAGGACGGCTGCCGCACGGTCTGGACGAGCAAGGAGCGCAGCCCCTCCACCGTCGCCAAGGCCAGCGTCGCGGCCGGCCTCGTCTACGCCTACACCAAGGAGCCGCGCGAGGACCGCATCGACGCCTGGTACCTGACGGCGATCGACTTCCACACCGGACGCACCGTCTACAAGGTCCTGGCCGGTACCGGCAAGCTGTTCGACAACAACTGGGCGCCGATCAACCTCGGCCCCGACGGCACCGCCTACATCGGCGTGGTCGGCGGGCTCGTGGCCGTCCGGGACGGGGTCCGGACTCCCTAGAATTCTCCGGTGAACACGCAGCGTTTCGGGATCCTCATCAGGCCGTCCGCCAACCGGGTGTACGCCGAGTCGTCGGTGGCCCTCCTGGAGGCGGAGCTGGAGGTGCTCGACCGGACGCTCCTCGGCGGCAGGGTGGGGGACGTGGCGAGCCGCACCATCGGCGGCGTCCCCTACCTGACCTTCTCCGCCGACGGCCTGTCCGAGCGCGACGTCGCCCTCCTGTCGAACCTTTCCTCCCTCTACGCGCTGTTCCGCCTGGGGGAGGGCACGGCCCTGCACCCGGTGGGGCTGAACCCGCTGGAGCGGCTCGACGACGACCTGCTCACCATCCAGAAGTACGCGGGGAAGACCAACGAGTACTTCACCAAGCTGCTGCTGAACGTCACCCTGTGGTCCTCGGCCTCCGGACCGCACATGACCGACCGGAGGCTGCGGGTCCTGGACCCGATGTGCGGCCGGGGCACGACCCTCAACCAGGCGATGATGTACGGCTACGACGCCGACGGCGTGGACATCGACGGCAAGGACTTCGAGGCGTACGCGGGCTTCCTGCGCACCTGGCTGAAGCGCAAGCGGCTCAAGCACACCGCGGAGACCTCCCCCGTCCGGCGGGACCGCAAGGTCGTGGGCCGCCGGCTCGACGTCGTCTACGGCCTGTCCAAGGAGGAGTACAGGTCCGGCGACAGGCACAGGCTCACCGTGGTCAACGCCGACACCGTCCGGGCCGCGGAGTTCTTCGCCGCGGAGTCCTTCGACGTGATCGCCACCGACGCCCCCTACGGCGTCCAGCACGGCGCGCGCAACCGCGAGGCGCTGACCCGCAGCCCCCTGGAGCTGCTCACCCGCGCCCTGCCGGGCTGGGTGCGGCTGCTGCGCCCGGGAGGCGCCGTCGGCATCTCCTGGAACACCTGCGTCACCGGCCGCGAGGAGGCGGTGGAGGCCCTGGCGGCGGCCGGCCTGGAGCCGCTCGAGGAGGGCCCCTACCTGAAGTTCCGCCACCGCGTCGACCAGGCGATCGTCCGCGACGTGATCGTCGCCCGCAAACCCTGAGCGGGTTCAGACCCCGGACGGGCTCAGGCCCTGACTGGGCTCAGGTCCTGACCGGGCTCAGGTCCTGACCGGTCCGGGCCTCGGCGGGGCCGGGCCCTGGACGGGCTCAGGAGCCCGCTTCGGTGCCGGGGGAGAGGCGCCCCTCGGGCAGGCCGGGAAAGGCGCTGGGCGGGCTGGTGCGCGCCCAGCGCACGCGGCGCGTCATCGCCTCCTGCATCGCCTGGGCGGCGAACCGGCGCAGCGCCGCGTCCGAGGCCCCGGCCAGGCCCAGGTAGGCGGCGAGCAGCGCCTCCTCCAGCCCGACCGCGAGCTGGGCGGGGACGCCCTCGCCCAGCAGGTAGGAGGGCTCGGCGGCGACGGGCTCGCCGTCCCGCTCGGTGATCATCTCGGCGATCCGGTCGCGGCGCGCGCGGTGCGCCTGCCACAGGGCGGTGCTCTGCCGGCGGGCCGCGCCGCTCTGGCGGGCGCCGGTCAGCCCGTAGCCGTAGACCGCCCGGTGCTCGGCGGCCAGGACCGCCTGCAGGAGGCCGAGGTCGCTCATGCCAGCCCCAGGGCGGTGGCGTGGCCGGCCTCGCAGGCGCCGATGCTGGCCAGCAGCTGCGCCAGGCCCGCCGGAGCCCCCGCCATGTCCGCGACCCGCGCGGCGGCCGCGGCCTTCTCGGCGGCGCGCAGCGCCGGGACCGCCTCGGACGCGCCGGAGGGCGGGGTGAGGGGGGTGCCCGAGGGCGTCGGGGTGGCGGTGGCGCCGCCGGTGCCGGGCACGTAGTGGCGGCGAAGGACCTCCAGATGCTCACGGTGGTCGCGCAGGGCGTCGGTGAAGGCGCTGGACAGGCCGGAGTAGGCGGTGGTGACCTGCTCGTAGAGGGCGATCAGGCGCTCCTCGTCGGCGATCGCGCCGAGCAGGACGGCGACCTCGGGACCGGGCGCGAGGTCCCGCGGCGCGGGCTCCGCGCAGCCCGACAGGCAGACCAGCCCGGCCGCGCCGCCCAGCAAGGCGCGGCGGGAGACGGTGACGGGCAAGCGGCACTCCCTCGAAAAGACCGTTCTGAAGGCGGCGAACAGCATCCCACACAGGGGGTCGGAGTGCGTGAATACACACCCTGGGGTCGGGCTGTCGATAGTCTTGTCTGGTCAGAGCGTAGGTATAACGCCCGAAAGAGCCAATAGGGAGGTCCCGTGAGTGCGGCAGCGCGAGACGGAAGCGTCCGGGGGGACCGCCACAGGGCCGCGCTGGTCGAGCTGTTGACGCCGGTGATCGAGGCGTCCGGCTACGATCTGGAGGACATCTCCGTCTCGCAGGCGGGCCGGCGCCGGGTGGTCCGGGTGGTCGTCGACGCCGACGGCGGCGTCGACCTCGACGCCATCGCGGTGATCAGCCGCGAGGTCTCGACGGCGCTCGACGAGGCGGACGTCCTGGGCGGCAGCCCGTATGTGCTCGAAGTCACCTCTCCGGGAGTGGACCGCCCGCTCACGCAGCCGCGCCACTGGCGCCGGGCGGCGGGGCGTCTGGTGAAGTTCACCACCGCGGAGGGCGCCGAGGTGCAGGGACGGGTGCTCGGCGCGGACGAGGAGGAGATCCGGCTGGAGGTGTCGGGCGAGGAGCGGGCCTATCCGCTGCCGTCCGCGGGTCCCGGCCGGGTGCAGGTGGAGTTCCGCCGTATCGAGGCAGATGACCTGCTCCACGACGAAGAGGAAGGTGGGGACGGGGAGCCTCATGGACATTGACATCAACGTTTTGCGCAGCCTGGAGCGGGAGAAGGACATCTCGTTCGAGGTCGTGGTCAGGGCGATCGAGGACGCCCTGCTGATCGCCTACCACCGCACCGAGGGCGCCGCGACGCGGGCCCGGGTGGAGCTGGACCGGGCGAGCGGCCACGTGACGGTGTGGGCCACCGAGGCCGCCGAGGAGGGCGAGGGGGCCGAGGGCGGCGCCCCCCGCGAGTACGACGACACCCCGGACGACTTCAGCCGGATCGCGGCGACCACCGCCAAGCAGGTCATCCTGCAGAAGCTGCGGGACGCCGAGGACGAGCTGACCTTCGGCGAGTACGCCGGGCGCGAGGGCGACATCGTCGCCGGCGTGATCCAGCAGGGCAAGGACCCGCGCAACGTCCAGGTCGACCTGGGCAAGCTGGAGGCGGTGCTGCCGCCCCAGGAGCAGGTGCCGACCGAGTCCTACGAGCACGGCGAGCGGCTCAAGGCCTACGTGGTCCAGGTCCGCAAGGGCCACCGCGGCCCGTCGGTGATGCTCAGCCGCACCCACCCGAACCTGGTGCGCAAGCTCTTCGCGCTGGAGGTCCCGGAGATCGCCGACGGCACCGTCGAGATCGCCGCGGTCGCCCGCGAGGCCGGCCACCGCACCAAGATCGCGGTGCGCTCGCGCAAGCCCGGGGTGAACGCCAAGGGCGCCTGCATCGGCCCGCTGGGCAGCCGGGTGCGCAACGTCATGACCGAGCTGCACGGCGAGAAGATCGACATCGTCGACTGGTCGGAGGACCCGGCGGCGTTCGTCGGGAATGCGCTCTCGCCCGCGCGGGTTAACAGTGTCGAGGTCGTCGACGCCGAGCAGCGGGTGGCGCGGGTGATCGTGCCGGACTACCAGCTCTCGCTGGCGATCGGCAAGGAAGGCCAGAACGCGCGGCTCGCCGCCCGTCTCACCGGTTGGCGGATCGACATCCGCCCGGACACCCCTCCGGGGCCGGGCGAAGGGACCGCCGACCCCGCCGAGGCTCCGGCGGGGTAGACTGGTGGATGGTGGCCACTCGGCCCCGCAGCGCATGTGCGTGGGCTGCCGGGTCCGTGCGGCCCGAGCTGACTTGTTGCGCGTCGTGGCGGTGGAGGGCGCGCTCCTCCCCGACCCCGGCAAGCGACTTCCGGGGCGTGGTGCCTGGCTGCACCACGATCCCGGATGTCTGGAGCAGGCGATTCGCCGTCGGGCCTTCTCCCGGGCCTTGCGCTTGGGAGCTATGCCCGATACTTCTGGTCTGCTGCGTTTCTACGAGGCAGCATCGAATGAGTAAGAGATCTAGTCGGAAGCAGGTCGAGATTGCTATGAGCGCTCGATGAGCAGTACGCGATGACTGGTTAGCGACGGCCCGGAGACACGCCCCGGGCCAGATTGGGAGTGCAGTGGCCAAGGTCCGGGTGTACGAACTCGCCAAGGAGTTCGGTGTCGAGAGCAAGGTCGTCATGGCCAAGCTCCAGGAGATGG
The DNA here is from genome assembly GCF_039525175.1 of Actinocorallia libanotica. Classification (NCBI taxonomy): domain Bacteria; kingdom Bacillati; phylum Actinomycetota; class Actinomycetes; order Streptosporangiales; family Thermomonosporaceae; genus Actinocorallia; species Actinocorallia libanotica. The sequence goes on from NZ_BAAAHH010000016.1 coordinate 165,741, forward strand.
GCGAGTTCGTCCGGTCGGCGTCCTCGACGATCGAGGCGCCCGTAGTACGTCGACTCACCGAGGCGTTCGGTAAGTCTCCTTCGGGTGGCCCCAAGGGCGGCCCCCGTCCCGCAGCGCCGCGTCCCGGCCCCCGGCCGGGTCCCGCGGCGCCCAAGCCGGGCCCCGCGCAGTCGGCGGCCCCCAAGCCGGGCCCGCGCCCCGGCCCCGCGGCTCCGGCGCCCAAGCCGGGCCCGCGGAGCTTGGCATGGGAGCGGTTGGCCTGCTTCTGGCCTGCGGGTTTGTTCCTGCCCTTGTACGGGG
>NZ_BAAAHH010000017.1:0-163787 GCF_039525175.1 Actinocorallia libanotica
TTCACGTCCAGGGCCGACCGCTCCGTCCGTGACCATGCTGTGATCAACAGCCTCGGAAGGCTGCTGGAAAAGGCTCACTGAACGTTTTTCATCCCTTGAGGAGGGCGTGCTGGTCACAGCGTGACGACAGGTCGGCCATTCAGGCCCGAACGTAGAGAATCCCCTGGTAGACGGGTTGATCACCACAACCAAGAACCGTCACGACCAGGAGCTTCGGATGTTGTTCTATCGCGCTGCCGTGGATGTGTCGCGTTCAACGCTGAACTACGTGGCCGCCATCGTCCGCCGCCACTGCAAGGCGATCGGCTCGTCCTGGCGGCTGCTCGCCCCGGGGCGAGCAGCGCTGCTCGTGCTGGTCCACCTGCGCAAGGGCGAGACGTATCCCGAGGTGGCGGCAGGCTTCGGAGTATCGACGGCCATGGCCTGGCGATATGTGCAAGAGGTGGTGATGCTCTTGTCGGCCCGCTCACCCAAGCGGACCCAGGCGCTGCGCAGGGCGAAGAAGGACGGGCTGGGCCACCTGGTCCTGGACAGCACGCTGATCCGCACCGACCGCGTGAAGACCGACCGGCCGTACTACTCCACCAAACACCGCTTCCACGGGGTGAACATCCAGGTCATCGCCGGACCCGACGGCACGATCCTGTGGACCTCGGGTGAGATGCCCGGCAAGACGCACGACCTGACCGCTGCCCGGGTGTGGGGGATCCTGCGCGAGCTGGACAAGACGGGGATCCTCACCCTGGCGGACAAGGCCTACCAGGGGTCCGGGGCTGCCGTCGTCCTCACCCCGTACAAGGGCAAGGGCAAACCCGCAGGTCAGAAGCAGGCGAACCGCTCCCATGCCAAGCTCCGCGGGCCCGGGGAGCGAGCGAACGCGCAGCTGAAGTCATGGAGGGTCCTGCGCAGGCTGCGCTGCAGCCCTTGCAAAGCCGGTCACCTCGTCAAGGCCATCGCCGTCTTGCAGAACCACCGGGTCGCTCAAGCAGCCCGAGGATGAAATGAGTTCACTGATCGCATGATGCCGAGGTGAGGTTGGGGCACTTTGGCCCTGCGTGAACTGGAGGTCTGCCACCCGGACCCGGCCTGGTCCGCCACCGGTCTTCCGTTCTTCCGGCACGGAGCGTGTGGCCCTTTGTGGACAGGGTTGGGGTGGGTGGAATGTCGGATCAGAGTGGATGATCATTGGATGGACTTCAGGTTGAAGCGGCCGTTCTGGTTCGGGGTGGGCACGTTGGCGGTGGGGGTATTCGCCGCCGCGGTGATCGGTGTCGGGAAAGAGTATGATATTACGCTTGTCGCAGCATTTGGTCCATTGTTGATGCTTGTGACAATCTTTGGCGTGTTTGGCGGGATATTTCTTACCGTGGTGAGCCTGTTTCCGGCGAAGGTGCGCATTGACGAGCGGGGCGTGTACTCGGGGAAGCTCTCCGGGAACATCGAGGTGAGGTGGGGGCAGGTTCAGAGGGTCACCGTGGAGCCACATCCGACGTTGCCGGGGAATCCGGAGGCGGTGATCGCGTGGGCGCGGCCAGGGGAGTCTCTGGGAAAGATGCGCCCGCTCGACCGCGACGGGCTGAAGGGTTACATGCTCTTCTTCACGGAGGACGTCAAGGAGACGCAAGAGGACCTCGTCATGGCACTCCGCCGGTATGCGGGGGCCCGGTTCGACTGGGGTGGCGAGGGCTGATCGGTGACGGTAAACCGTTCGCGACGGCGGTCTACCGGTGGTTCCAATGCACGACCTCCTCGAAGTGGACGGCGACCGTGTTCTTAAACCCGGCGTCCACCCACGCGGTGGCCCCCGACGGGTTGCCGATGGCGATGCGGTCCAGCAGTTCGGTCCCGATGGCGTTGTCGTGCGTGCTGGCGGCACCCGCCGCCACCGTGATCACGCAGCCCAGCGCATCCACCGCCAGGCCGCGTTTGCGGCCCGGGCTCTTCTTGCCCGGATCCAGCCCAGTCGTCTCCTGAACCGAAAGCCGCCACCAGCCGCCCCCGCCATGCCGACCTGCGGCCTCGCAGAACTGGCCAGTTCTGCGAACCGCGCACAGTCACCGCCATCACCCACAGCTGCTCTGGTGGTGGGGTCACGTTCGGGGGCGGTGGGCTCGCCAGGGCGACCGGATCGGCCCGGTTCGCCCTGGCCTGAACGGAAAAACGCATCGCGGCGCATACTGAGGAGGCACCGGTGCGCTGCGGGCTTCGTGGCGGCTGCGCCCAGCTTGTTCGGGAGGCTCAGCTGAGCGGGATGAGGGTGTCCACGTCCCAGGTGTACTGGGGCCCGGCGGGATGCTGCTTGGCCCACACGACCGCGACGGCCTCCAGTTCGATGTCCACATGACGGATGCCGAAGCGGTCGGACAGGTCGGCGACCTCGCGGCGGCTGAGTGCGCTGACGGCGGGGGTGTTGTAGGACAGGGAGGAGTGGGCGTGCCGGGGGGTGCGGGTGCGCCGGGCGTCGGGGTCGACGCTGCGCATCGCGGCCGCTGCTGCCTGCATCAGCGTGGTGACCGGCGGGGCGTCGCCCGTCGGTGTGATCAGGATTCCGTGGCGGTGCAGTGCCGCCTGGGCGGCGAATCCCCACCGCCGGGCGCCGGTCGCCTGCGGCGCGGGGTGGTCGTTGAGGTGTGCGGCCAGGGCGGTGGCGATCGTTTTGGCTTCGGCTGTGGTGGCGTCTTCGATGCGCGCCCCTGTCCAGTGCTGCCATTGCCGGGGCACCGGGGCCATCAGGTTCCCGGCGAGGTCGCGGGTGGCGGTCTCCAGGTCGGCCAGCGCGGTGGTGGGCCGCATCAGCCCGTAGATGTGCAGGATCCTCACCCCCGGGGGCTTCCAGACCTGCGCCGCTCCGTCGGGGCCGACCATCGGCGCCAGCTGAGCGCCGGGCGGGCGTAGATGGGCACGCACCTGCTCCTGCTGTTGTTCCAGCTCACGCGTCTGTCGGGTGCACTGCTCGTCCAGGTCGAGGAGTTCTTTCTGGGAGAGTCCTTGGGTTTTCATCGATCCTCAGTGTCGTTTCGGGCGTGGGCGTGCGTCACCGAGGTGTTGATCTCGGTGGTGTCCGGGGTGAGAGCGGTGTCGCCGCGGTCGCTGTCCTCACCGGTGGTGGCCTCTCAGGTCGGCTTGCGGCGTTGGGCTCTGGTGGTGTGCTGGGGCTGGCCGCGGTTGGCGGGCGGGGGGCTGGTGGCGGGGGCGGTGTCGTGGAGGACGGCCAGCCCGGCGCGGGTGCCCGCCAGGATCTGCTCACGCAACGGGGGCGGGGACTGGTGCCGCTCCAGGACCCGTTGGGCTGTTTGGACGATGAGGATCTCAGCGGCCTGTACCGGCAGGGCCTGGGTGCCGGTGAGCAGCTCGGCCAGCCTGTCGCGCAGGGCGTCGGCCAGGTCGTGGCACGTGCTCTTGAGCATCGAGGCGCTTTGGCAGCCGCCCAGGAGCGCCGCCTGCCCCACCTCCAGGATCGTGTCGACTAGGACGGTGTCGACGTCGAGTGTGGCCGTCACCGCGCGCTCCCGGCGGTCGGGTACTGGCGGATGGTCATCTGGCCGATGCCCAGCAGCCTTTTGAGTGTGCGGAGCTGGTGGCGTTGCTGGAAGGAGGTGTGGGCTCGGAGGCGGACCAGGACCTCGCATGAGCCGCGTCCGGTGGCCAGGTACGTGATGCCTTCCACATCCTTCAGCTGGTGGGCGATGTGTGCCGAGCCGGCTCGCGAGCAGATCTCGACCCGAAAGGCCGTCACCGGCGGCTCGGGGCGCACCAGGACCTGAAGGACGAGGGTGCGGGTGTCCAGCAGCCGCTTGAGGCGGGTCCCCACGGCCCGGTCGGACAGCCCCAGCTCGGGAGCCAGGCGGGTGAGGCGGGCGCGGGGGTCGGCGATGACGAGTTGGGCGAGCCGGTGGTCCAGCTCATCCATCCGCGCCGGCCGCGGGCAGGCGGGCAGGCCGCCGCGCAGGGTGCGCAGCACGCGGAAGAGCCGGACGCTTGCGCCCGCGGCGCGCACGCGGGCGGCGAGTTCGGCCAGCTGCTCGTCATCGCGCGCGTGGAGGGCGGCTTCGGTGAAGCCGTCGCCGACGGTGGAGATGCGCACGGCCGGGTGGCCGGCGAGTGCGTCGGCCACCCGGGCGGCCGCGGCGTCGGTGACCAGTTCGGCGGCCACCGGCAGACCGAGCGCCACGGGGTGCAGGCATCCGGTGAGGCGCACCGATCCGCTCTCCAGCAGCCGCTGGAGCCGGTCTTTGACGGTGATGCGGCTGAGCCCGACCTGTTCGGCCAGTTCCTGGTAGGAGCAGCGCGGGTCAGCTGCCAGCACCGCCGCGAGCCGACGGGTGAGCACCTCGTTCATCTCTTCCCTTTCTGATCGGGGCGCTCACCGCAGCCAGGCGAGTGCGAGGGCGAGGGCGTCCTGGCCGTGCTCGTCCGGAGGGATCGGGATGTTGTCGTAGACGCGGCCCAGGCGGTCTGCTTCCCGGGAGCAGGTGAGGACCAGGCGCGCACCGTCGGGCAGGTCGATGCACTCGTTGCTGGTGGCGTATCCGCCGGTCGGCTCGCCGAAGGTGCGGACGTCGGGCAGGCCGAGGAAGGAGATCAAAGTGGCTTCGGCGGCGCTTGCGGTGCTCGGGCCGGTGAGGAGGGCGGTCCGGGGGCGCGGGCGGCGCAGCGTGTAGGGGTTGGGGACGGGCGAGCGGCTGGATTCTTGGTGCAGGATCTCGCCGTCGTGAAGCTCCCAGCGGGAGGTCTCCGAGCCGTCGGCGTCGAGGAACGACCCGAGATGACCGTCGTCCAGCAGCGGCGCCACGACGGTGAGCATGGGGTACATGTTGCCGCCGCCGTTGCCGCGCAGGTCGATGATCCATCCGTCCGGGTCGTGGACATCCAGGCCGCGGATGAGCGCGGCGCCCGCGGCGGTGTAGTGGCGGTTGAACTCTGGGGAGCCGGCCACGGAGGGGAGGTCGAGGTAGGCGAATCGCTCCTCGAGCATCCGCCCGCTGGGGAGGGGATTTTCTTGGGCGCTTCCGCGGGTGCGTCTTTCCTCGGCGGCCTGCGGGGTCAGGAAGAAGGTGTGCTTGTTGCCCAGCGCCTCCACCGCCCGGGTGATGACGGTGTGGGCGTCGTCGAGGGAGGCGACCGGGACCTGACGGAACCGGGCCCAGTCGACCTGGGCGCGGTCCAGGGCCCGCTGCTCCAGGATCTGCAGCACCTCCGCCAGGTAGTGGCCAGGGTCGATTCCGGGTGCGGGGTCCTCTGGATCGGTGCGGGTCATGACGTTCTTCCTCTGGCGGGTTTCATAGAGCGGACAGGGGTGTTCACCAGGGTCATCAGGGCCGTCGGCGGGCTCTGCGGGGGCGCCGGCGGGGCTGGGTACGGGTCAGGCCTTGGGTGCGCAGGGCTTGCAGGAGGTGGGTGCCCAGGCCGGTGACGTCGCCGCGGCCCATGGTGAGGATGACGTCGCCGGGCTCGGCGGCGGCGGCCAGGGCGACGGCGTTGAGGCGGGGGTTGCTGCTGGAGGGGATCAGGGGGCGGCCGGTGGCTTGGGCCAGCTGGGAGGCGAGCTGGCCGCAGGCGTGCTCAGCGCGCTCGGGAGTGGGGTCGGGGTAGCGGGTGTGCAGGGGTAGCAGGAGTATCTGGTCGGCTCCGCAGGCGAGGGCGCGGCCGATCTGCGGGCCGAACGTCACGAGTCGTTCCAGGCCGCAGGGTTGGAAGGCCACCAGGAGGCGCCCTGTTCCGGTGAGGGCGCGGGCCGCGGCCAGGTCGGCGGTGATCTCGGTGGGGTGGGCGGCGTAGGAGTCGACGACGGTGACATCGCGGCCGGTCCCGGCGGGCAGGAGGCGGCGCTGCACGCCGGGGAAGGAGGCCAGCGCTTGGGCGGCGCGGGCGGGGTCGATGCCGCGCAGGGCGGCGGCGATGATCGCCGCGGTGGCGTTGCGGACCTGGTGCAGGCCCGGACCGGCTGCCCAGATGTGCACTGGGTCGTGCCCGGGCAGGTGGGCGGTGCCGGTCGCGATGGCGTGGTCGTGGTGCAGGCCGGTGAGCGGGACGTCGGCGCCGGGCGCGGTCCCGTAGGTGAGGACACGAAGGCCCGGCAGGGCTTTCAGGTCGACGGCGAGGGCGGCGGTGCCGTCGTCGTCGGCGCAGAGGATCACGGTGGCATCGCGGGGCAGGCCGCAGGCCCAGCGCAGCATGGTGGCGTGCACATCGGCGGCGGAGCTGTAGGTCTCGGGGTGCTCGTGGCCCAGGGCGGGGATGACGGCGATGTCGGGGTGGGTGAGCAGGTGGGAGCGGTCGGACTCGTCGATCTCGGCGACGAAGGTCTCACCGCGGCCGGCGTGGGCGCCGGTCGCGGTGTCGGCCCACCGGCCGCCCATCATCACCACCGGGCCGGCACCGACGGTGCGCAGGATCCAGCCGATCATCGCCGTGGTGCAGGACTTGCCGTGGCTGCCGCTCACCCCGATCGAGGCCTTCACATGCTCGAAACTCCCCCGCTGCTCGTTCATGAGCACATCCAGGGCCTGGGCGCGGTGGATGAGGGGGACGCCGGTGGCGCGGGCGGTGACCAGGTCGGGGTGGTCGTCGGGGATCGCCGAGGAGTACACCGCACACGAGGTGCGGTACTCGCCCCCGGTGATGCCCAAGACGGTGGTGCGCAGCCTCTGGACGATATCGGGGCTCATCTGCTGGTCGGTTCCGGTGCACTGGAAGCCGGCCAGGGTCAACAGCTGGGTGAGCGGCGCCATCAGCTCGCCCTGCATGCCGATCATGTGCGGACGCGACAGGTCGATGCTGTCCGCCTTGACGCGCGGCGGCCCGTCCGGCCAGTCGCTCCGCTGGGGGGTCTCGCTCACCGGACGGCTCCTGTCGGGCGTGGTGGTGTCGGGGCGGGGATACAGCAGAGAGCGGTCAGCGGCTCCACCGCGGGCGCCGGCGTGAGCGCCGCCGTCTCGGGCCGCCAAGCGGTGCCGGCGACCAAGCCGGGAGGCAGAAGCTCCAGGCCGTCCAGCAGGCGGGCGATGCTCTCGGGACCGCGCAGCACCCACGGCTCGAAAGGCACCTGCAGGATGTGGTCGGCGTGGGCTCGGACGAGGTCGGGGGGAAGAGAGGTCACCCCGTCGACGAGGAGGAGGAAGCTGCCCTCGGGCAGCCCGGCGGTGAGCCGGGCGACGACATCGCGGGCCTGCTCATCATCGGTGACGTGGCACACGACGTGGCAGGCCAGCACCGCGACGGGCTCGGCGAAGTCCAGAGCTTGGGCAGCGGTTCGCAGAATGCACTCGGCGTCGCGCAGGTCGCCTTCGCAATGCGCGGTGGCGCCTTCGCAGCCGCCGTTGAGCAGGCCGCGGGCATGAGCCAGGACCAAGGGGTCGTGGTCGACGTGGACGACCCGCGCGCTCGGGTCGATGCGCTGGGCGATGGCGTGGACGTCATCGCCCGACGGGGAGGGCATCCCGACCCCGAGGTCGAGGAACTGACGGACGCCCTCGTATGCGACGAGGTGGCGAACGGCCCGGAGGAGGACCGCACGGCTGTGGCGGGCGAGGTCGACGATTGCGGGGAAGGCCTGGCGATACCGTTCGCCGGCCGCTCGGTCGGCGGGGAAGTTGTCCTTGCCGCCCAGCCAGTAGTTCCACACCCGTGCCGCAGAGGGCACCGACGGGTCGATTCCCCCGTACAGCTCCCGCCGCAACTCGCCCAGAAGGAGCTCCTCTTCGGCGCGCTGTTCGTCGTTGCCGATCACGTGGCTTGCTCCCAGTGCAGGCGGGCCCGGCCGATCAGCTCAACCGCCGCCGAGCCGTACACCGCGCGCTCGGCGAGGACGTCATGCTGCTGGCGGCAGTCGGCGACCACGGCCGGATCACTCAAGGTCAGCAGCCCTCCGGTGGTCTCCTGCTCAACGGCTTCGTCGTAGACGATGAAGCCACCGCCGGCCAGGGCCGGGTGGTAGCCGGTGGCGCGCGGCAGCACGCCCAGCCTCAGAGCGACCGGCGGCACGGCGGCCAGGCCGGTCAGGTGCCGCATCTGAACGGCCATCACCCCCGCCTGGCCGACCGGCTGGTAGAGAGCGTCCTCGTGCACCACGGCGTGGACGGTCGTGTCCGGGTCGGTGAGCACCGCCTGGCGGGCCGTGCGCGCGGTCACCGCCTCCTCGAGGTCGTTGCCGGGTACCGGGTAGCGGCGGATCGCCTCGGCCAGGACGGTGCGGGCGTAGCCGGGGACCTGGAGCAGGCCCGGGATCAGGCGGTCGGTGTAGAGGCGGATGCTGCGCGCCGTTTCCTCTCGCGCTTCGAAGGCACGCTGGGCGCTGGCCTCGCCTGCGGCCAGGAGCTCGGTCCACGGTACGAACAGCAGCGCCGACCAGGGAAGGGGGCGGGTCACGGGGCCTCCGTGGTGAGGGCTTGGACGAACTGCGCAGCGTCGTTCAACGCTCCGAGTCCGGAGACGAGGTCGTATCCAGGGGCCGCGCAGTGCCCCTGGATGGTGGCCGTGTGGTTGCAGCCTTGGGTGATGTCGGCCAGCCCGGCGTCTTGGGGGCGGTCGGCGTGGCGGTGCAGGGCCGGGCCGATGTCTCCCAGCGGCCGACTGGCCTGCTGGGCGGCGATGGCGACGATCCCCGCGACGAGGGGCGCTGCGATGCTGGTGCCGCGCGCCGGCTTGACGATGGGCTTGCCCTGGGAATGGGTGGTGTGGATCCACACCGCCGATTCGGGAGCTGCGTTGGCCAGCAGGTCCGGAACCCCTCGGTGCTGGCCGAGTAGCGCCGCGGCGTGGTCTTGATGGGCGGGCCTCGGGAAGAGTGTGGAGGTGCCCGCGCCGGTGGCGCCCTTCTGCGTGGTGAGGGGGGACGGCGAGCCCCAGACTTCGTCGGGCCCGGTCCGCTGGCCTTGTGCGTCCAGGTGCAGACGGCTGCCGCCGACCGCGGTGACGAGAGGGTCGGAGGCGGGCCAGGCGACGGCACGCCTGCGCTGATCGCCGGTGAGGTCATGGCCGCCGCTGCCGGTGTCGCCCGTCGAGGCCAGGAGCGTCGTCCCGGTCCGGTTGGCCGCGATCAGCGGCTGGCGCAGCTCATCGAAGCGGGCGCGGCCGCCGGCCAGCTGGAGCACCGAGGGCTCGGAGGCGCCCAGGCTCATGCTGATGACGTCCACCCGGCGCTGGCGGGTCAGCCAATCGATGGCCTTCATGACCTCGCCGATACCGGCGAGGTGATCGAAGCCGACCTGAACGTAGAGGAGCTTGGCTTTGGGGGCTGCTGCGTGTGCGATCTGCAGGTCGGTGGTGGCCTCGTGCGCGGCGAGGTTGGCCACCGGGTCGTCCGGGGTCAGGGGCGGGGCTCCCCGGTTGATCACCTCGATCCGGGTGCGAGGCAGATCGAACTGGTCGCTGAAGTCGTCCATGCTCTTTTGCACGTAGGGGTTGGCGGCAGGGATGACGATCGCGATGGTGGTGCCGCGCCCGTCCATGCCCTGGGCGTGGAGGCGGTCCAGTCCGTAGGCGCGCAGGACCTGGGTGGGGGTGTAGCACCCGGACTTGTACTTCTCTACGCACTCGTCGTAGGAGGGCAGGGGCGCCGGAGGACGGACCGGCTCGGCGGTTCCGCAGCCGGCGGCCAAAGCGAGCGCGCACGGCAGGGCGAGAGCCGACAGCCTTCTCCACCGGGGCCGCTGCAACGTCGGCAGGGCGAGATGGCCTGTCTGTCGGGGCACGATGCTCCTAGTACTGGTGGCGCCTTCCTCATTCGAAGGAGGGCGGGGGGATGGTCGCCTGCACGCCGCGCCTGGCGACGCGGCGTGCAGGCCGTTTGCGGGACGGGGCAGAGGACGGCCGGAAAAGGGAGGATCTGCTTTGTCCGGGCCGTCCCTCTGCACTCACGTCTTGTTGTGGTGGTTCAGCAAGACGGGGAGGTCGTACTCGCAGGCCGTCCGCCAGAACCGCGCCTGCTCTACGCCCGGCGTCCGGCGGATCCGCCGGTGAAGCGCGTCCTGCCTGCCCAGGGGTGTGACCACGCGGGCGAGGATGTCGTAGCGGCCGTGCCCCACCGCCAGGTAGTCCAGGCCGGGGAGCTGCAGCAGGCTGAGGGCGACGGCCTGGGCGGGGGCGTGGACGGTGATGCCGATCCGGTGGGTCTCGGCGGGCGCACCGCTGCGCCCGGTCACGGTGAGGAGGAGCTCTCCGAGCTCCAGCAGCCGGTGGATTCTGGCGCTGACGGTGGTGGCGGACAGGCCGGTCGCAGCGCGGAAGCTGGTGAAGGTGGCGCGGGGGTCGTCCGCCATCAGGTCCATCAGCGTGTGGTCCACTTCATCCAGCGGGGCGAGGTCTTCCCCGCGGACGCGGGGGATGCGCAGCTGCGGCTGGATGAGGTTCGCGACCCGGAAGACCTCCACGCTGCGGGTCTCGGGGTGGGCGCGCAGCGCGTCGGCCAGGTCACCCAGCTCACTGTCGTCACGGGTCCACAATGAGAGCGTGATCAGGCCGTCGGCGTATCCGGTCCTCACACAAGGCCGCTCCCCCAGGCCGGCGGCGACCTGCTCGGCGGACAGGGCGGTGTCGATGAGCAGCTCCGCTGCGACCCCCAGCCCGTGGAGGTGGGGGTGGGGCCCGCCGGTGATCTGCACGGCTTGGGAGTCCAGCAGCTTCTTCATGCGGGCCCGGATCGAGGCGCGGGCCATGCCGAGTCGATCGGCTATCTCCTGGTAGGAGATACGAGGGTCATCGACCAGCATGCCGATGATCCGCCGGTCGATGGGGTCCAGTGTGTGCCTGTGGTCGGGCTCTGCCGGGGTGGTCATGGTGCCTTTCACGAGATGAGCAGGCCTCCCGGTTCCCCCCATTTCTGGTTCCGGGAGGCCTGCGGCTGGACCTGTGCGGCCGCCCCGCGCCTCCGGTGGCGGCCGCACAGGAGTTCTTCACAGGGAAGGGGCCAGGAGGTGGCCGACGCCGGCGAGGATGACCGGAGAGGTCGCCTGGTCGTCTTCGCCGCCGATCCGGGGCATGTCTGCGGGCGCTGCGGGGCGCCATTGCCAGGTGGGCACCACGCCCGGCTCCAGCAGCCAAGTGCCCTCGAACAGCGCCTCGATCTCCTCCCGGCTGCGGAAATGCAGCCCTGAGGCGGTGCGCGCGTAGGTGCCGGTGGCCTGCCGGGTCCGCTCGGGGTCCAGGCCGTCGGCGGTGACGTGGCTCAGCGCCAGGTAGGAGCCGCGGGCCAGCCGCTTCCGGTAGGCGCCCACCAGGGCGGCCAGGTCACCGGGCACGAAGTGCAGGACGGCGATCATCGCCAGGCCGACCGGCTGCCCCAGGTCGATCCCGGCCTCCTGGCAGGCGCTCAGGACCGTCTCCGGCTCGCGCAGGTCGGCGGTGACCACTTTGGTGCTGGCATCGTCGGCCAGCAGGGCGCGGCCGTGGGCCAGGACCAGCGGGTCGTTGTCGACGTAGACGACCCGGCTGCCCGGAGCGGTGCGGTGGACGACGTGGTGCAGGTTGTCGGCGGTCGGCAGCCCCGAGCCCAGGTCGATGAACTGGCCGATGCCCTCCTCCGCCATGACGGCAGCAGCCCGGCGCATGAACGCCCGGTTCTGCCGCGCGACCCGCGGCGCGTCGGGGAAACCCGCGATGATCTCCTGCGCGGCCGCGCGGTCGGCGGCGAAGTTGTCCTTGCCGCCCAGGAAGCAGTCATAGACACGTGCGGGGCTGGGGACGGTGGTGTCGATTCCCGCGGGGACTGCGGCTTCTTCGCCGGTCACGGGTACTCCTAGTCGATGAGGCGGCCCGGCAGGGGCCGACCGGGTGCGGTTGACGGGGTGGGTGCCCCGCCCCCTTGCCCGGAAGGGGGCGGGGCACGGGCGGGTCAGCCCAGGCGCACGGGCAGCGCGGTCAGGCTGTTGGTGAAATGGGACGGGATCGGGACGAGCTGCTCTTGGCCGACCGCGAGCCGCAGGCCCGGATAGCGGCCGAACAGCGCCTCGAGCGCGAGGCGGGCCTCAGTACGGGCCAGGTGCGCGCCGGGGCAGACGTGGGGGCCGTGGCCGAACGCCAGGTGCCGGGTGGCGGGGTGGCGGTCGAGCTGGAACCGGCCGGCGTCGGGGCCGTGGTGGACCGGGCAGCGCCCCAGCGCGCTGTAGGGGGCCAGGACCATTTCACCGGCCGGGATGGGGACCTCGGCCAGGGTGATGTCCTCCAGCGTGTAGCGGCCGGGGAAGTTGGCGACGGGCCCGTCGAAACGCAGGACCTCTTCCACCACCGCCTCCCAGCCGACCTGGCCGCTCTGGGCGAGGGCGAGCTGGTCGGGGTGGGTGAGCAGGAGACGGACGGCGTTGGTGAGGAGGCTGAGGGTGGTCTCCTGTCCTGCGGCCAGCAGCGCCCACAGGGTGTCCATCAGCTCGCGGGCCGACAGGGCGGCGGGGTCTTCGGCGCGCAGCGCGATCAGGTCGCTGGTGAGGTCCTCACCGGGATGGGCGGTCTTGAGCTCGATGAGTTCGGCCAGGAGACCGGTGATGGCGGCCTGGGTCTGCACGACCTCCTCGGGCGGCAAGACGGCCGAGAGCACGTTGTCGACCAGTTGGCGCAGCCGCGCCCGCCAGTCGGCGGGCACTCCCATGATCTCGCAGATCACCTGCAGGGGCAGCGCCACCGAGAAGTGCTCGTGCAGGTCCACGACGCCGTCCGCGCCGGCCCGGCCGGGCAGCTCGTCCAGCAGTTCGGTGATGATCTGGCGGATGCGGGGCGTCAGCGCCGTCACGCCGCGCGGGGACAGGGCGCCCAGGATCGGGCTGCGCAGCCGCTGGTGCTCCGGACCGTCGGCGCTCACCAGGTTGGTCACCTTGATCATCCCGATGAGCGGCCATCCTTCGGGGATGCGGCCCTCGGCGAGCTGGTGCCAGTGGTGCCAGTCCTTGGTGATGCGCGGGTCGGTGATCAGCTCGGCCAGCAGCTTCTGGGTGGTGACCGCCCAGGCGGTCACACCGCCGGGCAGCAGCACGCGAACGACAGGGCCGGCTGCGCGCAGGCGGGCCGCCTCGCCCTGGTGGTCGGTGGCGGTCGGATCCAAGGTGATGGTGGGGGTGGCGGACATGGCAGCCTCCAGAGGGGGGTTAGGCGGCAGGCATGGGGAAGGCGACGGGCAGGGCGGCGGGGCAGCGTGCCCACGGGGCGGGCATCAGGGGGACGTCCTCAGCGGAGACGGTCAGCCGGACTCCCGGCAGTAGTTCCAGAACGGTGTCCACGGCCGTTTGGGCGATGATGCGGGCCGGGGTCTTGGCGGGGCAGGAGTGCGGGCCCGCGCTCCAGGCCAGGTGGGCGCGGTTGCCGACCTCGATCCCGGCACTGATGCGGGGGTCGGTGGCGGCCGCGGCGAGGCCGAGGATGAGCGCGTCGCCGCGGCGGATGCGCTGCCCGCCGAGCTCGGTGTCGGTCAGGGCGTAGCGGCCGGGGAAGTGGGCGACCGGCGGGTCTTCCCACAGCACGGTGTCCAGGGCGTCGCCGATGGACAGGCGCCCGCCGTGCAGCCGGTTGGCGAACCGGTCGTCGACCAGCAGCAGCCGCAGCGTCTGGGCGATCCAGCCGATGAGGGTGTGGTAGCCGGCGGCGACCAGCGCCACGATCGTCTGCAGGACCTCGACGTGCCCCGTCAGCCCGGGGTGGGCGATCAGTGCGGTGGTCACGTCGCGGGCCGGGCAGCGGCGGCGGGAGTCGATCGCCGCGCCGATCAGCTGCTCGAACCGCCGGTTGCCCTCCTGGGCCTCGCCGAGCGAGCCGACCAGCAGTTGCATCGCCGCCAGCATCTGGTGGCCTTGGGCGACGTCCAGGCCGCACAGGTCCGCCAGGGCGAGCATCGGCACGATGACGGCGTAGTCGCCCACCAGGTCGGCCTGCCCGCGGGAGGCGAACCCCGTGATGAGGGTGCGGCAGATTGCTTCGACGCCCAGGCGCAGGGCGCGCTGGTCGACGCCGCCCAGAGCGTCCTCGATCGGGCGGCGCAGTCCGCGGTGCTTGGCGCCGTCCGCGCCGGTGACGTTCTCCCGGTAGCCCATCATCGGGATCAGCGGCGAATCGGGAGTAACGGTCCCGTCCTGGAGCAGCCGCCAGTGGCGGGCGTCGCGGGAGTACAGGTGCTCGGATCGGGTGACGGTGAGGAGTTCTCGATGCCCCATCACCAGCCACGCCTCCACGCCCGGCTCCAGGTCCACCCGCGCGACGGGTCCTTGGTTGGCGCGTAGCCGGTCGTATGCGGCCGCGGGGTCGGCGGCCATCGCGAGGTCCAGCAGCGATGTCATCTCAAGGCCTTGGGGGAGTGGGCGCTGTGCGCGTGTTGGATGAGGGAGGCCAGGACGGTCAGGCAGGAGGAGCGGTTGCGGGCGTCGCAGCCGATGACCGGGACGTCGTCGGGCAGGGTCAGGGACTGGCGGATCTCGCTGCCGGAGTAGACCGGTGCGTCGTCGAACTGGTTGGCCGCCACCAGCAGCGGCGCGTCGACCTTTTCCTCGAGCTGGTCCAGGACATCGAAGGCGTCGGTGATGCGGCGGGGGTCGACCAGCAGCACCACGCCGATCGCGCCGGTGGCCAGGGACACCCACTGGTCCCAGAACCTCCTCTGGCCCGGGGCGCCGAACAGGTAGAGCACCACGTGCTCGCTGAGGGTGAGGCGGCCGAAGTCCAGCGCCACGGTGGTGGTGGACTTGTCGTCCACGCCCCTCAGGTCGTCCACGTCGGCGCCGGCCTGGGTGAGGGCCTCCTCGGTGCGCAGCGGCGCGATCTCGCTGACCGAGCCGATGAGCGTGGACTTGCCGACGCCGAACCCGCCCACCACCAGGATCTTCACCGACTCCTGGACGGTGTCGGGCAGGTAACGCTCACCGGAGCTGTTGGAGTCCATGCAGCACCTCCTCCAGGAGTCCCCGGCTGGGGGCGGCGGTGTGGGCGCGGGTGTGCAGGTGGCCGGAGTCGACCAGGTCGGAGGCCAGCACCGTGACGACGCTGACGGGCAGCTCCAGGTGGGCGGCGGCCTCGGCGACCGACAGCAGCCCGGCGCACATGCTCACCAGCGCCCGCTGCTCACCGCCGGCCTCCGGCGGCAGAGGCCGCTCCGGGACCGCGATCAGCAGGGTGTGCACCGACAGGGCGTTGCGGGTGGGCAGGGTCCGCCCGCCGGTCACCACGTAGGTCGGTACCGGACGGCGCCGCCGCCCGTCGTCGCCGATCACTCTGGCGCCGTCCCGCGGGCGGCGACCGACAGCCCCTCTCGGATCCGCCTGACCTGCAACGCCATCTCCTGGCCGACCCGAGCGGGGTCGATCCGGGGTTCGGTCACCACCGCCAGCCGCGAGTTGTCCCCGGCGAGCTGCACGAACAGGAACCCGCCCTGGAACTCGACCATCTGCTGCCGGACGAAGGGGGCCCGGCCGTCCTGGTGTTCACCGTGCGCCTTGGCGACGGAGGAGGCGATGCTGTGCAGCGACGCGCAGAACGCGGCGAGCCGCTCGGCGTCGTCCCGGCCGGTGTTCGGGGAGCAGGTGATCAGCAGACCGTCGGCGCTGAGCACCACCACGTGCCGCACCCCGGGCACGCCGCTCATCTCGCCGATCATCCAACTGAGGTCCTTCTGGCCCGTCATGGTGCGTCTCCTTGGGGTCGGTCGAGGTTGTCGAGGCTGGCGAAGGCGGCGAACAGCTCGCCGGTCCTGGCCGGGTCGGGATCAGGCACGGGGGCCGCGGGCACCTGGGTGACGGCCGTGCCCTCGGAGGCCCTACGGCGGCGTCCGCGTATCGGCAGGCCGGATCCGGTGGTGGCCGGGGGCTCCGCAGCGGGCGTAGCGGCCGGGGCGGGCGCCGTGGTGTGCGCGGGTAGGTCCGCCATCAGCTGCCCCGGGACCAGCACGACCACCTGAAGCCCGCCATACGGGGAGGTCTGCATACTCACCCGCAGGCCCAGCCGTCGGGCGAGGACGCCTACGACGGCCAGACCGATCTGCGGGACCTCCCCGAGCTGCCACAGCCCCACCTGCTGGGCGCCCGAGGCGATCGGGCGGATCGCGGCCAGCTCGGCCTCGGTGAGCCCGACCCCACTGTCATCGACGCGGATGGCCACTCCGTGCTGGGTCTCCTGGACGTGGACCGCTACCTGGGTGGGCGGCGGGGAGAACTGGGTGGCGTTGGCCAGCAGCTCGGCGACCAGGTGGATCAGCGGTTCCACCGACTGCGCCCGGACCGCCAGGTTCGGATCCCCCGTCACCACCACCCGCTGGTAGCCGGCGATCCGGCCCGAGGCGGCCCGCACCACGTCCACCAGCGCCAGCGGCTGCTGCCACAGCTGCCCCGTGCCCTTCCCGCACAGCACTTGCAGGCCCTGGGCGTGATGCGCCAGCCGCGCCGCGGCGTGGGAGATGTCCATGAGCCGCGCCAGTGCTTCGGGGTCGGGTTCGGTCTCGGCCCATTGCTCGGCGGCGGTCCCCACCCGGTGCGCGCCCGTCTGCACGCGCTGGGCCACCGCCACCACCGCCAGCCGCACCGACTCGGCGTCGCGCTCCCACCGCTCTTGCCCGGCCTGCACCGCCTGCCCGGACAACTCCTCCAGCAGGACGCGCACGGAGTCCTCCGGCCAGGACGCCGCGGGGACCTCCCGGCCCGCCCACGCCGCAGGGAGGCGGACCTGCAGCAGCTCCTCGACGGCGGCGTAGAACGTTCCCGCCTGCCGTTGCAGCCGCAGGTGCAGGTCCCGGGCCCGCTCGTCGGCTTCGTCGGCACGCCGCTCGTGGGCGTGGGCGGTACGGGTTGCGGCGTAGAGGCGGTGCTGCTGACGCACGGCGGCCCAGATCGCGACCGCTGAACTCGCGGCCGCGCCCGCGGCGAAGACGGCGGGCGTGGTCGACGGGCCGGGGAGATGCAGCGCGCACACCGCGGCGATGCCTCCCGGGAGCGCGGCCGTGCTGACGGCCAGCGTCATCAGCCAGGGCCGTTGCCGCGCAGGAGGGGAGGAGGGGGGTACGGGATTCATGATCGCTTTCTCAAGGGGGGGTTCTTGCCGTCGAGCCGGGCCGTTTACTGCTCCTCTACGCAGCCGCACGTCACGCCCACCAGGGGAATGTGTGCGATGAGGTGCTTACCGCCCCGGTCGGCCGATGGCCGCTCGTACCATTGGCTGCTGAACGTCTCCACCAGTGGCAGGCCGCGGCCCGATTCCGCCATCGCCTCAGGCATCGTCAGAGTGGCGTTGGCCTTGGAAATCGGAGGAGCCGGGTCCCACACGTCCAGCACCACGCACTCACCCCTGTGCTCCGTGCGCACCTCGATCGCCTGGCCTTCGGCGTGGGGCAAGGTGTTGGTGACGAGCTCCGAGGTCAGCAGCTGGAGATGCTGCAGCTTCTCCTCGCTCAGGCCCCAGCCCCGCGCGCTCGCCATGACTTCGTCCCGGGCTCGCTTGACCGCATGCGGTTGCGAGATCAGACAGATGGTCCTCGCGGGGGCAAGTGTCATTTCGCTCATCGCTGCGACCTGCGCAAAGCGGATCCGGGACGGGCAGGGAAGCCGCCCGAAACGGCTCTATTACCACTCATGACGGTCAGATTCCTAGCTTGATCTGTTCAGGCTTCGGATGGCGGAGGCAGTACGGCTTCGGGGTCATTTCGTTTGCGGCTTTGAGGATTGCGCGATTCAAGCGAAGTTCCCAGGACGCGATACCGCCTCAGCCCCGAACTCCCACCGAATCGAGCACCCTCCCCGGGGTGTGTTGATCAGAGTTCCTGGGGGAACAGTGGCGGCCCTAGCGGTCTCGTTAGGTAGAGCCGCTGCTGACAACCCGAACTGCTGGTTCGGGTGGAGTGGGAGATTTGAGGAGATGGTTGGAGCTGCCCTGGGCGCGGTTGCTTGCGGCTGGCCGGCTCGGCCTCTACTGTGATCCGCCACAAAGTCGGGACCGTACGCGAGGGCGTCTCCCGCGAAGTTCCCAGGACGCGATACCGCCTCAGCCCCGAACTCCCACCGAACTGAGCGTTCTCAACGCTAGGCAGTGATGTGAAGCTGAGCAGCATGGCGCTTCTCAATGGGCAGCCCGCCGCTCCGGAAGTCCTTCAGGACCTGGCTCTCAGCGGGTACGGCCACTTCACCTCCATGCGTGCCGAGGAAGGATGTATCCGCGGTCTGACCCACCACCTGGAGCGTCTGGCGCGGGACTGCCGAGTGGTGTTCGGCACCGACCTCGACCGCGAACAGGTCCGCAGCTGCATCCGCGATGCAATTGCGGGCCGTCGGGGATCATTGATCGTCCATGTCACCGTGTTCGAGCCCGCCATCGGCCTGGCACATTCTGCCGCTCCGGCCCCGCCCCACATCCAAGTGACAAGCTGGCTCGCCGATCCGCTGCCAGCAACGCCCCTCCGGGTCCAACCCCAGACCTACGCTCGTGAGGAACCCACGGTCAAGCACGTCGGCTTGTTCGGCCCGCTGCGCCGACGCCGCACTGCGGTACTCGCCGGATTCGACGATGCCCTGTTCACCGACAAGGCCGGGTTCATCAGCGAAGGCACCACCTGGAACATCGCCTTCTTCGACGGCGAGCGCGTCGTCTGGCCCGGCTCCGACATCCTGCCGGGCATCACTATGCAGTTGCTCAAACAAGTCCACGAGCGGACGGTCACCTCTCCGGTGAACCTCCGCCATCTGCCCCAGATGCAGGCGGCATTCGCCACCAGCACCGCCAGTGGAGTCCGGGCCATCACCGCCATCGGCGACCACAGGCTGCCTGCGGACCACGAGATCTTCGAGGTCTTGCGCAAGGAATACCAGGAGATCCCTGCCGAGCCGGTTTAACCTGCTTTTGAGAGCTCGCTTCCTTCCCCCGACGAGGAGAACGGTTCCGTGACTACGCTGGTGAAACTCTGGACCGGACGCGAGATCGGCGCTCTGCGAGCGGCGATGCGGCTCAGCCAGCATGCATTCGCCGCCAAGCTCGGCATCAGCGAACGCATGGTCTCCAAGTGGGAGGAACGCGGGGCAAGCATCCAGCCTCAGCCCGTCAACCAGGAAGCTCTCGACTCGTTCTTGCGCAGTGCCGATGCCGACATCAAGCTCCGCTTTGCTCAAATCATCAAAGACCTCGCTGAGCAGGAATCAGCGACACCGCCCGTTGTCGCCGATCCTGTCACTGCACCGAATCGCGCACCGCAATCCGATGCGCAGCGTGCTCGACACTTCACGGCAATGATGCCAGCGCCAGCATCTGGGGCTGAACAACTAGAAAGGCAGGTGGAAATGGCGGCACGAAGGGCACTGCGATTCAGCCTCATGGCCGAGGGATCCAACGTGGGACCCGAGACCCTCGACCAGCTTCGCGACGAGGTCACGCGGCTGGCGCTGGCCTACCCACAACAGCCGCTGTCGATGCTACTCGGTGACCTCATCGAGCTGCAGGATGCCGCCTTCCGGCTGCTGGAAGGCCGCCAGCGTCCGGCAGAAACCGCCGAGCTGTACCTGATGGCCGGTGTGCTCAGCGGCATGCTCGCCAAGGCCAGCCACGACCTCGGAGACCCGCACTCAGCCATGACCCAGGCCCGGACCGGCTACGTGTGCGCCGACAACGCCCACCATGAAGGGCTGCGCGCTTGGACACGCGGGCTGCAGTCGACAATCGCCTACTGGGCGGGATGGCCCAACGACGCCGTCCGCTATGCCCAGCTGGGCGCCGAAGCCGCTGGTAACACCCGCGGCACCTCAGCGGTGTGGCTGGCCGCTCAAGAAGCCCGCGCCTGGGCCGTGCTCGGCGACGCCGAGCAGACCGAAGCCGCGATCAACCGCGCCAATGACGCCCGCGACCGGGTCACCGGAGACGAGCTCGACCAGCTCGGCGGCCTCATGACCTTCACCCGGCCTCGGCAGCTGTACTACGAGGCCGACACCCTCGTCTGGCTGCCCGGCACCGGCCATGCTGCCCAGTCCTCCGCCAGTGCCGCTGTGGCCGCCTACGAGGACGCCGATCCGTCTGAATGGTCCTTCAGCGACGAGGCCGGCTCGCGCACCGACCTGGCTCTGGCCCGCGTGAACGCTGGAGACCTCGAGGGCGGCGCTGAGGCTCTGCGCTCGGTCATCGGCCTGCCCGTCGAGCAGCGGATCGGCGGAATCATCTCCAGCGTTCGGCGCGTTCATGAGGCGCTGCGCGCCCCCAACTACCGCAACGCTCCGGCCGCCCGGGACGCCCAGCAGGAGATCGAGGCGTTCTGCCAAATCCCGGCCGCAGCTGCTTTGCCCCCCGGCCACTAGCCTCAAGAACATGTATCCGGTCACACTCTCCGGCCAGCGACTCGTCCTACGGGAGTTCACTGCAGATGACGTCGACGACCTCGTGAAGATCTACGGCGACCCGGTCGTCACCGAACACCTGTCGTTCGAGCCCCGGACCCGCGACCAGGTCGCCGCCACCATCCAGTCCGTCTCCACAGCCGCGCGAGCCGAGCCGCGCACCGAATACTCCCTGGCCGCGGCTTTGATCTCCACCGGCCAGGTCATCGGGTTCGCTCGCCTGGCCGTAGACGCCCAGCACCCTGGCCAGTCCAGCGCCCAGCTCGGCTTCGCCCTCAACAAAGACCACTGGGGACAGCATCTCGGTCAAGAACTCCTCACCCTGCTGTTGCGCCTGGGTTTCGACGAACTCGGCCTGCA
Organism: Actinocorallia libanotica; assembly: GCF_039525175.1. Classification (NCBI taxonomy): domain Bacteria; kingdom Bacillati; phylum Actinomycetota; class Actinomycetes; order Streptosporangiales; family Thermomonosporaceae; genus Actinocorallia; species Actinocorallia libanotica. The sequence continues at coordinate 20,628 of NZ_BAAAHH010000017.1, forward strand.
CCGGCTGTGGGGAGCCCGAAGTCCCCTCAACACCGCCTCCGACCGGCTGATGACCAGACTCGGAATGGTCGAGGAGGGCACCATTCGCCATCACCTCAACATCCGCGGCCAATGGAGGGACTCCGTCGTCCACTCCGTCCTAGAAGACGAATGGAAGGAAACCGACCTGCAGTGATGGAGGGATGTTCTGCGCCGACTGCCGCGCACCGGCTCGGGCAGCCGGAGGGGAGATCGGCGTGCTGTTAAGGGAGGTGTACAGCCGCTCGATGCCCGCTGGCAGGCAGCTCCGCGAATGGGCGTCACGTCATCCCGGCCAGGACCCGCACTGCGTGTAAGACCTTCTGAAGGCAGGCCGCTTTCCAGTTCCTGAACACAGCAGGGGTCAGCGGCAGCACGGCACCTACCGGGCAACACCACTCGACCAACGATGAGGACATTCTTCGATGACCGACACGACTACTAAGCGAACTGACATCAGTACGCTACGCGAGAAAGCGATCGCGGAACTCATTGCGGCGGACACGATCCGTTCGAAGGAGGTCGAGGAGGCCTTCCGTGCCGTGCCCCGACATGTGTTCATCCCCGAGGCGACGGTCGAGGAGGCGTGGGCTCCGTTCAAGGCCGTGCCGACCAAGCGGGACGAGCATGGCAACACGATCAGCTCGGTGTCGGACATGCACGTCCAGTCCTACATGCTCACCGCGGCGCAGATCCGTTCGGGGATGAACATCCTCGAATACGGGTCCGGTGGTTACTTCGCTGCTCTGACCGCCGAGGTCGTCGGTCCGTCCGGTCATGTGACGTCGGTCGATATCGACGAGGACGTCACCAACAGAGCCAGCGAGCTGCTGGACAAGGCGGGGTATGCCTCGCGGGTCGAGGTGCTCTTGGCCGACGCCGGGGCCGGCGTCCCTCACCGGGCGCCTTACCACCGGATCATGGCGACGATGGGTGTGTGGGAGATCCCGTGGGTCTGGGTCGATGAACTCACCGACGATGGTCTGCTGGTGGTCCCGCTGCGCATACGCGGTCTGACCCGCACCATCGCGTTCGCCAAGGACCCCGAGACCGGCGGCCTGGTCAGCGTCGATTCGAAGATGTTCGGGTTCGTCCCGGTTCAAGGAGAAGGCGCGCACCAAACCAAGCTCGTGCTCCTGGGCGACGGGGAGGTGACGCTGGCGTTCGATGACGACGACCACGCCGGCTCCCTGGACCCGGCCCAGCTACACGACGTGTTCGACAGCGAACGGGTGGAGGTGTGGAGCGGCGCGGTGATCGGCAACTTCGAGTTGCTCGACACCGTGCAGATGTGGATGGCCACCACCCAGGATGGGTTCTGCTGGCTCACCCTCGATGGTGACCGCGACAGCGGTGCGGTGTCCCTGCCCGGCGGCCGCAAGCGGGCGTTGGCCGTGGTCGACGGCCCCAACCTCGCATACGTCCTCACCCGCACTGCCACCACCGCGGAGAAGTCGGTGGAGTTCGGCGTCCACGCCTACGGTCCGGACGCCACCGGGCTCGCCGAGCGGATCGCCGAGCAGCTTCGGGTGTGGGGCCGCGACCACCGTGGCGGCCCCGGCGCCCAGTACCGGATCTACCCCGCAGGCACTCCCGACCACGCCATCCCCGACGGACGGATCATCGACAAGTCCGCATCGCGGGTCTCGATCTCCTGGCCCGACGCACCAGCCCTCTAGACAGGCGGTGCGGAAAGCCAGGGTGTCCCATCCCCCTCGTAGCAAAGGAGCCCTCATGACGTTCCACCACAGCGAGCAGGGCGGCGGTCTCGCGGTCGCCGAACGGCCCTTCCCCTCCGGAGCCCCGGCCGTCCTCGACTCGTTCGACGACGAGTTCGGGCTCGACGTCCAGGTGCTGGTGACGCTCGCGCCGATCGGCCGGAACGACTGCCCGACCGACGACGGCTGCGGCAACACCTGCTCGGGCAGCGACAGCTCGTGCAGTTCCTCGATGAACGCCCTGTGACCGACGCCGGCTCGCGCTCTGCACCCGGTAGGTAGAGTCCGCCCGGCCGCAACCACATGCGTGGTGCGGCCGGGCGGTCCCCTCGACGTGGGGAGGCCCTGTGCCTGTTTCAGTTCAGAGCTATCGGTGGCCTGGCGTCGGCCTGCTCCGGGCCAGTACAGCCCCGCCAGGTCTGGCCACGGTGCTGCCCGCCGACCTTGATCTGACCCAGCCTGGCGACCTCGACCGTGCCGCGCAGGCGCTCGCTGGGCTCCGGCACCGTCCTGAGGTGCGGGCCGCGCTCATCGTGGCCAGCCCTGATCTCGTTGCCGCGCTTGATGCGGTAGTTCCTGGTCGGCCTTATGCGGGTGTGGGTGAGCGGCGGTTGCGTCGCCTGGTCACCTCCACCGCTTCTTATCTGCAGCGCTGGCAGCACCGTGCCACCCCCTTCGGCCTGTTCGCAGGGTTCGGCACGGTCGGTTCCGGTCCGGCGGCCGCCCTCCGATGGGGGCCTGACCACCAGGTGTTCCGGCAGGTCGATCCCGGCTGGCTGGGTCAAGTACTCGCCGACCTGCACGCTTGTGATGCGCTCCGGGAACGTCTCATCGTCGTCACCAACGGCGCTCTCACTCGACGCGGGGACCGGATCATCGGTCCTGGCCCTGTTCCTGTCGACCCTGACGAGGCGGCGGCCGTCGAGGTGTCGGTGCGGGCCACCCGTCCGGTCCTCGCGGCGTTGGAGGCCGCCCGAGCTCCGTCCCGCGTCGGAGATCTGGCCGACACCCTGGCCGGGGCCTTTCCCCACGCCGCGCCAGGTCAGATCGCTACGGTCCTGGCGGAGTTGATCGGTCAGAACCTGCTGATCAGCTCATTGAACCCTCCGGCGAGTTCTCCGGATGCGCTCGGCCACGTGTGCGCGGTTCTCCGCCGGATCGCCGCGGACGACATCCCCGAGGCCGCTGAACTGGTCCAGACGCTAGGCGCTCTGCATGAGGGCATCTCCGCCGCCCAACCGCTCCTCGCCGAACATGGCGACGACCAGGCTGGCGAAACTACGGAAGGGCTGGTGTCGCTTCGGGCTGAGGTCGTGCTGGACGCCCATGTCGACCTTCCCGAACAGGTCGCCCACGAGGCCGCGCGGGCGGCAGGGGCGCTGTGCCGCTTGTCTCCCTACCCGTTCGGCACTGCCGCCTGGCGCGACTACCATGCCCGGTTCGTCGCCCGGTACGGCACCGACCAGCCCGTCGGTGTCCTGGAACTGACCGGCGACAGCGGACTGGGATTCCCTGCGGGCTACCTCGGGTCCGGTGCGGGACGGGCACCCCGCCCGTTCACTCGCCGCGATGAGAAGCTCCTCCTTCTGGTACAAGAGGCCATCGCCGACGGCGGTGAGCTGCTGCTCACCGATGCATTGATCGCCGACCTCGCCGACGACCAGGACGCAGTGCTCACCTGGCCGGACCGCGTCGAGATCGGCGTTCAGGTCAACGCCGCCTCCCTCCAGGACATCGACCGAGGCGCGTTCACGCTCCTGGTCACCGGCAGTCCACGCACCGGCAGCAGCATGATCGGCCGGCACACCCAGCATCTCCCCCAGCCCGCACGCAAGGCGCTGGCCGACACTTTCAACACCACAGACCCCGCAGCGGTCGCCGTCCAGTTGTCGTTCCCGCCGCTCCACCGCCGCAACTACCCACTGGCAGCATCGATCCCGTTGGTCGACCGCATCCTTCCCCTCGCCGAGCAACCCGCTGATCCCGCCATCGAGCACGCTGCCCGTGGAGTCGAGACGATGACGGTGGCCGACCTGGCAGTCGTCGCCGAACTCGACCGCTTCCATCTGATCCACCAGCCCTCGGGGAAGCGGATAGAAGTCCGCGTCCCGCACGCGCTGGAGGCCACCGCCCATATCGGTGCGCTCGCCCGACTCCTGTCAGAGATCTCCACCGCCCGCGGCACCCTGTATGCAGGGTTCTACTTCGGAGCCGCTGACCGGCTGCCCTACTTGCCGCGCGTCCGCTACCGGCGGACAATCCTGGCCGCAGCCCGATGGCTCCTACCTGCCACCGCTCTCCCCGCTCCCACCGCGACCACGCAGGTATGGGATGAAGCACTCACGCAATGGCGGCAACGTTGGTCGGTTCCCACCTGCATCACGGTCGTGGAGATAGACCGGAAGCTCCCTCTCGATCTCGAACAGCCGCTCCACCGGCACCTTCTACGGACCCGCCTCAACCAGACGAGCAGGCTGGAGATCCGCGAGACCCTCAGCGATCACACATGGATCGGCCGCGCCCACGAACTCCTCCTCCCTCTTCGCCTCACCACTTCCAGTCCCGCCTCACCAGCCCTTGCGGCCAGCCGTCCCCTCGAAGCCGTTGCCAGATCCAGCTGGGTTTCGAGACTGCCCGCGGCTGCGACGACCGTGTCCGCACAACTGCACACCCATCCCGCCCGATGGGACGAGCTCCTCACCGGCTACCTGCCGCATCTCCTGGAGAGCATCCCTGACCTTCAGGGCTGGTGGTTTCGCCGCCATCACGACCTGCGTCACCCGGACCGCATGCCCTATCTCGCCCTCTACCTACAAGCGAGCTCCTCGGACGGCTATCCGGTAGCGACTGGACACCTCGCCGCCTGGACCAACGAGCTCATCAACCAGAACCTGGCTGCTGCCCTCGTACTCGACACCTACTGGCCCCAGCCCGGCCGCTATGGCCACGGACCCGCGCTCGAAGCCGCGCACCGGCTGTTCACTGCGGACTCCGCTGCAGCCCTCGCCCAGATCGACCTGTCCCTACACACCGGAATCCCGACAGCAGCGGTCACAGCCGCGAGCATGCTCGATCTCGCCGCCGCTCTGGCCGGGAATATCGATGATGGGACGCTTCGCCTGATCGCTGACCTGCCTCAGCAGCACGGCCCTCTTGATCCTGGCCTGCGCGACTACGCCCTGCACCTCACCCACCCGACAACCGACCTGACGGCGCTGCCTGGAGGAAGCCAGATGATCAGCGCGTGGCGCCGACGCGCTACCGCTCTAGCCGACTACCGCGAGGCGTTGGCAGCCGGACGCGACCCGATAGCGGCGCTGCCGGTGCTGCTACGGGATCACCAGCGCCGCACTTTGGGCGCTTCCGGAGAGCAGACTGTGTTGCGGCTCGTCCGCGCCTGCGCGCTGCGCCACACTCGTCAGACGGCACGATGACGACCGACCCCAGGACCTCCATCACCGTTGAAGCAGCCGTCCAGCACTGCCTGGCCCGTCTTCCAGATCCCGGTCCGGCGCCGCAGGACGATCCGTGGATCGCGCATTCCCTCACCCGCGGGGCTGCCGGAATCGCGATCTGCCATATCGTGCGAGCTCACCACGGCGAGACCTCATGGCAGGCCGTCCATGCATGGATCACGCAGGCGTGCGCCGGGCCGGTCAGCGCCAGCCCTAACACCGGTCTCTTCCAGGGGCTTCCTGCCATCGCGTTCGTCCTGCACACCACTGGCCGCTACCGGCACGGCCTCGCCGACACCCTCCCCGCCTTCACCTACCTCGCACACCGGCGGGCCGCTGACGTCCACGACCGGATCGAGGCAGGAGCTCTCGGTACGTTCCGTGAGTACGACGTGTTCTTCGGTCTCGCAGGACTCGGCTCCCTCCTGCTTCGGCTGGACCCGGACGGAGCCGCCCTCGAAGCCGTCCTGACCGCTCTGGTCGCTCTCACCCGGCCCTTGCACATCGACGGGGAATGGCTACCCGGCTGGTGGACCAGCCACGACCCCCACCGCCGCGTATCGCCGAAGTTCCCCGGCGGTCACGCGAATTTCGGGTTCGCACACGGGGTCACGGCCATTCTCGGAGCGCTGGCGATCAGTGCAAGATCGGGCCGCATCGTCGACCATCACCACGACGCCATGGCCACGATCCTCGATCACCTCGCGTCTTGGCGGCAGGACGGACCCGATGGCCCGTGGTGGCCCCAATGGATCAGCCGTGCAGACCATGCGGCCGGACGCCCCACCCAGACCGGGCCAGGCCGACCCAGTTGGTGTTACGGAACCCCCGGGATCGCCCGGGCCGGTCAGCTCGCCGGCCTGGCTCTGGGCGACGCCGTCATCCAACGCGCCTACGAAGACGCCTTCGCCGCCTGCCTCACCGACCCCGCCCAGCAGAACCACATCACCGAACCCGGACTGTGCCACGGCGCCGCAGGCCTCTACCAGACCGCCTGGCGGGCAGCCCACGACGCCACCACCCCCGCGATCAGCCATCACCTGCCCGGCCTCGCCAACCGGCTCGTTCGGCTCGCGGCTCATCCGCACGCTCAAGGCCCCGGATTCCTCGACGGCGACGCCGGGACCCTCGCCGCCCTCTACACCCTCCTTCAAGCGCAGTCCGCCGGAAGACCACCCGACCCTGGATGGGATGCATGCCTGCTCCTGACCTGAACGCAGCCGCCCTCCCCGACAGCGACGCCCTCGACCTCTCACCCGAGACGCCAGGCCAGGAGTGGTGGCACGTCTTCATACGATTCGCTGACTGGGCCACCGCGGAACAGATCTCCACTGCCCGTCTCGCCCCGCTCCTGAACGCCGCCACCCAGCCGGACGGTGCCTGGTGGTTCATCCGCAAACACCCCGACTGGCGCATCCGTATCCAAGCCCCAGCCGACCAGCGCCCTCACCTCAAGGCACGCTTCGATCAGCTGGTCGACGAGGGCGTGCTCACCCGCTGGCAGACCGGCCGCTACGAACCCGAGACCTCCGCGTTCGGTGGCCCCGACGCCATGACCGCCGCGCACACCCTGTTCGCCGCTGACAGCCACGCCCTCCTCCACCCACCGCCGCTCCCCATCGGCAGGCGGGAACTGTCGATGCTGTTCCTTGGAGTTCTCGTCCGCGGTGCGGGCCTCGAACCCTATGAGATCGGTGACGTATGGGCGAAAGTCGCCCGCGACCGCCCCCTGCCCGCCGATATCACCGACGGCAAACTCGCGGCGCTCACCACCACCATCACCACGCTCCTGCGCACCGACCTCCATCCCCACGGGGCGGCGTTCGGGCCCACCGGCCCGCTCGCCGCTGCCACCCACCACGCCGAAGCCTTCCGCACCTGCGGGCAGGCCCTGGCCCGGCTTGCCCGCGAAGGCCGATTGGAACGTGGCTTGCGTACCGTTCTCGCCTACCACGTGATCTTTCACTGGAACCGCGCAGGCTTCGAAGCCCGCCAGCAGAGCCTCCTAGCCCACGCCGCCCGCGCCGCCATCCTCGGCCCCACTCCGCAAACACCACCACAACCCGCCACACGCAGGCCCTCAACGGATCACCCCAGCGGCCAGGTCGAACGGGCGCTGCGTGCCTTCCCCCTTGTACCCCGCCCCCGACTTACCTGTCCTGCGCTCTTTCAACGGCTGCAAGCCGTCGCCGAGCACGCTGCAGCCGCCGCAGCCTCCTGCGAACCTGAGGAAAGGGTCGACCGGGCCTGCTCCGCCTGGAACCTCGCCGCGCTCATCGCCTCCGACACCGGATTGCCCGGACTGGCCGCCGATCTGTCCTGGCAGCAGTTCCGCATCCTGCACGCCCACGGGCCGCTCCTCGGCCGGTACGCAATCGCGGCGCTCCAGCCCCTGGTCAACCTCGCCCGCCTCCACGGCCGTGCAAGCCAACCCGAGCGCATGTACCGAGCCCTCACCGACCTCGAGCATGCCCTTCAACATGGCGGCTCGTTCCTCCTGCACGACACCCTGCTCACCCTCGACGGTCTCAGCACGGCCGAGGACCCTGAGCTGCACGCCTGGTACCAGGACGTGCTGGCTCAAGACGGCACCCGGGCACTGGCAGCCACGGGCAACTGGAATGCCGCGGCCGCCCACGCAGCCCTCTACGACCCACACCCTGACCGGCTCCACGAAGGCACCCAAACCCGCGTCATCGCCCTCACTCTCGCCGGCAACCACGAAGCAGCCCTCGCACACCTCGACCAACGCCCGCCCAGTAATCGCACAGAGCAAGCCGTAGACGCCGCTCTCCGCGCGCACCTCGCCATCCGCACCGGCCGTACCCCACACGACGAGATCACCCAGCTCCTCGCCAGCATCCACGACGACTCCCAGCTGGCCGAGCAAACCGACCTGGTGCCCCTCTTGTGCCGGATACGGCTTACTCAAGCCGCAAGCGACCTCGGCGCGTCTCCAACTTCGACCAAGACGCTGTGGCGCCAGATCACCGACGCAACCCTCCGCACGGGCGACGCCTACGCGGCTCATCAAGCATCAAGATCACCATCTTGTGCGAAGTCGATCGCACCTGAGCAGGCAGCTGCCCTCACCGACCTGACCCGACGTGCTGGACTTCCGCTTCGCGATCAACCCATCTCCGTGTTGCCCGACCTCGCGATGCTCGCCGCTGCTCTTCAGCAAGCCGTTGATGTTCTCACCTGCACACTTCAACGCAGTGAATGAGCCTTGTCTCATGAGATGGCCCGGAGCCACCTCGTCGGTCCCGCTTCGGGATGAGGGCATGCGGGTCAGGCGGCTCCTGGACGGCGCGTGCTCGGTCAAAGAGCGGGAGCTGCACCGCCAGAGCACCGCATCCGGCGTCTGAGGAGAGACTCAGATCCGCGTCCACACTGGGCAGGGCCCCGCTGCGCGGGCAGGCGATTTCCCGGGAGAAGAGGGGCTCAAGTCCGGGCGAACGGCGGGCCAAGCGTCTCACCGAACGCACGCGGTGAGACGCTGCGGCGCGGGGTCGTCTCACGGTCTGTGCCTGATGGGACGACCCGGTGAGACGGCTCTGTACCGCAGCGTCTCACCGGGCGCAGTCTGTGAGACGGCTGCCACTGCCTGCGGTCCGCTGGTCATCGCTCGGCGGTGGTCGGCCCAGCCGATGAACGAGCCGAGGAACGACCTGCGGCTCTCCGTGGCGCGAGGCTCAGTTCTCCCCCTGGCCGACGCTCTCAGCGTCCTGGGACGCAGGAGATGGGCTCTGGGAGGGACGGATTCCCTGACGCAGCGCAAAATAGCAAAGCAGAAGAAAGTACACCCCCACTACCAGGATCACCGTGTTGAGAAGACGGTCCTCCGAAGTCTGCACCAACGCGATGATCGCGCCGGTCACCAGGAATGACCCGCAGCCAAAGGAGACGGTGCCGCACCCGAGGGAGTATGCCCGTTCCTCTTTTGCAGTCAGCTTGATCTTGTGCAGCGGGGTGGACGGCTGCGCGGACTTCCGCTCGCGCTCGGCCGAGGCGGGGACGGCGGCGGCCGGTTTGTTCACGGTCAGCTTGATGCGCAGCGGGGTGGACGGTTGCGCGGACTTCCGCTCGCGCTTGGCGGAGGCGATGACGGCGGAGGCCGGTTTGTTCGCGGCCTTCATCCGGCCCCAGGGGTCGTACTGGAACAACGCGATGTCCATGGCCTCGCCGTAGGCCAGCGCCGGTGCCGAGTAAGCGCTCCCGGTGAAGAAGAACAGCTGCTGTTCTCCCCGCATGCGGGCGCCCACCAGTCGCTGCAACTCGGCGCGGCCGACCGCGGCGCCCTGGAACTTCACCTGGCCGAGGGCCTTGCGGGAGCGGATGTCGATTCCGCCATCAGCGCCTGCGGGGGTCACGGTGGCATCGGTGAAGCCCCAGTGCCGCATCCATGCTGCGGCGTTGTGCTCCGCTGTTTTCCAGTCATCGACTGGTCGGCGTTCAGGTTCCGGAATCAGCACCCCGGGATGATATCCGGACGCTCATTACGAAATCCCCCTCTGTATCGATGGAATCTCGGAGGCTGAGACAAGGCATGCGCAGACGATACGGTGCGTTCCTACCTCGAAACTCTATGCACCGGCACCTGGAGTGACCGGATGCAGAACAGAAGACCCCCGCCCCCGCCCCTCGGCAGTCGGGCATGGTTACGGGGATGCCGCCCAGCCGCGATGAAGCCAGTCGAGCATGTCAACCGGGGCCAAGGTTTGGACGAGTGCGTCGTAGCGTTCCAGGTCGCCTGTCGTAAGCACGGTGTTGATGGTGCGGTCGGGCCCGTGGGCAAAGAACGCCTGATGGTCTTTGAAGAGTCTGAGGCCCTCGTCCGGGAGTACAGCTACCGCACGAGAGCGCATCTGCTCGAATGTCGCCGCCCGTATGAGGGAGGGCCAGCGTTGTTCGGGAACGCTGATGGCGAGCCGGTCGGCCAGAGCCCTCATCTGTGCTCCCAGGTCGCGGGCGAGATCGGCGTAGTGCAGCAGCACCGTGTGAGGGGCGTCGCGGAGATCCCATGCCTGACTCAGGTGGTTGATCATGGCGCGCAGGGAGTCGAGGTGTGTGGTGGCGGGCCGGGCATCGAGGAACCAGTCCAGCACTCGCTCTCGTGGCGTCGGGGAGGCTGCCGTAGCGGGCCGGGCCTGCGGTGGGTGGGCAGGGTCGAGGAGTTCGTTGATGTGGCCGGTGTCGAGGTTGCGGCGGTGGGCGTCCATGGACGGTGCGACGTCTCGCGGGTCCCGGCCGATGGTCAGGTAGGTGACGGCCGGGTCGTGGGGCAGGCCGTCCAGCGGAGTGTGGGTCTTGATGAAGCGGCGGTGCTGCTGCTCCTCCAGGATTCGGAGGACCTCAGGCAAGGGCCGTAGGCGCATGTCCAGCCAAGGCGACAAGGTCGTCAGCGGCGCCTGCAAGTCCGGCGTCTGGAAGACCAGCAGGGCGCAGATCATCTGCAGCCATGTCGTCCCGCACTTGGACGGAGCACTGATCACGATGTCCCCCGGACGGAAGACGAACCCCGCCCACCGACTGCTGTCGGTCAATCCGCTGCGGTACCGGCGAAGTTCAGGAGGCGAGATCTCCGGCATGGTCAACTCTGAAGGCATCCCAGAGCAGGCACGTACCGGGGCCTGTGTGTTCGAGGTTCGGAGGGCCTGGCGTTCGCCGTACCGCTCTTCATCAAGGAACCAGGGAGGCAGCATACGCTGCGGCGGCGGTGATGAGATCGGGCAGTTCCTCAGGCACTGCAAGCGCGGCAACCTCATCGACCGGCACCCACAGGTAGCCGCTGGACTCGTGGTTGAGGACCACTTCCCCCGCTAGCGGGCGGGCGAGGTAGACGGCGTCGATATGCCGGTGACGGCCGATCTGCTTGTCCCGCACACCGATGTCCATCACCATGAACGGCCGCGGCACCTCTGCGACCTTGGGGTGGGAGAAGCAAGGACGGTAGAGCAGTTCGACGTCCAGGCCGGTCTCTTCCCGGATTTCACGCAGGACGGCGGTAGCAGGGTCTTCGTTCTCGACGTGGCCGCCGGGGTAGATGTAGCTGCCGGTGCCCTTGGTGGACTTCAGCAACAGCACCCGGTCGTCGGTGAGGATCACCGCTGAGGCGGTTGGGTGAGTGATCAAGTGACTTCTCCTTGGGCTGGAGGGAGCTCTCAGCGTCAGTGTGCCTTTCGTCCTGCGCACCGGATCGCGAACATGCTCTCCGGGCATGGCTCAGCTTTCACTGCCTCTCCGTTCACATCTCACTTCGCAGGCGCCACTTTGTGCAATGAACCGGTTACGGTAGGCACAGGAAGTTAGGATCCGGGGAATGGGCACGACTGCAGCCGAACCTGCCACCGAACCCGACGTCGACCGGCTCCGGACCGCGATGGTCGCCCGGCTCAAAGAACAGGGCTCCCTCTGCTCCCCTGAAATCGAAGCCGCGTTCCTGGCTGTGCCCCGGGAGCGGTTCGCGCCCGAGGCCGACCCTGTGGAGGTCTACCGGCACAACGAGGTCGTCGTCACCCGGCGCGGCGCCGACGGCCGGGCCACCAGTTCGATCTCGGCGCCCTGGCTCCAGGCCGAGATGCTCGCTCATGCCGCGCTGCGGCCCGCAGAACGGGTTCTGGAAGTTGGCAGCGGCGGGTACAACGCGGCTCTGATCGCTGAGATCGTCAGCACGCAAGGTGCTGTCACCACTGTCGACATCGATCCGTTCGTCACCGAGCGCGCCCGGCGCTTCCTCACCGAGACCGGCTACGGCGATGTCCGTGTCGTCTTGGCCGATGCCGCTGACCTCCCGGACGCTCTGGGGCCGTTCGACGCCATCATCGTCACTGTCGGGGTCTGGGATGCGGCGCCAGCCTGGATCGACCGGCTGGTGCCGGGCGGCTGGCTGGTGGTGCCGCTGCGGTTCGGCGGGATCACCCGCTCGATCACCTTCGTCAGGGACGACCGCGGCCGCCTTCTCGGCCACCACCCGACCGTCTGCGGTTTCGTCGCCGCCCAAGGAGGATGCGCCCACTCTGAGCAGGAGGTCTCGAGCGGGCGCTCCGCGCTCCCCGGACCGAGCTGTGGTCGGGCATCACCGCTGGGAACGGCGAGCCTTTCGACACCCTCTATCTGTGGCTGATGACGGCGGCCCCAGAGGCCGCCGGCATCATCTGGCAGGACCTCCAGTGCGACGTCAACCTGGTCGATCTCGCATTAAAATGGTTCAACCCTGCGCTCATCACGAATGACAGCTTCGCCTATCTCACCGTCCGCCGCACCGAACCCGACCCCGCGACGGGTGCGCCCGGCTGGGAGTTCGGTGTCCACGGACACGGTCCCTCAGGAGATGAACTCGCCCACCGGTTCATCGACCACATCCACCACTGGAACACCGAACGCCGCCGCAGCCGAGAACCGTCCTTCACGCTCTACCCTGCCGGGATGGAGGTCGAGCGGCTGGCGGTGGGGCGCGTCTACCCCAAGGCGGCCTCCCGGCTGGTGATGAGTTGGGAGTCCTGAGCCGCCGCGGGGGAGGCTGTCGGCCGTTCTGCGACCCATCCTGTGGTTCGTCCTGAGGACCGCAGGCCTCGGCCTGTTCGGGACCACTCTCAACTCATCGAACCCACCAGACCCTGTGGGATCGGGGCGGCGCTGATGGAAGGCATCGGACGGACCCTCTATCAGTCGGCTGCGGCTGTCCCCGCCGTCTTCAGCTGCGCAGCGAATGTCCGGATCCAAGACCGGTCCTCAGGAAAGACGCTCTCCCAGTCATGCAAGAGCGGCGTCCAGGCGGCAGGCTGATGGCTCTCACCGACCGGAACGAAAGAGGCGTCCATGACCGCCGCATATGACAGCCCCAGCGTCGGTTCCCAGTCCAGCCGGTAAGCGCGGACCGCCACAGCCACCGGGAACTCCAGAAGGTCGGCGTTGAGGCCGGTCTCCTCTCGCAACTCCCGGTGCGCCGCCTCGCGGGGCGTCTCGCCGGTTTCGACCGTTCCGCCGGGCGGGACCCAGCCGCGCCAGCGGTGCCGCACCAGCAGCACATGCTCAAAAGCGGTATCGAACACCCACGCCTCCGCAGCCAACGGAGCCATCGGCCCCCGTATAGCGATCCCCAGCCAGGCCAGTGCATTGTCATAGACGGTGAGAGCCGCCCGCGCATCAGCGAGGCAGGAGGCGAGAGTGCGCTGGTCAAGCCCAGTGCGCGTCATCATCCCAGCGTAGCGGGAAGGACGTCGCGGGCATGGTGATGTCCATGAAGGCCCCCACCCGGCCGCACAGCCGCAACGGCAGACCCTCAAACCCGCTCAGACCATCCTGTCCACCACAGGCCGCCCTCGCCAGCAGCGGTTCACCGGTGAGCGCGCAAGGGCAGACAGCCCTCATGCCCTCCATCCCCGACGCCGGCATGGACGCCCTCACCCATGACCGCAACCTCGCCCACCTGCTTGACCTTCTGTCGCTGCTGCCCGCCCCGAAGCAGGATCCCGCCTTCTGGACCTCACTGGCCACCTACCACGGTGTGGACGTGAGCTACGTCTTCCAGAAGATGACCTTGCTTCCCCGCATGCTCACCGAGCGGACACCGGCCAGCGTGGCGATGCTGTGCGAATACCTTCTGCTGTTCTTCGGCAAGGACGACGCCCGGCTCTACGCGGTGCTGAAAACGCCCACCGCAGATCTCGCACTCGGGAAAGACTACGACTCCGGCCGGTGGTGGGCGCAGGACGTGCAGCAGACCGCATGGACACTATGGGTCCGCTACCGCAAGCACGGCGACCAGGAATGGCAGAACGGCTGGCGCGCTACACGATGGACCAGCTGGCTGCCTGTCGCTGACTGCTCTTGAAGGTCAGCGGAGGTCGCCTGCCGCTACATAGGACTGCCTTACCCGGAGGTCACACGTCAGTTCCTCCGCCCGAAGGAAACTTCCACAGCAGCAGCCACAAAGGCAGTCTTCCCACCATGAGCGACCAACTCGACACCTCCGACATCGCCCGACTGCTGAACATCTCGCGCTCCCGGGCACGGTGGCTCCGCACGGACCCCGGCTTCCCCGAGCCCGCGGGCCGAAACGAAACAGGAAGCGAGTACTGGTACGAGACGCCGGTTCTGCGGTGGGCCGCGGGCCAGGAGAGTTCCCTGGCCGATCAAGCGCCGTTGCTGTACCGGCCGGCATCGGGACGGCCTGCCCCCTATCTGAGTGCCACCGCACTCGACGGCCACCTCATGTTGAGCTGGGCAAGTGAACTCGGCAAGGTCGGGTTCCTCCATACCCCCGGCCCTGCGGAGGTGAGCAAGACGCCGCGCGCTCTCCAACGACTGGTATCGCTGGCGGACGTTGCCGTCCTTGTAGGAGTGAACGGTGGCCTGTGGAACATGTGGGGGCCGGAGCTGTGTGCGGTCGATGCCGACCGTCCCGACCGCCCCTACATGCCCCGCTGGACTGATGTGCAGCAGGCGATCGGCATGCCGGTGCCGTACTGGATACCGGGCCTGAACCAGCCGCAGAAAATGGCCCGATGGCGACCCGGCTCACCCCCGGCCGTAGTACCCGCTCGGCATCCCTACCTCGACACCGCTCCGCTGCTGCGCCTGTTCTCTGACGAACCTGACGCCTCCACTGCGGGCCAGGCCGCCCTCGCCCTGGCCCGCGAGATCGACCGGCGCTTCACCCGGGAGATCGTCAGCGAGATCAACGCGATCCACAAAGCCATGGACAAAGAGGCGATAGCCTTGGCGACTACGGTCGACCCCCTTCCCCGGGCCGCCGAACTCGATGAGGTCATCCTGCGGGACGGGTGGGCGCAGATCTTGGCTCGCACCGATCAGCTCGCCCGTGACTGTGTCGGCCTTGCGCTGTCGTGGGACGGGGGTTTCTCCTTCCCCTACGGCGACCTCGCGGAACTCGACCCCCAGCGCTCTCCCTACGCTCGGGAGTTCATCGCCCGGCTGCAACCCACCCCCGCCACCGCAGGCCACAGTGTCACCGAGCGGACCCCCGTCCACACCTGGAGCGACCCCGCCACCGATGCCCCCGCCATCACCAGCGACGACGGCCTCGTCTATGCGGCCGTTCCCTTCCGCATCCCCAGCACCGGTGAGCTCACCGAAGCCGTCCTGCACGACGGCCAGGTGTGGATCCGCACCAGTGACGACACGCTCTACCTGGCTCCCGCCCGCAGCGGCAACGGCTTGTCCTGGGGTTATTCCGGAAGCGGCCCCACCACCCTGGCCGAGCTCCTCGACCGGCTCCTGGACGACATCACCACTCCCGCCCTCCACGCCAGCACCTCCCCGGATGACTTCCCCCGCGGGCTGTTCGAGCTGGTCCGAGGCATTCCGCAGAACGGAAGCGCCGTCCTCACCCGTGCGCAGCTCCTGGCCGCACGCCGTCAGGACTGAACGTAGGCCGCCGCGGCACCCTGGCCGTTCCCCGAGTTCCAAGAGGTCGTCCTGGCCTGTCTTGCACCCGATCCCGCTGTCCGGCCCACCGCCGGGCAACTGGCCGCCGCTCTGTCCTGACACGGCTGATCGGCCTGTTATCCGGCCCCTTCAGTACCTGGTTATTCTTGGAAGTGGGGAAGACGCCCTCTCGACTCCGAGCCGTTCGCGCCCACGCCGCTCGCGGTGACCGAGGACAAGATGTCTGAAGACTCAGCGTCGGGCCTGTTGGCGTGACCTTTCGGTCCTGTCTGCGAGGGGTGTGGGGCTTCGCTGAGGACGACAGATGGCCAGCAACCGCCGCACAGCCGCCTCTTCCCGTGCCCGCACCCGGGCGATCCGCCGCCGGATGGCCGAGACGGGAGAGAGCTACAGCAGGGCCGCGCGCGTCGTCGACGCCCTCGCTGCGCGTCCGACGGCCGCTGAACCGCAGCAGTCTCCCCCACCGCCGCAGGATCAGGTTGCTCTGGCCGGTGAGGTGCTGCGCTACATCGACGCCTGGTGCGGTGGCGACTGGCCCGCGAGGAGGATCGGAACGGATTTTGGCGGTAGCGGGCTGAGGCTGGTGTCGGTTCGGTGACGAGCCCGCGGGCTCAGGTCGTCTGGTCCGATGGTCGGGCTTCGGTGATGGTCTTGTGGACGACGCCGATGGAGACCTTCACGCCAGCTGCGATGGTGCGGATGGATTCGCCGCGGCGGTGGCGGTCGAGGATGGCGGCGCGTTTGTCGTCGTCGACGACGGGTCGGCGGCCGCCGACCTTGCCTTGTCGGCGGGCGGCTTCCAGGCCGTTGAGGGTCTTCTTGACGATGTCGCGGCGCCGGTCTTCGGCCAGCGCGAGCGCGAGGTCGAGGAGGAAGGACCGCTCGGTGTGCTCGCCGGCGGCGATGCCTTCCAGGACTTTGACGCCGATGCCCTGCTGGAACAGGTCGTTGAGGACGATGAGTCCTTCGAGGAGGTTGCGGCCGAGCCGGTCGACCTCCTGGACGCACAGCATGTCGCCCTCGCGGACGTAGGACAGCGCGGCCAAGAGGTCGGGCCGGTCGGCGGTGGCGAGCTTGCCGCTGGTCTTCTCCTCGAACACCTTGAGGCAGATCGGTTCGAGGGCGTCGTGCTGCCGCTGGGTCTTCTGCTTGTCGGTGGAGACCCGGACCAGGCCGATGAGCGCCACGGGGCCGCCTTCCGTTCATCAAACGCCTCGCGTGAGGAATCCGAACGCTAACACGATCCGGATCAAGATGAACGGGAAAAAGAACGCCCGATCCGGACACCGCGCACTGGGGCCGGGGTTCGGCGGGGCGTGGTGTTCGTGTTCGTCAAACGACCGTTAGATGAACGCGCCGACGCCCGGCCCGATGGCCCCCGGTGTCTTCTGCCGTATGCCAGTCGCACCCCCCAGCACGGCTCGGTTAGCGGGACTTCTCGCTCCAATGCTCGTCAAGCCCGGTTCCTGCGATGCCACTCTCTTGGCATGCGTGTTTGCAAACCCTATGCTTTGCAAAGTGAATGAGCATGGAGTGGTCGACGACCGGGAGCCGAAGCCGCATCCGGTTCGCCAGGCGCTGTTGGAGTTGATGGCGCGCCGAGGCGTCATCACGGCGACCGACGCGGCGAGGGAACTGGGTGGCAGCACCGGCCTGTACTCCTTCCACCTGCGGAGCCTGGCTCGGTTCGGGCTGATCGAGGAGAGCCCGGCAGAGGGCGGGAAGGCGCGCCCCTGGCGGTTGGTGACGGGAGACCGCGCCGTGGTGACGGAGCGGACGGAAGCCGAGGCCGGGGATGGTCTTGGGCTGCTGGCCCGGGGTCTGGAGGATGAGAGTTACAGCAGGTGGCTGGAGGGCAAGGCACGGGCACCTGCTCGCTGGCGGCGCGATGAGAGCTTCAGCCAGGTCGTCTACCTCACGCCGGAGGAGATGGCCGGGATGGCCGAGGTGGTCAAGGCGTTGATCGCCCAGTTCCGGCACCGGGAGACCGATAGGTCCAGCCGTCCCGCCGACGCCGCTGCGGTGGCGGTGCTGGCGCGGCTGTTCCCGCTGCTGGAGTTCGAGGCCGAGGACCGGTCTTGACGGGGCCGCCTCTGGTCTCCGATTTCCGCTACCTGCGGCGGTTCCTGGCGGGTCAGGCGGCGTCGTTCCTGGGCGACGGGGTGATCGGGGTCGCGCTGGCGTTCGCGGTGCTCGATGCGGGCGGCTCGGCCGCCGACGTCGGACTGGTGATAGCCGCCCGCTCGGTCGCGATGGTGGGTTTCCTGCTGTTCGGCGGGGTCGTCGCCGACCGGGTGTCGCGCAGGACCATCCTGGTGGGCTGCGATGTGGCCCGGCTGGCCGCGCAAGCCGCGATGGCCGCGATGGTGATCGGCGGGGTGACCGCGATCTGGCCGTTGGCGGTGCTGAACGTGCTGCACGGCACGGCCAGCGGGCTGTTCGCTCCCGCGGCGGTGGGGATCGTGCCGTCGATCGCTCCCGCCGGGCGGCTCCAGCAGGCCAACGCGATGCGCGGTATGGCCTACTCTCTGGGCAACATCGCCGGTCCCGCCCTGGCCGGTGTCCTGGTCGCCGCTTTCGGGCCCGGCCAGGCCATCGGGGCCGCGTCCGCGGCGTACCTGGTGAGCGCGGTCCTGCTGGCGCGGCTCCCGGCCACCGCACCCGGGCCGTCGGACGGCCGCTCGGTCCTCGGTGACCTGCGGGAGGGCTGGAAGGGGTTCCGCGCCCGCCGCTGGGTGTGGGCTACCGTGGTGTTCTCCTCACTGGGCAACCTGCTGCTGGCGGCCTTCCTGGTCCTGGGCCCCGTCATCGCCGAACGCTCTCTTGGCGGGCCGCCGGCTTGGGCGGCCGTGATGACCGCGCTGGGTGCCGGGGCGTTCGTCGGCGGGCTGGCCGCTCTGCGCATCCGGCCCGGCCGTCCGCTGCGCGTCGCGGTACCGCTCGCCGCGCTGTCCGCGCTCCCGGCGCTCGCGCTCGCCGCCGACCGTCCGGTCACGGTGGTGGCCGCCGTTACCTTCACCGCAGGGATGGGCCTGACCATCTTCAACGCCCTGTGGGAGACCAGTCTGCAGACCCACATCCCCCACAGCCAACTGTCGCGGGTCAGCTCCTGGGACGACTTCGGCTCCTTCATCTGTCAGCCTCTCGGCCAGGCCCTCGTCGGCCCCCTCGCCGCAGGCATCGGCATCACCAGCACCCTGTGGCTGGCCGGAGGCCTGCAGATCTTCATCACCGCGCTTTTGCTGTGCGTGCCCGCCATCCGAACAATGCCCGCAGCCCGCGCGGACACGAGAGAACCGAGCGCTAACCCTGCTCAGACGCCGACTCGTGGAACGGCCGCAGCCCCGCGGCAGGATCGGCCCGGGTGAAGGCATAGCGGCCCAGAAAGTTGATGTGCTGATACGCGATCGGCGACAACCTTGCGCACATCTCCTGCGTGACCGGGAACCCATCGGAGCGGATCTGCTTGACCGCGGCGTCCAGGTAGAGGCTGTTCCACCACACGACCGCGTTCAAGGCGAGGCCGAGGGCGCCGAGCTGGTCCTCCATCCCCTCGCGGTAGCGCTGGCGCAGCTGGCCGCGATTCCCGAACGCGATGCGGCGGGCGAGCCGGTGGCGGGCCTCCTGCACGTTCAGCTGCGTCCCGATCATCCGCCGGTAGCCCTCGTTGGAGATGAACTGGAGCAGGTGCAGCGTCTTGAAGATGCGCCCGTAGTGCGCGAACGCCTCTCCCAGGCCGGTGGGGCGGCCGTCGCGCTGGAGCATCCGGATCAGGTCGTAGGCGCGGACCGACCCGGTCGTCAAAGAGCCGGCGACGCGGAGCATGTCGGCCCAATGTGCGCGGACCTTGTCGAGGCGGATCGTGCGCCGGGACATGGTGTCGAGGGGGCCGTAGGTGGCGCGGGTGTTGGTGCGCCACAGGCGGGTGTCGCCGAGGTCGGCGATGCGCGGGGAGAACTGGTAGCCGCAGATCGCGAACATCCCGAACACGATGTCGCTGTAGGAGGCGGTGTCCGTCACGACCGTCTCCGGGCGCGGCCCGCCGTCGAGGGTGTGGATGGCGTCGAGGATGAACAGCGAGTCCCGCAGCGTTCCGGGGACGACGAGGCCGCCGAGGCCCATGACCTGGTCGTTGACGACGTTCAGCCAGGTCGCGCCGCGCTGGCGGCCGAAGTAGATCGGGTTGTGGCCGGTGGAGAGGTTCGCGACGGGGACGGTGAAGCGCAGCCCGTCGGCCGAGGCGAGTCGCCCGCCGCCCCACGAGCCGACGAGGTCGATCCCGGCCTGCGCGGCGATCAGCCGAGCGTTCGCGGCCGACAAGGTCTCGGCCCGCAGGTAGCCCTGGTCGACCTGCTGCAACCGGGCGCGGGTGAGGGCGGTGACGTTCGGCTTCTCGATCGGCACAAGGCCGACGTTGCACGCCTCCGCGACGAGCAGCCCGCACAGGCTGACCGCGAAGTCCTCCATGGAAGTGTCGGCGCCGGAGATGTGGGTGAACTCCGCCGCCAGCTGGGTGCGGTCGAACACCTCCAGCAACAGCTCGGGGAAGTCCACCCGCGGCAGCATCCCGGCCACCAGGTCGCGGAACTCGCCCATCAGCGGCGGCTCAGCGGAGGGGCCGAGCTTGTCGACCCGCAGCTTCCCGCCCACGAACTGCACCGCGGTGTTGCCGCCGAGGCCGTCCAGGACGCGGGTGTAGGCGCCCTCCAGGGCGGAGGCGAGCTCGGCGAGGTGGCCGGCGGGCTCGTCCTCGAGTTCGAGGGCGGCCAGGACGTGCGGCCGGGCCGCGTCCCACGCCGCCCCTTCCAGGAGGCGGGCGCGCGGGTCGCCCCACCGGTCGGCGCCTGCGGCGAACACGTCCCGGCGGCGCAGCGCCGAGTGCAGGTGCATCAGCGCGCACAACGTGAACGCCGCCTTGTCGACCGTTCCCGCCGACAGATCCGGGTTCGCCAGCACCAGCGGCCGCCACGACCCCGCGATCAGATCCTCATGCGCCAAGACATCGGCCAGGCCGACACGGCGGCGCGAGCCGGCCATCACCGCCGCCGCCCGCACCATCGCCAGCACCGGCTCCCCCGCCTTGACCGCCCGAAAAGCCACGACCTCCAACAGAGGCTCCAGCAGGCCCTTCACCGTCCGGTACCGCTTCACGACCTCCGCTCGCCATGCCGCCGCGGCATCGTCATCGGACTGCGGCACGGCCGCGGTGACGGTCGCGACCGCGGCGGCGAGCTTGTCGCGCGGCACGACCTCCTCTACCGCCTTCCACGCCTCCACCAGCGACACCGACTCCTCCACCTCTGGTGCGGTGCTCATCAGGACCTCCATCGCCGAGGCGATCTGCCGGGCCGCCGAGCGCAGCTTCGGCAAAGAGCGCAGCTGCTCGGCCTTGCCCGCCCGCTCCGCCTTCGCCAACAGCTCCGAGGCCACCAGCAGGTCCAGCACGTCCAGGGCGTCATCGACCGAGGAGGTCTCCAGATGCCGGACCGTCGCCAGCAGCGTCGCGGTCTGCCGATCCGGCTCCAGATCCCGCAGCGTCGGCGCCTTCGACGCGAGCCCGTACTTCGCCAGCGCAGCGAGCTTCGCCGCCGGCACCTCACCCGCGTCCACCCGCCCGGCACCCAAGTGGCCGATCTCGGAGACCCGGTCCAGCTGGGAGGCCAGCACCCTGCCCGACGCGCGCACCGGAGACATCCGAAGGCGCTCCAGCTCCGAAGCCCGCTTCCCCTCCGGCACCTGCAGCAGCGCCCGCAGCGCGACCGCCGTCTCAGCCGGAGTGCGCTGCGCGAGCAGGGCGTGCAGGCGGGCGTTCTCCACCCGCCGGACCTCGGCCACCAGCCGGGTCAGCGTCGTGATGCCCGCCGGGAGCAGGATTCCCGCCTCCAGCAGGTGCACCACCGTCCGGTCGAACAACGCCCGCGGCCCCTCCGCCGACGCCCACACCCGCGCCGCGACGAACTGCCGCACCAGATCCTCACAGTCGGAGAACTCCGCCAGCCCCAGCAGGTCCCGGATCTCCCACGCATGCTCGTACGCCGTCTTCGGCCGCACCAGATACTCCAGCGCGCACTCCGGATCGACCCCGACCTGCTCGGCCGCGAACTCCACCACCCCGGCCGGAACGTCCAACGGCGCCTCCGCCAGGAACGCGCCCAGCATCCGGACCGTGCCCCACTGCACCGCCCACCCAACCGGGTCGCCGGCCGACGCCGCGCCTCCACCGCCTCCCGCGCCGCGGCATCCAGCCGGAAGAACCGCTCCAGCTCCCCGACCGACACCTCCCCACGGAACCGGCGATACCTCTCCACCTGCTCATCAGACAAGAAATCCACTGGCATGAGCCAGAACGCTAAAAGCCCCTGAACCCGCTCAACACCGCCGTCACCGAACCGACGCCAAGATCACCTATCTAGCGCCAAAATCCGTTCCGATCCTCCTCGCGGGCCGACTTGGGGCGGTTCACTCACGCGATGCCGCCTGCGGAGCAGTACGACCAGCTGGCCCGGCTGGGGCTACCGACGAAACTCCCTGGCCAGCCGTTTCATCCGGCTGCAGTCGACTCGTTTCCACGCTAAGTAAGATCATTTTCCAGCTACTGAGGTTTTCCCAGGGGAAAGTGATCTGACCTTCGGGAATTTAGCGGGCATAGCGGTTGATTCCGAATCTATGGGAAACTCCTGAAACAGGGGTGGGGCCCTCAGTAGGAAGTGGTTCATCACAAACTAATTCCTGCTCGAAAGGCCCCAGGTGATCGCCCGTCCTGCCATGCTCGATGTCTCCAGGGACCTGGTTCGCTACGTCTCGGCACTGCTGGGCCAAGAGCGCCGCGCGGTCGGAACGCCGACGAGCAGCAGGGCGCTGACCTGCTGGAAGCAGGCGGTGTTCGTGCTGGTGTGGTTCCGGTTCAAGCCCAACATCACCGTGCACGGGGCCGCATTCGGGATCTCGCAGTCGACCGCCCACCGCTACCTCCACGAGGTCGTCGATGTCCTGGCCGACCAGGCCCCCGACCTGCACGAGGCCTTGGGACAGGCGGTCGCGGACGGATGGCCGCGCATGGTGCTGGACGGCAAGGTCTTCGCCACCGACCGGTGCCGCATCACCACCACCTCAGTGAAAGGCGAGACGATCGACGTCTGGTATTCGGGAAAGACCAGCGGCTTCGGCGGCAACATCCAGGGACTCACCCGCCCTGACGGGCTGCTGCTGTGGACCAGTCCGGTCGAGCCCGGCGGCGTCGTCGATATCGAAGCCGCCCGCCGGCACGTTCTGTCCGCCCTCTATCCACTGGCCGACGTCCTGCCCGTCTTGGCCGACCCCGGCTACCGAGGCGCAGGCCACGGCGTCATCGTCCCGTTCGCCCAACCCACCGACGGCAACGTCCTCTCCCGCACCAACCGCACCCACAACGCGCTGGACCGCGTTGAAACACACCAGCCCCAGCCCCGGCAGACTCGGCGACCTGGTCGCCGCAGCCCTCGTCCTCACCTATTTCGAACACCGCATGATCAGCTGAAACCCGCTGGGAAAACCTCATTGCGCCCTGCGCGGCTACATCTCTACCACCCGCAAGAACGGCACCAATGCCCTCACCGCCCTACGCGACGCCCTCCACAGCTCGCCCTGGACACCCCGACTTCAGACCACCTGAATAGTCACGAACAGCTACCATTGAAGTTCTGGGACATCATTTTGCGAGCTGCCCTACCTTATATATTTTGACGATCCAGCTATCGCCGTTCCGGGCGGCCAGGAGTTTACTGTCGGGACTGAACTCCATATCGACAATGTTAATAGCAGAGGGAACGGTGAACTCTTTTTTGTTGATGATGTCCCACAACCTGATTTCCCCACTATTCTCGTTCCACATGGCCAGGAATTTGCCGTCGGGACTGAACTCCACACTGACCCTGGAACTGGTCATGTTAATGCCAGTGCCAATATCAGAGGGGATGGTGAACTCTTTGTTTTCGGCGATGTCCCACAGCCCGATTTCACTGCCACCGAAGCTCTCGGTGGCCAGGAATTTGCCGTCGGGACTGAACTCCACCTCGCCGGAGATGGGGAGGGGTTGGGGTTTTTCGCCGTTGGTGATGTCCCATAGTATAACTATCCCGCTACCGCTGCTCTGGATGGCCATGAGTTTGCCGTCGGGACTGAACTCCACATAGTCAATGGCAAAAAGGGTGGTGAACTTTTCGTTTTCGGTGATGTCCCACAGTACAGTTTCCCCGCTACTGCTGTTGTTGATGGCCAGGAGTTTGCCGTCGGGACTGAACTCCACCTCGCCGGAGATGGGGAGGGGTTGGGGTTTTTCGCCGTTGGTGATGTCCCATAGCCTGATTTCATTGCTACCGCTTTTCTGGATGGCCAGGAGTTTGCCGTCGGGACTGAACTCCACATAGTCAATGGCAAAAGGGGTGGTGAACTTTTCGTTTTCGGTGATGTCCCACAGTACAGTTTCCCCGCTACGGCTGTTGTTGATGGCCAGGAGTTTGCCGTCGGGACTGAACTTCACCTCGCCGGAGATGGGAAGTGGAAGTGATTGGAGTTCTTTGCCGTTGGTGGTATTCCATATCTTAATGGCACCGCCCTCGGTACCAAAGGCGGTCAGGAGTTTGCCGTCGGCGCTGAGTTTCATCGAGGATTCTGGGTGGGTGATGATGGCAGTTTGGGAGGGGTCGTCCGGTAGGCGGTCGAGGGGGAACCAGGCGAGGGCGAGTACAGCCAATGAGGCGGTTGCCGCCGAGGTGCGGTGCCTCCGCCGAGTCGTATGTGTTCTGGCTTCGGGAGAATCGACCGGGGACAGCGGTTGACCGGCTAGCCATTCCTGAAGTCGGATGTGCCGAAATTGGTAGTTCCCTCCTGATTCGCGCAATATTTCTTGTTCGCGGGCATGGGCCAGGAAGCCCAGCAGGTGCCAGGGCAGCTGGCCTCGGGATGCCAGGACGAGCCGGGCCACCAGGAATCTGGGCCAGGCTCGGGTGAGCAGGATCAGCAAGGCGAAAACCGTTCCCGGCAGTACCGCCACCACTCCGACGGCCAAGGGGCCGCTGACATACAGGCCATCGAGGATCTGGTCGGCGTGGCTCCAGGCGATGTCGCGGAGGGGGGGTTCGTTGGACCATCCGGTGGACGCTGTTTGGATGAGGGTCGATACGGTGAAGCCGACGACGAGTGCGGGGAAGGCCATCGCGCCCAGCATCGTGCCCGCGGCCAGCGCACCGATCAGTGCCGAGCGTCGGTCCTGCCGGATGAAGGCTTGCGGGGTGGCCTGAGCCGAGCGGGTGGGGGGTGTGTCCAGCCAGCTGTGCACGGCCAAGGCGAGCCCGACCACGGACGCCAGCGAGGCGACCACCATCAGAGCCTCGAAATAGTCCTCGGTGTTCGAGGTATCCCAGCCGTCCTCGACGGGGAAGGCAATGACGACGACGGCGGCGATCAGCCCCGGTACGGCAAGGATCGCGGACAGGCCCAACCCGGTGGCAAAGCCACGGCGCAGCCGGTCCAGTGAACCGGCCACCGTCAGCGAAAGCCGGCCGGGCGCACGCTTGGCGCCGACGTACCAGGCCATGATGGCCAGAATCGCGAAAGCCGCGCCGAGCAAGCCGCCGACGGTCAGGACATTGCTTGAGAGCGCACCGGAGTCCAAGGTGAGTACCCAGACGGGTATCGCGATCATCAGGAGAACTCCGCCGCCCAGGCCGATCGCCGGGGCGACCCACGGCGACAGCAACCGCTGGCCCAGAAGCCACCAGGCCAGGTCGCGTTCGCGGTGCTGGTGCAGGTAATGGGCCAGGAATGTCAGCCAGCGCCGTGCCTCGGCCGCCTGCCACCGGCCGTCGGTGCCGGGTACCGGTTGGCCGGAGGGCAGCCGGTCGGGGGTGTAGGCCGCGTCGATCACCCGGTCCAGCAGATGGTCTTCCACGGCGTGCCGGGAGCCGAAGCGCGCGGTGTCGAGGAGTTCGGCCGGGTCGTCCGGGCAGCGCTGGTAGATCCGGCGGGCCAAGGACACCATCAGCGGGGTGGACAGCGCAGTGGCCAGAGAGCTGTCCGGCTCGTCGCGCAGTCGGCGGTAGACGGGCTCCCAGTCGATGTGGTCGGGCCAGTCGATGTCGGCCAGGTAGTCGATGGCGTCCTGGGCCTTCACCGGTTTGACCTGGATGACCGGTGCCTGGCGCAGGACCGGGGCTCCGCCTTCGATCACGTCCTCGTACTCGGCGGACCGGCAGGTGACCACCACCGGGCGGTCCCGCCCGATCGCCCGGTTCATCGCACGGACCGCACCGCGGCGGGCCGACTCGGGGATCTCGTCCAATCCGTCCAGGATCGGCAGCAGCAGCCCGTGGTCGAGTAGCAGGCGGGGGATCTCCGTCCTGCCGCTGTAATAGGAGTCGGCCAGGGCGCGCACGATCCATTCGTCCATCGGTTCACGCACCGGATCCCAGGAAGAGACGGCCAGCAGCACCGGCACCGGTCCACCCGCGGCACGAATCTCTTCCTTCAGCAGGCCCAAGGTGAGCATGATCGCCAGGACGCTTTTGCCCGAGCCGGGCTCGCCCAGTACCACCAACCGCCTGCTGGGCACCTGCTCATACCCCTGGGCCAGCTGGATGATCGCCTCATCGAACCGGCCGTCCAGCCGGCCGTCCAGCCGTAGCCGCAGGACTCGGCCGGCCTGCCCCTGCCCAGCGATGTTGTGGGGATCGGCGCTCAACCAGGGATCAGCACCAGACCAGGCCAACGGCAGCACCCGGGGATCGCGCAACTTCCGGGCCTTGGCCTCCGTCAGCCATTGGTTCTGGACCGTGTTGGCCAGGTCGTCGGCCAGCATGGTCGGCGTGGGCGAAGGAGCCGTCTCCCCTCGCAGATAGTCCGCCACAGCCACAGCCCCAGCAACCAGCCCGGCGAGCAGGCTCGTAGCCTCATAGAAACCGGGACCGGTCACCACCATCGGTGACACAGCAAAGACCGCGCCAAGTATCAGAATCCCTACATTGCGAACGTTCCTTTTTTTCGTTAGTGATGTCCGATGCATAAGAAGAACCTTAGGCAGGTCCGCCGTGTCTCGGTACCGGTACATGTGTGAACCAAGGAATCATTTGAGAGATGCCACGAGGTGGGGTGAGGGTGGGTGGTTTGATGCCCTCTTCGACACCCATTCCGGCCTGTCCGATATGCAGTGAGCCCGGGCATGGACCATTCGACCGCCAGCATGGGGCATCCATCGGGACGGGGGCTCTCCTTCGGCGACTGAACGTTTTTCATCCCTTGGGGAGGGCGTGCTGGTCACAGCGTGACGACAGGTTGGCCGTTCGGGTCCGAGCGTAGAGAAGCCCTGGTAGACGGGTTGATGCTGAGCCTTTCCGGGTAACGGTTGCTGGCGTTGTGTGATGGTGCCAGTGAGTGTGGTCGTGTTCGAGGTGGAGTAGGACGAGGGCGGCTCGGGTGATCCTGCCGATTCTCCAGAGGTCGAGGCTGACCCTGCACATTGCTTTGAAGGTGGTTTTGAGCAGGGAGAAGGAGGGACGGCCGCCGACCGTTTCCACGCCAAGGAAGATCATTTTCTGGTGGTTCATGTTTGCCGCTGACTGGGTACGGCGAAGTGCGCCTCTTGCATACAGGGCCTGTCGGGACGGAGCATCGGTGGAGTGGAGATGGCACCGTTGGCGAACTGGGGGGCTGTCGGTGGATAGTGCTTGGCTGTCTGCCATGACGACGGTGAATTGGGAGCGCGAGTCCGGCGAGAAGATCGAAGAGTTCGTCGCGGCTCTGCTGCTGCTGAAGCATCCGCACGGTAATCAGCCCACGCCTTCGCGTGGTGACCGGGGTGTTGATGTGCGGGTGTGGAATCCCGATGGCTATGACATCTACCAGGTCAAACGCTACAGCCGACCGTTGACGGCCAAGCAGGCGACCAGCGTGAAGGACTCCTGGAAGACCTTCACAGCCAAGACACTGCCGGCGCTGCCGGTGAGGTCGTGGACGCTGGTCACTCCGTGGGAGCCGTCCAACGAGCGTCTGGAGTGGCTGGAAGAGCTCACTGCGGGCTGCGGGATTCGGGTGAGCTGGATGGGCGGCCGGATCCTAGACGGCATGGCTGCGGAGAATCCCGCTCTGGTCGACTACTTCTTCGGCGATGGCGGCCGGCGACTTGAGCGGCTCATGACGATGGCCCTCCACGGTGGCCAAGACGTGCCGCAAGGGGCGGCGGGCGAGGACCTCTTGGCCGCGATCGTCTCCCGGCAGCAGAGCCTGGCAGCCTCACTGAACGAGGTCGATCCCTTCTACCGTTATGAGGTGCAGGTGCGCACCGGCCGGGTGAAGGATCTGGAATGGGACGCCGACCTGAACACAGATCCTCTGGCAGCGTTCGTCCGATACCTGCAGGTGAATGAGGCCTGCCACCTGGTGATCAAGCTGTTGCCGCGCTGTGCGGAATCGGCCAGGCTGCGGCCGATCACCATGTCGGTCGATCTGGAGGTACCGCCCGGCTCCGCCGAGCAGCAGGCGGTCGCAGACTGGCAGCGTTACGGCAGCCCTTTCCACAATGTGCCCGCCACCATCACCCACGTCTCAGGCCCACCGGGAATCACACCCGTCGGCGGACCCGGACAGATCAGTTTTCTGGCCGCGGCTTCTCAGAACCACCTTCCCGACCTCGAGATCCGCCTCACCGCCCGGGATGGCACCGGTGACCTGACGCTCGGCCTCCGTGATCCGCAGGTCTCCAGCGGGCAGGACGGCTCATGGCTGGCGGGAGTCGATTACTCCGGCGTCCTGACGTTCCAGGTGCTACTCAACGGAACGGAAGATAAGCAAGATCGAATCCAGATGTCCATGAGTTCCCTGACCGGCACGGCCCCTGCTGACGTCCTTCCGGCGGTCCGGCTGGTGGCAGCCCTCCCGCACGCCGAAGAGGTTGTCCTGGCGGTACGGGGCGGCAGGCCTTTGACACCTGTCTGGGAACCGGAGGCTTCCCAATTCGCCGGTGCCCCGCTGGGCCGGCTCCTGGCCCAGCGGTGCCGGACCTTCACCGATCCGCTGCTCAACTCCGCGCCGGCCTCGACCGGGGCAGAGGAGCTGGTGCGCGTGCTGCTGGATGCGGTGCGCAAGCTGAAGGAGGCGCTGGCCGCCGCGGGCCCCGACATCGCGCAGGACGACGGCATCAGCCGAGTCATGGAGTTGAGAAAAGCCTGCCAGCAGGTGCTCGTATCAGAGTCCATTTGCTGGCAGCGGGCCGCCTCGCGGGTGCAGACGGCCGTCCTCCGCTCCTGGGGGGCCAGGGTGACGGAGTCGCCGGAGCGCGGCGAGGCCGGGCAGGAAACCGTCCCGCGTGAGTACGCCTGGGCCGTCTACCGGCTCGACGCTCCCCACCATTCCCGCGCCGCGGGCCAGGCCGAGGAGCCCGGCCCGGCCCGCGCGCAGGCTGAGGAAGCACTGCGCGCTCTGGCCGCCTGTGCGGAGGGACGGTCGGTGAAAGGCGGACAGGTTCTTCGTTGAGGCGGGATGCTGGAGGGTATGTCCACTGTCCTTGACCGCGTTTCCCCGGCGCTCTCGCGTTCTTCTGCTCGGACCTGGATTGTCGGACGGCAGATGCCGGCTGAACCCGCCCCCGATCCCCTCGCTCCCGGTATGGCCGGGTCGTCCCTTTTCGCCGTCGGTGGTTTGCAGCGCACCGCCCCCTTTGCGCTCGAGCGCACTCCGGCGGAGCGTCTTGCCGCTGCGCTGGCGGAGACGTTCCCCTCTCGGGAGCAGCGCGTGGGCCTGCGGGCGGCGGAGTGGGAGTATGCGTTCGACCGCGGCCGGGCCACCGCCCGCACCACCTGCACCTGGAGGGATGCGCGGGGCGGGGACGTCACTGCTGGGGTGGTGCTGCGAGATGCTGAGGACGGCGGTTGCGAGTGGGCGGTTGCGGCCGAGCGCACGCGCGGCTGGAGCGTTGAGGCGGCCTCGCCCTGTGTCGTCGTGGGTCTGGCCGAGGTCTTCCCCTATTGCACCGACCCGGCGGGATTTGCGCTGATGCCGCCGCTGGGCTGCTTTGACGCCCCGGGTGAGGTCGGCGAGGGCGGCCTGTGCGGGGACGGCGGTGCAACCAGCTGGGTGGTCGAGGCGCTGGATCATCCCGGCCGGCAGGTGGCTGTGCTGCTGCTGGAGGGCAGCGGACGCAGCCTGAAGCAGTGGGGCAAGCGCTCGGGCCTGCTCGCAGCGATGATCTGGCCGGGCCTGACGTACACGGTGATCATCCCCAGCGCCGATCGCGCCGAAGCCCTGAGGCTCCTGCCCGCCCATCCCGTCCCGGCCCGGGGCGCCCGGATCGTCATGCCGCCCGGTCACGGCCTGGACGACGTCGTGATCGCCCAGCCCAGCGCTCCCGTCCTAGGCAAAGCCTTCGCCGATCTCATCGGCGCCCGCACCGCACAGCAGCCCTGCGGGCTGGCGGCCGAGGCCGTCGACCTCCTCGACCAACGGCTCGGCCGCCCCCGCCAACCCCCCATCAGCACGATCCCCCCGCAGGCCCCACCAGCCCCTGCCACCGAAACCGACCCCGGCCAGACAGCCCGCCTGCACCGCAAGGTCACCGACCTGACAGCGCTGCTGGAGCAGACCCGGCGGCAGCTCAGCGACGCCCGCACCCGGCTCCGGGCAGCCAACGACCGCGCCGCAGCCGCCGAACACCAAGCCGCGCTCCTGCGCGAGCAGGCCGCCGCCGCAGAACAGGCCGCCACGCTCCAAGCCCACCTGGACCGGGTACTGACCGAGCACGACAAGCTCCTCGAGGAGGTCGAACGCACCGCGAAGGAACGCGACGACGCCGTCCGCGAGCGAGGCATCCTCTCCGCCCGCCTGGCCGCGCTCACCCCCGCCCCCGACCCCGGCATCGCAGAAGCCGTTCCGGCGACGTTTCCCGCTCTGCTGCAGCTCGTCCGGGAATGGGGGACGCTGGAGCTGGACGGGGTGGACGAACAAACCGCCGCCTGCCTGGACCACTACCCCAAGGCCGCTTTGTGGCGGCGCAAGAGCCTGGACAGCCTGCGCACTTTGAGCTCATATGTGCTGGCGGTCAGGGAAGCCTCCCGCCACGGCACCGCCGTGGGCCCTCACCTGGCGGACGTGCTGGCCTATGTTCGCTCGGGCGCGCCCGGAGTGCTGATCAGCGCCAATACGGTAGCCCTGGACGAGTCCGACGCCACCGGCGCCAACAGCCGCTTCCGCGCCGCCCGGACCTTCCGCGTCCGCCCGCAGACCGACCCGTCCGGGTGGGCGTTCTTCGCCTCCCACGTCCGCATCGAAGCCGCCCGCCCGCCGACTCCCCGCCTGCACTTCCTCGACGACACCGCCCGCACGGGACTGCTGTACATCGGCTATCTGGGCCCTCACCTGCCCTCCAGCCGCACCAACTGAGCCGCTTCCTTGAGTTCTGTAGCGTCTCATTTCAGGTGTCATTTTCTCAGTCCGAGCGTCGTCTCCATGTCGTCTCGCAGCTCAGCGAGTTGCCCCGGCGAGCGAGAGCTGCTCAGACGACGTAGTCCTGAGACGAACCACAGATGACACGTCCGTGAGACATCGGAGAACGCCCAGTCCAGGGGCTCGGCCGACGACATCGAAAAAGAGATCCCACACGCTCGATGGCAGAGGGCGGGGAACACCCGGAAAGCAGGCCAGGGAGGAGTCAGGTCGTTCGAACGTACCTAGGAGTTCTCACAGGTCAGGCCGCCCGGTTAGTCTTCAGGATCCCGCGCGCACGGCTGCAACGTTGGGGCAGGCTGGGAGCCCTGACACACCGGGTATGCGAGTACCAGGAGAGGCCGTATGGGAAGGGCGGGGTTCAAGAGCCGGATCGATGAGGCGGCCGCTCCGCTACGGCGTTTTCCCGTCTTCCGCCGGTACCTGGCCGCTCGCCTGGTGTCGCAGACCGGTTCGTCGGCGGCGCCGATCGCGCTGGCGTTCGCGGTGCTGGAGATCGGAGGACAGGCAGCGACGATCGGCCTCGTCCTGACCGCGGCCTTGGTGCCGCAGATGCTGCTCATGCTCGCCGGTGGTGCGATCGCCGACCGCGCGCCCCGCGACCGCATCATGGTCATCGCTCACCTGGTCTCGGCTGCTACCCAGCTCGTGGTTGCCGTGCTCCTGCTGACCGGCCGCGCGGAGGTATGGCACCTCTTGGCTGCGGCGGTCCTATCCGGGGCCGTGGGCGGGTTCGTCGGCCCGGCCGCAGAAGGCATGGTCCGCCAGCTCGTCGCCAAGGACCACCTGCGGGAGGCCAACGCCACTCAGCGGATGGTGCAGAACGTGGTGAAGGTCGCCGCGCCCGCTCTGGCCGGGGTCGGCGTCGCGGCTGCCGGGGCGGGCTGGGTTTTGGCCTACGACGCCGTCACCTTCCTGGTCGCCGCGTGGCTGCTGTCGCGGTTGCGGGTGCCGCTGACGCCGATCAAGCGGCAGAAGATGTGGGCGGCGCTGCGTGAGGGCTGGGCGGATTTCGCGTCGCGCCGCTGGTTGTGGATCATGGTGGTGCAGTCGGCGCTGTGCTGCGCTCCCTGGCTGGTCGGCTACCAGATCCTCGGTCCCGTCTACACCCAGGAGTACCTGGGTGGCGCGGCCGCCTGGGGGCTGGTGATGGCGGTCTTTTCCGGCGGGCTGATCGCCGGTTCCGTGGTGGTGCTGTTGCTGCGGCCGCGCCGGGTGGCGGTGGTGGCGTGCGTGGCGATCGCCTGCGAGGCCCTGCCACTGGCGGCGCTGGCGTTGCACGCTCCGCTGCCGGTGCTCCTGGCGGCGGTGTTTCTCACCGGCGTGGGCCTGGATGTGTCGATCAACACCTTCGCCGCCTTTCGGCAGCGGGAGATCCCGCTGGAGCTGCAGTCCCGTGTTGCTGCCTACAACCTGGTCGGCCAGCAGCTCCTGATCCCCGTCGGCTATCTCGTGGCCGCGCCACTGGCG
Organism: Actinocorallia libanotica; assembly: GCF_039525175.1. NCBI lineage: Bacteria > Bacillati > Actinomycetota > Actinomycetes > Streptosporangiales > Thermomonosporaceae > Actinocorallia > Actinocorallia libanotica. Next base: position 53,170 of record NZ_BAAAHH010000017.1, read on the forward strand.
GACGCGGTCGGGCTGGTGCCGGTGCTGGCCGGGTGCGCGGCCGTCATCGTGGTGTGCGCGTTCGTCCCACTGTTGGACGGCCAGGTCCGCGCGATGCGCCTGCCCCGCGTCCCGGCCGCCCCGGGCGGTCGAAGCGGCTCTCTCATGAAGAAATCACCTGGCCTGGCGGAGTGACTCACCCTCGGCTGACAGACCGTATAGGACTACGGGGCGAAGAGATCTTCGCGCTTCCTGGTTGAAGCTAGTTCTGCTGTCCGTGGTCGGCACTACCGTGATCTGGTGACCAAACGGCTGCAGCCTGCTGAGTTCCTGGACGTTCGTCGGCTCCGTTTGGTGGAGGTGGTTGCTCCTGGGCTGTCTCCTGATCATCAGGCGGCTAGGGATCGTGTGTGGGATGAGGCTGTCGAGAAGAATCCCGCTCTGTTCGATGGTCCGGTGGTGGCGTGCGTGGGGGCGGAGTGGGATGGACCTCACGGTCTGGTCCTGCGCTGGACGTCCGTGACGTATCGGCATTACGCCTTGCGCTGGGTTCCAGGGGGTACCGACGAAACTCTCTGACCAGGGGAGAAGATCGAGGTACCGGCTGACCGGTTCCACGCTAAGCAAGATCGTTTTCCAGCTTCCGGAGAAGACGGATGTGGACCTGGTTCATGGTGCTGCTCTGCGGCGCCGTATCTGCTGGATGAGGCCTTGGTCGGTTTGGCAGTCGCAGCCTGGTCTGGGTTTGCGGTCGTCGGCCATGGCTTCGTTGGGACCGAATCGGGCGTCGTATTCGATGTGGCGGGATGGGCTGACGGCCTTTGCGGTGGTTCGTGCGATGAGGGCTCCGATGACGAGACTGGCTGCTTGCTGTGCGACGAAAGCGGCGGAGGGCCGGTAGCCGTCGGTCGCGCTCGGAGAGAGCGCGAGGAGATTGCTCAGACCACAGACGGGTTTGCCGAGGTGGGGCCGTAGCAGGGCTCGGCTGGTGGAGGGAAGTGCGTCGAGATCGGCTTGGATGAGGAGGCTGTCGCCTTTGGCGATACGGGAGAGGGATAGCCCGGTGCGCTGGTGCAGCAGAGTCTCGGCGCTCGGTACCGCAGGGGTTGTGCGTGGAGGGTAGTAACAGCGCAGGCAGGGGCCTGTCGGGAGGGCTTCGTGGAGGGCGAGGGTGGTTCCCGCGTGGCCGCCTGTACTGCCGTCCAAGGTGAGGTCGGCGTGGATGCGCTGGGTTTCGTGGCGTGCGTTAATGCTGTCGACACCACTCAACACCACTGCAGGCCAGCGCAAGTGCCCTTGGTCGATGCCGGTAATCAGGTCTTGGGCTGCTCCTTTGAGTGGAAGGACATCGAATCGGCCGGCTCTGGTCAACTCTCGGGCGAGCAGGTCGACTTTGGGGATCTGGTTGCGAGCGTCGGTGCCGTTGCCGAGGCTGTAGGTAGTGACGTTGGGAGCGTCGTAGGTCTCGGGGTCTACGACGATGATCTGGCCAACAGTGCCGAGGACATCAAGGGTGGCGGCAATGGCGGTCCCCACCGCTCCGGCACCGACGAGCGCGAGGGACGGCAGTTCCGTGATGGTGGTCGTCACGGCTCCCGGCTCTGCGGTGAGGGTGACCGGACAGAAGTCCAAGCGGTCCAGCCGCCGGTAGGCGCCCGACTTCAGACCCATGATTGTTTTGAAGATCTCGGCAGTGAGGGTCGCGGCCGCCATCATGGAGCCGAGTCCGGTACCCGAAGCCCGCAACGCCGGATAGGAGGCTCCAGCCCTACGCAGCCGTACACCATGTCCGTCCGGGGCGGCGCTGATCGCAGCGGACGGCGGGGGGTGCGGCCCGAGGTGGATGCTCAGGCCTGCGGGCACGGCGGTCAGTTCGATGGGTTTGTCCGGGTCGATTCCGAGGGCGATCTCGGTAAGGACGTCGATGGTCACCTCGTCCAGCCCGGTGGGGTCGAGGCTGATGGTGATCGGCAGGCGTCGGAGGTTGCCGATCAGGATGGTGAGTGCGACGGCAACGGCGGGCACGGCTGGTTCCGCGGTCACATGCACACGGGTGTTCTCCAGCCGCTTCAGCAGTCCGCTTTGGGTGGTGTCGGCGGCGGTGGCTCCCAGGAGGAGGCCCCGGGAATAGTCAGTGGTCACGGACGCCTCCCGCGTCGAAGACGACGATCTGCGGAAGGGGTAGCGAGAAGTCCACAACCGCGGGAGCGGTGGGGTGCCAGTCCCCTTCATGGCGCCACCATCCCCATCGGTTCGGGTCGGGCGGCGGGTGGTCGTAGGTGGGGATGATCGCGCTGACGAATCCGCGGATGTTCAGCCCTGCGGTGCGGTCGGTCACCGACATGAACGCGCGGCGCTTGTGGGAGTGGATCATGGCGCGGACTTGAAGGTCATTGCCTTCGGCGTAGGAGAAGAGCTCATCGAGGGCGGGCATCGTGATCACGAAGAGCCCCTCTTCGCGCCGGATGCCCTTCTCGCCTGCCAGGGCCAGGACAACGACTTCTGAGTCGCGTGGCCTGGTGATGAGCAGCCCGCCGGTCTCGACGTCCTGTTGCCCGTATTGCCGGACGTGCTCGATAAGTTCTTGCACCGCTGCGGGGTGGAGCCGCAAGGAAGCTGTCATGCCGCGCGCCTCCCGCAGGAGCGGTCGATATCTCCGTGGACGGTCTCGATCACATAGAGGAAGGGGTTGCCGGTGCTGCGCCACGCGCTGGGACCGGTGGCCCATTCCGGATGCAGGGCTTGGCCTTCAGCCGTGAACGGTTTGCACACGTCATTCGGGGCGCGGTAGCCGCCGGCCGAAGGCCAAGCACGGAGATCAGCGGTCGGTCCTCCGACCTCCGTGGCGAACAGCAGCGACGGGGGACGGTGCGGGTAGATACTCCAGCCGATCTTGGCGATGAACGGGCGGCGCGCCTGGTCGGTGGGCTGCAGGACGGCCCAGTACAGACCCGAAGGGTCGGTGTCCCGGTGAACGAGGGCCCCGCCGGTCGAGGCCAGGAACTCCTCGACCGGCGGCTCGTCCCGCTGAAGCCGCAGGAGGCTCTCTAGATCCATGGCGCTTCTCAGCCCTGGATCGTCTCGGTGCGCAGCTTCAACGGCAGCGCCCCGGATCGGCCGGCGGCCTCGGCAAGGGTGCTGGTGAGCGAGAGCTCGGCCCCTTCGTGGAGCAGGTAGTAGCGGGTGGTGCCGTCCGAGGCGATCTCAAACGCCGCCAAGGCGTCGGAGAGCACCTTCTCCACCAGCGTCTGCGGGGCGTAGTCCTCGCGGTAGGGCTTGTCGGCGGCCGCGAAGGTGATGATGACCTTGATCGTACGGGTCGGCTTGTCGGACACGAGACTCCTTATGTTGCAGCAAAGCGTCATTGGTATTCCAGTGACGGGACCGAGCGTACATCGATCGGGTGTTGCACGGAAGCTGCAGAGCGAAAGTAGAATGGGGGCATGACGCAGCCACCCGAACCTCTGTTCTCCCAAGAGGAGATCCCAATGGAGACCGAGCGGCTGGCGATCGGCGAACTGGGGCGCATGCTCAAGGAGCGGCGGGGAAGCCTGTCGATCCGCAAGGCGGCCGCTGACGCCGGGGTGAGCTTCAGCACCTGGTCACGGGTCGAAGCAGGTTCCCAGCCCGACCTGGCGACCTTCACACGACTGTGCACCTGGCTGGGAGTATCGCCCGCCCGGTTCTTCAACCCGGTGAGCGAGCGCGAGACCTCACCGCTGGATCAGGCGATCAGCCATCTGCGCACCGACCCGCGACTGACCGCCGAGAACTCCGCGAAGATCAGCTCCGTCCTGCGCGACATGTACGAAGCCCTCGCCCGGGACGTCGTTCCCGCCCGACCGCCGGTCGCCTGTCATCTGCGGGCGACCTCGGTCATGCGGCCGGGCGTCCCGCAGCGGCTCGCAGGCATCTTGAACGACATGCATGACGAACTCGTCCGCCAGATCGAGATAGGCGAACTGTGACACTTCCCCGCGGGTTCAAGGCGAACGCCGAACGCGAGGCCGTGCGGCTCAGGAACGACATGGGCCTACCCCCGAACGCCCACCTGGACGTCCGCGACCTCGCCGAGCACCTGGGCGCCAAGATCGTAGGCGCCGAGCGGCTCATCGACGTCACACGGCTCGAGGAGCTGGAGCGCATGCAGGCGTTCGCGTTCTCCGCCGCGACGTTCTCCGTCCACGGCAAGCACTACATCGTCACCAACCCGCTGCGCACGGCGGGCAGGCTGGCCAGCGACATCGCCCATGAGCTGTCCCACCTGCTGCTCGAGCACGACCTCACCGAGGTCCGGGAGATCGGTGGCCTGCCCTTTCGCACCTGCCAGCCGGAAGAGGAGGAGCAGGCCACCGCCATGGGCGGCACCCTGATGCTGCCCCGCCCCCTACTCATGACCGCCGTAGCCCAGGGCATGACCCCCGAGCAGATCGCCGCCTCCTACAACGTCACCACCGAGATGGCTCGCTTCCGCTACAACACCACAGGCGTCGCCACGCAGCTCAATCGCCGCTGATGCGCACAAGCTTCCCCGCCAGAGGGCAATGATCGTTCAGTGCGGTTGGGTGAGGAGAGCGTGGAGGGCTGCGGGGCGGTCGGGGGCGGGGGCGTACCAGGACCAGGTGCCGCGTTTGGCGCGGGTGAGGAGGCCGACGTCGACCAGGATTTTGAGGTGGTGGCTGACGGTGGGCTGGGTGAGGCCGAGGGGGTCGGTGAGGTCGCACACGCAGGCTTCGCCGGAGGGGCTGGATTCGATCATGGCCAGGATCTGGATGCGGGTGGGGTCTGCGACCGCTTTGAAGACGCGTGCGATGCGTTCGGCCTCCTCGCGCGGTGGGGGCGTGAGGGCGGCAGGGGTGGTGGTGCAGGTGTCCTCGGTGGGGGCGACCTGGGCGATGAGCGGCACGCTGCCATCGTTCACCATGTCAGTGTACGAGGGGTGAACGAAGGTGAAGGTTCGGTGAATGGCGGTCAGGGGCAGGCCAGCCGGTAGCCGATTCCCCGGACGGTCAGGATGATCCTGGGGTTTTCGGGGTCGTCGCCGAGGCGTTCGCGCAGGCGGCGGATGTGGACGGCGATGGTGTTGGTCATGACTTTGTCGCTGCGCCAGACGTGGATCTGGATCTGCTGGCGGGTGACCACTTTGCCGGCGTGGAGCATGAGGTAGTGGAGCAGTTCGTACTCGCGCAGGGGCAGGTGGACGGGGCGGGTGTCGACCCGAACGACGTGGGAGACGGAGTCGAGGTCGATGCCACCGCAGGTCAGGAGCTGGGCGGCGGTTTGGGTTTCGGGGCGGACTCCGGTGATGAGGGGCAGGAGTTCATCCAGGCGGTAGGGGCGGGCGACGCAGAGGTTGGCTCCGGCGGCCAGGGCGCGGACGGCTTCCTCGGCGTCGTCCGCGCCGATGCCGAGGATGACCGGCATCTGGTACCGGGTGCGTACCGCTTTGACGAAGGCGGCGGCGCCGACCGTGGGCAGGCCGGCGCTGATGATGAGCACGTCGGGGTTGAGGGAGCCGACGCGCAGCAGCGCCTCGGCTCCGTCGGTGCAGACCGCGACCTCGATCCCGCGCCCGGTGAGCGCGAGGATGAGGTCGTGGCCCAACCTCTCGTCGGGGTCGGCGACCAGGAGCAGGGGCACGGAGTCGTCCTCGCGGAGGGGAGCCTGTTCTTGGACGGCGGTCACGTCGGTTCCTTAGCCGAAACGGCCGGTGATGTAGGCCTCGGTGCGGTCGTCGGAGGGGGTGGTGAACAGCTTGCTGGTCTGCTCGTATTCGATCAGCTTGCCGTAGCGCACGCCGGCGGAGTCGAGTTCGGCGGTGAGGAAGGCGGTCCGGTCGGAGACTCGGGCGGCCTGCTGCATGTTGTGGGTGACGATGACGATCGTGTAGTTGCGGGCCAGGTCCTGCATGAGGTCTTCGATCTTGGCGGTGGCGATCGGGTCGAGCGCCGAGCAGGGCTCGTCCATAAGGATGACCTCGGGTCTGATGGCGATGGCGCGGGCGATGCACAGTCGCTGCTGCTGGCCGCCGGACAGCGACAGGGCGTTCTGCTTGAGCTTGTCCTTGACCTCGTCCCACAGGGCGGCCTGGCGCAGGGTCTGTTCGACCAGGTCGTCCAGGCCGCGGCGGATGCCGTTGACGCGGGGGCCGTAGGCGATGTTGTCGTAGATGGACTTGGGGAACGGGTTGGGTTTCTGGAAGACCATGCCGATGCGGCGGCGGACCTCGATGGGGTCGACGTCGTCTCCGTAGAGGTCTTCGCCGCGGAAGCTGATCTTTCCGCCGACGCGGGTGCCGGGGATGAGGTCGTTCATGCGGTTGAAGCAGCGCAGCAGGGTGGACTTGCCGCAGCCGGATGGGCCGATGAGCGCGGTGATCTGCTTCTGGCCGATCTTCATGTCGACGCCTCGGACGGCTTCGTAGTCGCCGTAGAAGACGCTGACGTCCTCGACCTGGAAAATGGGGTCGACGAGGTCGGGGGCCTCTTGCAGGTTTTGCTTGACGGAGGCGGGCAGGCCGGGCGAGGCGGGGCCGGCGGGCGGGTTGTTCACGAAGTCTCTTGTCGTCGTCATGCGTCACCAGCGCTTCTGGTAGCGGTTACGGAGCCAGATCGCCACGGAGTTCATGGCCAGGAGGATGAGCAGGAGGATCACGATCGCCGCGGAGGCCAGGGTGTGGAATTCGGCCTCGGGCTGCTTGATCCAGTTGTAGATCTGGATGGGCAGCACGGTGTAGGCGTCGGTGATGTTCGCGGGGTTGAAGGTGATGTGGGTGACCGCGCCCAGCAGCAGCAGCGGCGCGGCCTCGCCGATCGCGCGTGACAGCGCGAGGATCGTGCCGGTGGCGATGCCGGGCACGGCCGCGGGCAGCACCTGGCGGGCGGTCGTCTGCCAAGGGGTGGCGCCCAGCGCCAGGGAGGCCTGGCGGATGGAGCCGGGGACCGCGCGCAGGGCTTCGCGGGCGGAGATGATGACGACCGGCAGCACCAGCAGCGACAGGGTGAGGGCGGCGGCCAGCAGGGTGCGCCCGACGCCCAGACCGCGGGCGATGATGCCCAGGCCGAGGATGCCGTACACGATGGAGGGCACTCCGGCGAGGTTTTGGACGTTCAGCTCGATCAGCCGGTTGTACCAGCGCTCGCCGTCGGCATACTCCTCCAGGTAGATGGCGGTCATGACGCCGATCGGCACGCAGAACAAGCCGGTCAGGCCGATGATGTAGAGCGTCCCGACGATCGCCGACTGAGCTCCGGCCCTCTCGGGGTAGAGCTTGGAGGGGAAGTTCTCCCACAGCCGGGTGTCCAGCCGCCCCGAGCCCTCGATGAAGACGTAGGACAGCAGCACGATCAGGAACAGGACCGCGACGATCAGACTGGCCAGCAGTACGCCGCGGAACGCCGGCTCCAGTGGGCGCGAGCGGCCGCGCAGCGGGCCGGCGGCCTTGTGCTGGGGCAGGGTGGCCGTCATTCGTAGACCTCCCGGTATTTGCGGACCAGCCGGATGCTGACGAAGTTCATCGCGAACGTGGCTAGGAACAGCAGCATCCCGACCGCGAAGATCGTCGTGTAGTCGAAGGAGGACACCGGCAGGTCGCCTTCTCCTGCCGCGGCGATGTAGCCGGTCATGGTCTGCATCGCTTCCAGCGGGTTGAGGGTGAGGTTGGGGCGCAGCCCGGCCGCGACCGCGACGATCATGGTCTCGCCAACGGCGCGGGAGATCGCCAGGACGACGGCGGCCACGATGCCTGAGAGGGCGGCGGGCAGCACGACGCTCAAAGCGGTGATGCGCTTGGTCGAGCCCAGCGCATAAGCGCCCTGGCGCAGCGATTGCGGGACCGAGGCCATGGCGTCCTCCGACAGGGACGCCACCGTCGGGACGATCATCATGCCCATGACCAGGCCGGCCGACAGCCCGTTGAAGATCTCCGGCGGCTCGCCCAGCGGCCAGTGGTCCTGCAGCAGCGGGGTCAGGAAGCTCAGCGCGAAGAACCCGTAGACCACGGTCGGGATCCCGGCCAGCACCTCCAGCACCGGCTTGAGGATCGAGCGGGTGCGGGGCGTGGCGTACTCGCTGAGGTAGACCGCGGCGGCCAGGCCGATCGGCACCGCGACCGCGATCGCGATCACCGTGATGGTCAAGGTGGCCGTCACCAGCGGAAGCACCCCATAGGCGGGCGGTTCGAACAACGGCGACCACTCGGTGCCGGTCAGGAAGTCCCACAGCCCGATCCGCTCAAAGAACCGGAGCGTGGGCGGCACGAGGGAGGCGACGATCCCGACCGTCGTGGCCACCGAGACCAGGGAGGCGGCCAGCAGGAGGGCCTTGATGACCGACTCTCCGTAACGCGGACGGCTCCGCCGCAAGGAAGGCCCGGCGGCGGAGCGTGAAGCGGTGGCCGCCACTCAGCCCGCCTGCTGCTGAAGGTCGGTCAGGGCCTGCTTGAGGTTGGCCTCCTGGGCGGGGTGCAGCGGCACGAACTTGGCCTTCTCCGCGATCTGCTTGTGGTTGTTCACGTAGAACTCCAAGAACGCCTTCACCTCCGGTCGCTTGAGCGCGGAGGCGCTGGGGTAGATGAACAGCGGCCGCGACAAAGGCTTGTAGGTGCCGTCCTGGGCGGCCTGGACGCTGGGCGCCACGCAGCCGTCCCCGCCGTCGACCTGCACGGCCGTGAGTTTGTCGGCGTTCTCCTCGAAGTAGGAGAAGCCGAAGTAGCCCAGGCCGCCCTTGGAACCGGACACACCGGTGACGGTGACGTTGTCGTCCTCCGAGGGCTGGTAGTCGGTGCGCGAGGCGCCCTCCTCACCGTTGATCACGTCGGTGAAGTAGTCGAACGTGCCCGAGTCGGTGCCCGCGCCGAACAGCTTCAGCGGCTCGTTGGGGAACGTGGGGTCGACCTGATTCCAGTTGTTCACCTTCGAGCCGGGCTCCCAGATCTTCTTGAGCTGCTCGACCGTCAGACACTTCGCCCAGGTGTTGTCCTTGCTGACCACCACCGTCAGGGCGTCGTTGGCGACGGTGAACTCGGCGTACTTGATGCCCTTGGCGTCACAGGCGGCCTTCTCCTCGTCCTTGATCGGCCGGGAGGCGTTGGAGACGTCGCTCTCCCCCGCACAGAACTTCTCGAAGCCGCCGCCGGTGCCGGAGGTGCCGACCGGGACCTGCACCCGGCCGTTCTCCTCGACGAACAGCTCCGAAGCCACCGTGGTCAGCGGCGCCACCGTGCTGGACCCGTCGATCTTGATCGTGCCCGACAGCTGCTGGTCCCCCGAGGAATCCTCGCCGCCCCCGCCGCAGGCAGTCAGGGCCAGGGTCATGCCGGCCAGGACCGCGGCGGTCCGCGTAGTGCCCCTCATCGAGATGCTCACGTGAACTTCCTCTGCTTCGTTCAGCCCGCAGCGCCGCGGGCGGTCTTCTCGGGCACCCGGTCCGGGCACCGCGATTAGATCGAAGACCGTCTATATGAACGGCGGAGGAACAGAGCATGACCCGATCCATAACATCGACGTTCGTCTATTAAGGGACGCCATGGGCTACATATCAGCATGTCCTGATAGCATCATCCTATGCTGACATCAGTACAGACTGACCTAATGCGGGTGCTGGCTGACCCCCTGCGGCTGCAGATCATCACCCTGCTGGCACACGAGACGCTGTGCACCACGCACCTGGTCGACGAGACCGGAGCGCGGCAGACGAACCTGTCCAACCACCTGCGCGTCCTGCGCGAGGCCAGGGTCGTCGAGACCGAGCCGTGCGGACGGTTCACCTACTACCGGCTGCGGCCAGAAGTGATCGAGGAACTGGCGGGTGTCTTGGGCGAGTTGGCGGCAACTGCCCGCGCCACCGCCGAGACCGGCCGCAAGAGGGCCTGCTGATGACCTTTGTAGACGCCCCCACTCCGGGCGGCCAAGAGTCCGTCGTCGCCAAACTCTCCACCCTCGACCGGTTCCTGGCCGTGTGGATCCTCCTCGCGATGGCCGCCGGACTCGGCCTCGGCCGGCTCGTGCCGGGTTTCGACGAGGTGCTGGCGGCCGTGGAGATCGGCGGGATCTCCCTGCCCATCGCCCTCGGCCTGCTGATCATGATGTACCCGGTGCTGGCCAAGGTTCGCTACGACAGGCTCGACGCCGTCACCGGCGACCGCCGCCTCATGGCCTCCTCCCTGGTGATCAACTGGATCATCGGGCCCGCCGTGATGTTCGCCCTCGCCTGGCTGTTCCTGCCCGACCTGCCCGAGTACCGCACCGGCCTGATCATCGTGGGGCTGGCCCGCTGCATCGCGATGGTCATCATTTGGAACGACCTGGCCTGCGGCGATCGCGAGGCCGCGGCTGTCCTCGTCGCTTTGAACTCGGTGTTCCAAGTGTTGGCCTTCGGGCTGCTCGGCTGGTTCTACCTCGATCTGCTGCCCGGATGGCTGGGTCTCGGTGAGGGCGAGAACCTGGACATCTCCATGTGGGAGATCGCCTTCAACGTCGTGGTCTTCCTCGGCGTCCCGCTCATTGCGGGGTTCCTCACCCGCCGCCTTGGCGAGAAGAAGCTCGGCCGGGAGCGCTACGAGTCCGGCTTCCTGTCGAAGATCGGGCCGTGGGCGCTGTACGGGCTGCTGTTCACCATCGTCGTCCTCTTCGCCCTCCAGGGCGAGACGATCACCTCCCAGCCGCTCGACGTCGCACGTATCGCGCTGCCGCTACTGGTCTACTTCGCCCTCATGTGGTTCGGCACGTTCGCCCTCGGCAAGGCCATCGGCCTACCATACGAGCGCACCACCACCCTGGCCTTCACCGCTGCGGGCAACAACTTCGAACTGGCCATCGCCGTCGCCATCGCCACCTTCGGCGTCACCTCCGGCCAAGCCCTGTCCGGCGTTGTCGGCCCTCTCATCGAGGTGCCCGTCCTGGTCGCCCTCGTCTACGTCTCCCTGGCCTGGCGCCGGAAGTTCTCCGCGGACAAGACGTGACCAGGCATCCGGAGGCGTTGCTGACGCGTATCGCGTCGACGATCGCGCCGCGATTCGACGGCGTCTTCAGCACCGAGACCGTGCACCGCTACGTCCACGAGTCCTACCACCTGCTGGTCCGCGACGCCGTGGACGGCAGCCACCTGCCACTCCTGGCCGAACGCTTTGCCCGGGAGCGGCTCATCGCCCTCGCCCAGACTCAGGGTCTGAGTGGCAGGACTGTCCCGGAGGTGCTGTTCGTGTGCACTCGCAACGCCGGACGCTCCCAGATGGCCGCCGCGTTGCTGGCCCGCCACGCCGGGAGCCGGGTACACATCCGCACCGCGGGCACCGCGCCCGCCGCGCACCTGGACACCGTGGTGGTACGGGCCCTGGCCGAGATCGGGCTGGACCCGGCCGAGGAGTTCCCCAAGCCGCTGACCGACGAGGTCGTCCGCGCCGCCGACGTCGTCATCACCATGGGCTGCGGGGACGCCTGCCCCGTCTACCACGGCAAGCGCTACCAGGACTGGCTCCTGGACGAACCCGAGAACGCTTCCATCGAACGCGTGCGCCGCATCCGCGACCACATCGACGAGCGCGTCCGCGGACTGCTCGCTGAACTCACCGAGCCCGCGCCGGGCCTCCGGCAGAACTAAAAGGAGCTTCCCCATGTCCGACAAGCCCAGCGTCCTGTTCGTGTGCGTCCACAACGCCGGACGCTCCCAGATGGCCGCCGCCTTCCTCGCCCACCTCGCCGGAGACAAGGTCGAAGTCCGCTCCGCCGGCTCCGCCCCCGCCGACTCAGTCAACCCGTCCGTGGTCGAGGCCATGAAAGAAGTAGGCATCGACATCACCGACCAGAAACCCAAGATCCTCACCCCCGATGCCGTCGAGGCCTCGGATGTGTGCATCACCATGGGGTGCGGTGACGTCTGCCCCATCTTCCCCGGCAAGCGCTACCTCGACTGGACCCTCGAGGACCCCGCCGGCCAGGGCGTCGAGGCCGTCCGCCCCATCCGCGACGAGATCAAGACCCGCATCCAGGGCCTCATCGTCGAACTCGGCGTCTGACGACCACAGAAGACCCGCCGTGCCTCGCTGGAGTCCTCCAGCGAGGCACGGCGGCTCCACCTTCCACACCTCACCGCCCGGTATCCCAAACCACCACTGATTCGATATTCTTCGAAATAGTTGAGGGGTAAGGGGCGTTGACGCTACAGAACCCCTCGAACGCAGGCGCTACCGGACAGGGAGACGATCACCATGGCGGACGAGCGCCCGAGTGCGGCCCAGCGGGAGGCCTTGCAGCTGCTCTGCGTGCACGGGCCGCTCAGCACGGCCGAGATCGGCGGACATCTGGTCGCCGCCCGAGGCCCGGGCAGTCATCCGTCCTACCGGTACGCGATCGCCGAGATGGCCGGAATCCTGGCCTGGCGCTTGGCGCAGCGGGGCCTGATCAAGGAGGTCACGCCCGCCGTGTGGACGGTCACCGACCAGGGGCGCGCCGCCGACGCCTGCCTGCTCTGAGGCGGAGGGCGAAGAACGTGCCGGATACACAGGGGCGTGAGGTCGATGTCCTGATCATCGGAGGCGGTCAGGCGGGATCGGCGGCGGGCTTCTACCTGCGCCGCGCCGGGATCGACTTCACCATCCTCGACGACCAGGACCAGCCGGGCGGAGCCTGGCGGCACGCCTGGCCCTCACTGCGCCTGTTCTCCCCCTCCCAGTACAGCTCGCTCCCTGGCCGGATGATGCCTGCTCCGGCGGACGGCGGCTACCCCACCGCGTCCGGCACCGTCGCCTACCTCACCGACTACCAGCGCCGCTACGACCTGCCCATGGTGCGGCCCGTGCACGTCGATGCCGTCCACCGGGCCGACGGTGGCCTCCTCGTCCGGACTGGCACGGGCGACTGGCACGCGAAGATCGTGATCAGCGCGACCGGCACCTGGTCACGCCCCTACATCCCCTACTACCCGGGCATCGGCGAGTTCGCGGGCCGCCAACTCCACACCGCCCACTACACCGGCCCCGAACCCTTCACCGGACAGCGCGTCGTGATCGTCGGAGGCGGCAACTCCGCCGCCCAGCTGCTCGCCGAGATCTCCACCGTCGCCGAGACCACCTGGGTCACGTCCCGCCCGCCGAAGCTCCTGCCCGACGACATCGACGGCAAGGCCCTCTTCGATCTGGCGACCCGCCGCTACCAGGCACTCACCTCCGGACAGGAGCACGCCGGCGTCGGAGGCCTCGGTGACATCGTCGCCGTCCCACCGATCCGCGAAGCACGCGAGCGCGGCGTCCTCAAGGCCGAGCCGATGTTCGCCCGCATCACCCCCGTCGGCGTCGCCTGGCCCGACGACACTCACCTGGCCTGCGACACCATCGTGTGGTGCACCGGCTTCCGCCCCGACCTGGGCCACCTGACCCCGCTGCGCCTGCGCACCCGCGACGGCCTCATCCCCACCCAAGGCACCCGCGCCGTCGCCGAGCCCCGCCTGCACCTCCTGGGCTACGGCGACTGGACCGGCCCGGCCTCTGCCACCCTCATCGGCGTCGGCCGCACCGCCCGAGACGCCGTCACCCAGATCACCGCACAACTCCAGACCTCTCAGCCACCCCGATAGGCCGCTGAAGAAGACTCCCGCAGAAAGAACGTCACCGCCGCGGTGAAGGCAGCCATCGAGAAGATCGAAGCCCACCCGACTTCAAGCGGCAAGGGGCCCACGACGGCGAGGAGCGCATCGACTTCGTGATGCATGCCGAGGGCGATGTCGAACGCGAGATCAAGCTCGCGCTCCTGCCATTCGCCCTGCCCAGCGGCGCCACACCGCTTCAACCGCTCCCGATGCCTTACAAGCCTCGTCAGCAGCCGGTAGGCGGGCAGCAGGTGCGCAGGTAGGCGCGCAGTTCGTCCAGGAGCGGTTCGACGGAGGCGGCATCGACGCGGTAGTAGACCTGCTTGCCTTCGCGGCGTGAGGCGAGCAGGCCGCCCCGACGTAGGATCGACAGGTGCTGGGAGGCTGTGGACTGGCCGATCCCCAGACGTTCGGCGACCGAGCCGACGGTGAGTTCGGCGCCGCCGGCGAACACCTCCAGGGTCTGCTGGCGCTGCTCGCTGGCCAGGCCTTTGAGGAAGTCGCGCAGCTTCCCGCTCGGCTGGACGGCCGCACCGCAGCCCGCCGAGGCGTCTGCCGCGTCCGCGGCGTGCATGGTCGGCTCGATCTCGTTCACCGCGTCGTTCCTCCAGACTTCACCGCCCGCACGGCCCCAGGAGCTCTGCCGGGCTTCCGAAGCCATCTTCCCACGCTCCATCATATTGCGATTTCACGAAATGACGATATGTTGTGGTCATGACCCACCACGACGTGATCATCATTGGAGGAGGCCAGGCCGGGCTGGCCACAGCGCGGGCGGCGACAGGCCTGGGCCTGGCACCGCTCGTCCTGGAGGCGTCCGACTCGGCCACAGGCTCGTGGTCGCACTACTACGACAGCCTGACCCTGTTCTCCCCGGCCAGGTGCAGTGCTCTGCCGGGCAAGCCCTTCCCCGGCGACCCGGACGGCTACCCCGCGCGCGACGAGGTCGTGGATTACCTGGCCGCCTACGCCGAACACCTGGACGCCGAGATCCGCACCGGCCAGAAGGTGGTCGCTGTCACCGGCGCCGGACCGGGCGGCTTCGAGGTGGAGGTGGAAGGGGCCGGGACCCTGTCCGCCGCGCGGGTGGTCGCCGCCTCAGGCGGGTTCGGCCGGCCTCACCGGCCGCACCTGCCGGGGCTGGAGGATTTCGGCGGCACCGTGTTGCACAGCAGCCAGTACTGCGGCCCCGAACAGATCTCCGGGCGCCGGGTCGTCATCGTGGGCGGCGGGAACTCCGCGGTGCAGATCGGCATCGAGCTGGCCGAGAAGGCGAGCGTCACGCTGGCGACCAGGCATCCGCTGCGGTTCATGCCGCAGCGGCCGTTCGGCCGCGACATTCATCTGTGGCTCAAGACCTTCGGCCTGGACACCGCGGGATGGGCGAGGCCACTCCTGACAGGAGGGAAGGGAACCCCGGTCATGGACACCGGCGCCTACCGGCAGGCGATCGCGCAGGGACGGCCCGATCGGCGGCCCATGTTCCGCCGCCTGGACGCCACCGGCGTCGTCTGGGCGGACGGCACGCGCGAGGACGTCGATGTAGTGCTACTGGCGACCGGGTACCGGCCCGAGCTGGGATACCTGTCCAAGGCCGGCGCCCTGGACTCCACAGGGATGCCGCTGCACCGCCAAGGGCTGTCGACGACCCATGCCGGTCTGGGGTATGTGGGCCTGGAGTGGCAGCGTTCGTTCGCCTCCGCCACCTTGCGGGGCGTCGGGGCCGATGCCCGCCACGTCATGACCGCACTGCGCGCACGCCCCGGAGCCTGAACCGCGCCGAACGGGGGATCAGGCAGGGGCGGCCATGGGGAGGGTGAAGAAGGTGGACAGGCGGGTGATCGCATCGGGCATCACGCGGTAGTACACCCAGGTCCCCCGCCGCTCCCCGGTGATCAGCCCGGCCTGGCGCAGCACCTTGAGGTGGTGGGAGATCGTCGGTCCCGACAACTCGAACGGGCCGGTCAGATCGCACACGCACGCCTCGCCGCTCTCGCTCGCGGCGATCAGGTTCAGCAGGCGCAGGCGCACCGGATCCGCCAGCGCCTTGAACACCTGGGCCAGCTCGGCGGCCTCCCCCTCGCCGATCGCCGGGCCGTTCAGCGGCGCGCAGCACTCCCGGGCGGTGACGTCCTCGACGTCCAGCAGCTTCGACATGCATCTAATTTGACATCCATCTATCCAGAAAGGCAAACTCTGACCTACTTAGACAGACTTCGAAATAGTGAGGTGGGCGATGCGCAGCCTGTTCAGCAGGATCCTTGCGCTGGGTGCGACCGGTGGCCGCGGGAAGCGAGTGAAGGAGCGGATCACCTTCAACGAGTGCTGCGGCGGCCGGGCCTGCGACAGCGCGTGCCGTTCAGCCTCCCACCGCGACCGCGTGAAGGCGGACGTACTGCGCTTGCGTCTTTGATCTTTCGACCATCCGGTGTTCTTGAGTTCTGAAGGAGAGAGCCATCATGAGTACTTCCGCCTCCCAGGGACCCGCCGCCCCGGCGGCCGATGACAGCTGCTGCGGGGTGAGCGCCTGCTGCACCGGCGCCGAGTCCTCCCTCGACCCGTCCACCACCGTGCTCCAGGCCAAGACCGACGCCGGCTGCGGCTGCCTCCACAACGGAGACGGCCAGGACGCTTCGCCGGTCGTCGTCATCGGCGCCGGGCCGATCGGGCTGGCCGCCGCCGCGCACCTGGCCGAACGCGGCCTGGACTTCCTCGTCCTGGAGGCCGGACCAACGGTCGGCGCGGCCATCGCCGACTGGGGGCACGTGCGCCTGTTCTCCCCGTGGCGCTACGACACCGACGCCGCCGCCCGCCGCCTCCTGGAAGCCGAAGGCTGGAGCGCGCCCGACCCCGAACTCCTGCCGACCGGCGCCGACCTCGTGCGCGACTACCTCGAACCGCTCGCCGCCGTCCCCGCCCTGGCCGGACGCATCCGCACCGAAGCCCGCGTGGTGGCCGTGACCCGCCGCGGCGTCGACGCCACCCGAACCGTCAACCGCGACGCCCACCCGCTGCTCGTGCGCATCCAGGACGCTGACGGGACCGTCGAGGACATCACGGCCCGCGCCGTCATCGACGCCTCCGGCACCTGGGGACGGCGCAACCCGCTGGGCCACTCCGGCCTCCCGGCGATCGGCGAAGAAGCAGCCGGGGCCTACCTGACCGGGCCGTTGCCCGACGTCTTGGGCCGCGACCGGGAACGCTTCGCCGGCAGGCACACGCTGGTCGTCGGGATGGGCCACTCGGCCGCCAACACCCTCCTCGCACTGGCCGAACTCGCCTCCCAGGCGCCCGGCACTCGCATCACCTGGGCCGTGCGCGGCGCCTCGGTCGCCCGCCTGTACGGAGGCGGTGACGCCGACGGACTGCCCGCCCGCGGCGCCCTGGGCACCCGCCTCAAGCAGGCCGTCGAAGCCGGTGAGATCGACCTTGTGCGCTCCTTCACCATCACCTCCCTGCAGGAGACACCGGGCGGGGCGTCCGTCGCCGTCACCGGCACCACCCCGGACGGGGAGCGGACGCTGAGCGTAGACCTGGTGGTTCCTGCCACCGGCTTCCGCCCCGATGTGGACATGCTCCGCGAAGTCCGCGTAGCCCTGGACCCGGCCACCGAAGCACCGGTCAATCTCGCGCCGATGATCGACCCGAACTTCCACTCCTGCGGCACCGTCCCCCCGCACGGCGAACGCGTCCTGGCCCACCCCGAGAGCGGCTTCTACCTCGTCGGAGCCAAGAGCTACGGCCGCGCCCCCACCTTCCTCATGGCCACCGGCTATGAGCAGGTCCGCTCCGTCGTCGCCGCCCTGGCAGGAGACCGCGAGGCCGCCGACACCGTCCACCTCGACCTGCCCGAGACCGGAGTGTGCTCCACCAGCCTCATCACCGAAGACCTCCTGCCCGGCGCCGAGCCCGGATGCGGCACCTCCTGCGCACCCGAACCCGCCCCCGCCGAGGCCGTCTCGTGCTGCGGCAGCGCCCCGCAGCCCGTGACGATCGGCCTCGGGACCCCGGCCGGGCTCGGCTTCCCCACCGGAAGCACCCACGGCTACTCCGGCGACACCGAATCCTGAGACTCGACCGACACATGCGTCGTCTCTTCTCCCGGTCGGCGCCCGCGGCGAACACCGCCGCGGGCGCCGACCGGCCCTCGCGCCTTCCGCTGATCGCGCTGTGCATCACCGAGATCACCAGCTGGGGCGTGCTGTACTACGCCTTCCCTGTCCTGGCCTCGGCCATCACCGCCGACACCGGCTGGTCCACCCCGGCCGTCACCGCCGCGTTCTCCGCCTCCCTCGTCCTCGCCGCGCTCATCGGCATTCCCGCCGGGCGGCTCCTGGACCGGCACGGCCCCCGCATCCTGATGACCGGCGGCTCGCTTCTGGCGAGCGCATCACTCGCCCTGATCGCGACCGCACCGAACCTCGCCTGGTTCACCATCGCCTGGCTGCTCGCCGGGATCGCCCAGGCCGCCGTCCTCTACCAGCCCGCCTTCGCCGCCCTCACCCGCTACTACGCACCCCGCCACCTCGGCGCCCTGACCACCCTCACCCTGGTGGCGGGACTGGCCAGCACGGTGTTCGCGCCGCTGACCGACGCCCTGGCCGCCCACCTCACCTGGCGGCACACCTACCTGGTGCTCGCCGTGCTCCTCGCCCTCATCACCGTGCCCCTGCACGCCCTCGGCCTGCGCCAGCCCTGGCCCGAGGCACCGAAAACGCACGGCGAGACACCTCACGGCTCCGTCTCCGCCATCGTGCGCAGCCGCGCCTTCCTCCTGCTCACCGCGGCCCTGACCCTGTCGGCGTTCGCCACGTACGCCGTCATGATCAACCTCATCCCCCTGCTCACCGCACGCGGATCCAGCACCACCCTGGCCGCCTGGGCACTGGGCCTGGGCGGCGTCGGCCAGATCGCCGGGCGCCTCGGCTACGGCCTGCTGACCCGCCACACCACCGCCAGCGCCCGCACCGTGTGGATCCTCGCCCTGTCGGCGGCCACCACCGCCGCCCTCGCGATCGTGCCCGGACCCATCACCTTGCTCATCGCCATCTCCACCCTGGCCGGAACCGCCCGCGGCATCACCACCCTCCTCCAGGCCACCGCCATCTCCGACCGCTGGGGCACCACCGCCTACGGCATCCTCTCCGGCATCCTCGCCGCCCCCGTCACCATCGCCGGAGCCCTCGCTCCCTGGGCAGGAGCCGCCCTCGCCGCCACCCTCGGCGGCTACCCCGCCCTCTTCACCGCACTGACCGCCGCCGCCGTCCTCGCCGCGCTCCTGGCCGTCGGCAGTACCCCCGCCAAACCATGAACCGCCCACACCGCCACCGCCCGCTACGCTCCCTTCCGGCCGTCCTCTCCCTCCGCATCGTCCGGGAGCCTGCTTCATGACCTACCTGCTGCGCCCCATGCACACCGACGACGCCGACCAGGTCCTGGCCATCTACCAAGCCGGCCTGGACACCGGCCACGCCAGCTTCGAAACCACCGCCCCCTCCTGGGAAGACTTCGACGCCAGCAGACTCCCCGACCACCGCCACGTCGCCACCGCACCCGACGGCAAGGTCCTCGGCTGGACCGCCGTCAGCCCCACCTCCACCCGCACCGTCTACGCCGGAGTCGTCGAACACTCCCTCTACATCCATCCCGACGCACACGGTCAAGGCATTGGTACCGCCCTGCTGGACGCTCTCATCGCCTCCACTGAAGCCGCCGGGATCTGGACCATCCAATCCGGCGTCTTCCCCGAGAACACCGCCAGCCTCGCCCTCCACCACCGTGCGGGCTTCCGCACCATCGGAGTCCGAGAACGCATCGCCCAACACCACGGCCACTGGCGCGACGTCATCCTCCTAGAACGCCGCAGCCCCCGCACCGGCTTCTCCTCCTCGGCCTGAACAACCGCCGCTGTTGACCGGCCCGCACCAGAAGTCGCCCATGCCGGAGAATCCCGGCTTTGGACCCAGTTCGACTGCACCCTCTGCGGAAGCCTCTTCACCTATTGATAAGGGGCCGCTGCGGGCTCTGCGCGATTCGCATAAACCCTCGATTGCCAGAACACCTCCAGCAGACCGCCCAAGGAGCCCAATCTGATCCTCGAAGACTCCAATTTCTTCTCAGAACTTTTTCTCATACAAAACGGCCCGATCCTTCATTCTGAGAAGTGTTTGCGAGAAGACCCTGGATATGGCTGATACCTCTTAAGCTTCCCCTAGCACGGCCACCTTGACACTCCCCCGGCTTCACGGACTCGCTGGTGAGGAGATCGGGTTCGGCAGACTGGTGATATTTCCGAACTGTAGCGGTTTAGCCCTTCGCCGGGGTCGGCGACGTGGTGGCTATTGCGGATCGCACGGCCGCTGTTGCTTCGTCTACCGATGCCGAAAGCAAGCGGTGCAGCTGTTTCGGAATCTTCCCAGAGTTGAGGCCTGCTCTCTCCACCATTGTGTCCAGCGTGGCCTGGTAGTCCCGATGGAGAAAAGGGGCGGCCAGGTGGTGCCGGAGGATCTCGCGTGCGGCGTAACCGTCACCGACCTGCAGGGCCTTGTCTACGACGTGTTCTAGAACCAGTGCGGCAGTCTCCGGGTCGATCGGCTGTGTCAGGGCTATGGCGGCTAGGCCCGCGCGGGTGTGGAACACGATGCGTTCGGGCCGGAACTGGTAGTTCCAGAAGGCTTCCAGCATGCGGTCGAGAGCTGCACTCCCATCCTGTGTTCCGGGCTCTGTACACAGGACGGCCAGGCAGCCGGCGGCGATTCTCTCCCAGGGGTCGACTGGGTCGGATTCGTCGAGCGCGGCGGATGCCTGGGAGCGGTCGTCGGCTAGTAGATGGGCGATCACCAGCGCCTGTCGGCCTTCCATGAGTCGTATACCTATGCCGTTGTGCGCGTGGGCGTGGGTGGCGGCGTCGTTCCAGCGGCCAGCGAGGGCCAGTGCGCGGATGCCGTCGCCGAGCAGTTGGAGCCATACCGACTCCACCAACTGGTGGTATTCCTCGCGGGTGCCGGTCAGGTCGCTCAGACGGATGGTTCGGCCGTCGACCTCGAAGTCCGTGTGGGTGATGGCGGCTTTGTACATGGTGTTGAGCAGGTCGAGGGTGGCTTGTCCATCGGTGGCGCGCAGTCGGAGCCGTGCGAGGTTGATGACGGGTTCAAGCTGGTAGCGGGCCTGGGTGACGGTGAAGTGCATTCCTGCGGTTCGGTAGGCGTCGATGTGTTGGTGGCACAGGTCGGTGGCGAGGTCGGGCAGGCCGCAGTCGGAGGCGATCAGGGCTGCCATGTTGAGGGCGTGTGCGCCTTCGTGGAGCGGGTCCGTGTCGGTGCGGTGGGCGGCGTGAGCGGTCCGAGTCACTTCGTCGATGCGTTCGGCGAGGGAGGGGCAGGCGGGCTTTGCCCATCCGATCAGGGGGAAGTGGCGTAGTGCGAGGGAGACGGTGTCGGGGCGCATGTGCTGGTCCTGGTTCAGTCGGGCGGCAGGAGCGCGGCGGCTGCGGCGGAGGCAAGGATGCCTTGCCGGTCGGCGGACAATCCCAGCCGGTTCCAATGAAAGATCACGAGGTGGGTGAGGATGGCGCGCAGACCTCGTTCGAGACGGCCCTGGTCGGCGGCGGCGCGTAGTCGGTGGCCTGCGGCGGTGTAGGCGGCCAGCCATCCGGCCGAGTGAGCGGCGTCGCCTTCGGTCGAGAACAAGGGGCTGCTGGCCGGGTTGGTGATGGACAGGAAGGTCCGCATGTTCTCGATGAGCGATGCGAGTGCGATGGGGTCGGGTGACGGGCGGAGGTGGGCGGTTCGTGCGAATACCTCACCTCGCTCGAAGCCGTCCAGGCCTGCCGCGTGGAACAGGCCACTCAACAACAGGAGCGACAGCTCTCGTCGGCCGATGACGGGGGTGGGCTGCCGCAGGTAGGCCAGAGCTCCGGTGGAGTCGTCGCAGAACAAGTCGTGGATGATGCCCATGGCGGTCGGTCCGCCGAACGCGGTGGTCTCCGGCTCGTACAGGCTCGTCCGCCATCCGGTAAGCACTCCAGCCGCGGTCAGCTCCTCCAGGACTTCGGTGACGGGCTGGGGATCGGCGCGGTGGAACCGAAGCCGCCAACAGGGGTATTTGCGCAGGAACCACCATCCAGTGATCGCTCCGGCAGAAGTCAGCTCATCCAAGCGCGGCCCAAAGCTGAAGGCGGCGAGCTTCTCGGCAGCCGCCCAATTGGCGGGTTCGACCTTGACCTGGAACCAGCCGTCGTTGGCGCGTTGCTCCAAGGCCGCTGTTCCAGCTGCGTGATAGGCGGCTACGGCATCGTCGAGATCAGCAGGATCGGCCCCGTAGTGAGCTGCGGTGGAAGCAGGATCGGCGCCTACGAGGATGGCTCGGACTGCGGTCACGAGCTCGGCGGTCGAGATCAGGTGATCAGCAGGCATCGGTCCCAATCCGAAACAGGAGGGACGTTACGGCGTGCGGTCTCAGCGGCCAGGGCGATGCCTGCGGCGCCGGTCAGGAGCCCACTCGCATCGCCGTCGGGCAGGGTCGTCAAGCGGGCTGCGAGCGCGGGCAGCCGTTCGGCGATGGAGGGATGTCGGGCGTCGCGGGCTGCGCGGTAGGCGGTTTGGTAGACGCCGGCGACCCCGTGGCACAGGCCTGGTGTGTCGAGCCGATCGAGGTGGCGGTCTGTCAGATTCGCTGCCAGAGCTTCCTCAGCGACCTCCTGGCGGAATTTTTGACCGGTTGCTTCAGCAGCGAGTTGAAGGGCACGGGTGATCCCGATGGCGCCGTAGCACCAGGACGGTCGTCCTGAATGCGTATGGGAGGTGAGAGCTCCGCTGCGGAGGTCATCGCAGGTAAGCCATTGCGGCCACCAAGGTCCGGCAGAGGAGTCCTGTCGCCATTGGTCAAAGAAGTCGGCCAAGCTCTCGATCGCCTCCTGCTGGCCGTCGATGATGCGCCCGGCGCGGGAGGCGAGTGCGAGCAGTGCCAGAATCCCGGCGGCTCCGTGTGCCATCCCCAGGTTGGCGTGTCCCCCTGGCGTCGGCAGGGTGGGGTCTGGATGGTGATCGACCCACCAGCCTGGCACCTGAAGCCCGTCGCTTGTCCGCGGTCGGACCAGGCGGACGAGGTGAGTCAGGATCTTTCCAAGCACTTCACTGCCTGGGGCACGGGTCAGGAGGAGGACCCCGAAACCGGTCAGCCCTTTGAACAGGTCGTAGTCGGCGAACGCGGTAGGCCGCCCGGTTCTCATGGCCGCAGCCGCGTGTCTGAGCTTTCGCTCGACTGCGGCTTTAACGTGCTGGTCCAGGGTGCGGCTGGCGTCGCTGTAGCGGGAGCGGTCGTCGGCGGAGGCCGCGTTCAGGACGAACGCCACAGCAGGGGCGCCGTAGTACAGACCGGCGTTCACGCCGCTGTCGACCGGTTCGGCAACCACCTGACGGATGACGGTTCGGGCTTTGTCCCACTCACCGTTCTGCAGCGCGCGTTCGATGTGCAGGAGGGCATGACCGGCAGCACCGTTGGCAAGGGACTGGCCCGCTGGTTGCAAGGTCATCGGACGGCTCCGACCAAGGCGAGTCGGCGCATCGCGGCGGCGCGGGCGAGCCTGCAAGTATCGCGTTCGACCTCGGTGTCGATGATGACGGCTCGCCGGTGGTGCTCGTGCAGCAGGCTACGCAGCACGTTGTCGGCTTCTCGCTGTTCCGACACCGCCCGGTGGTAGTCGGCCAGGGCGGTATCGCGGTCCGACCATGCTTCTGCAAGCGCCGAGCCGTCGGGCAGTTCCCGGACTGCTCGATAGCCGTCTGTGGGATCGGCAAACTGATGGACGTGAGTGGCCAACGCCCGGTCGACCGGCCCGCTCCCCCGGGGCAGCCGAGCGAGCAATGCGCGGTAACCGGTGGCGGGGTCGGGAGCGAACGCGGCGGCCAAGTGCGTCATCGATGCCGCGGCCACTGCCTGCGAGGAAATTCCGTTGGACCTGGCTACCTGCAGTTGGGCGATGGCTGCGCTCGTGTCCGTGGCGAACACCCGCTCCACGGCCTCCAACGCGTCACCGTACCCGTACCGGCCGGGATGTTCGTTGTAGGAGGCGAACGTGACCTGGCCGGGTAGCCCGGCCCCAGCCAGGGATTCGGCGAATGCCCCGAAGGCGCGGACGACCGGCGCCCATCCCTGCCGGTCATGGAGACGGACGATCACCGTCAGATGGTGGTCGGCCTCGACCCGGATCAGGTCGCGGGTCCTGGTCATCCACCACCAGTCGACCAGGCCGCTCAAGCCGTCCAGGAAGCCGGGCAGGTGGTCGGTCAGAATGTCGTCGACATCGTGCGGGATTGCCGGCCAGTTGCGCGACCAGCACGAGACCAGAACCCGGCGGTTGGGATTTGCCGGGTGGCGTCGTCACCGGCAAAGGGCGGGACACGGCGGCGCGCATCGGGAGGAGCAATTCGATCGGTCGACCATCCGACCACCCGAGCCCGTCGGCCGGCGCGTCTTCCAGCAGCTCGATGCGGGGCGTCTTTTTCAGCTGGGTCGCGAGGAGGGCCCGGTCGAGCGGCTGATCGAGGTCAAGCGGTAGGCGCAGCGTCCCGGTGTTCGCCACGATCCGGGCCGGGACCCGCCACCTGTGCCTCCACGTCTCCAGCTCGGGCAGGTCTGCGGCCTCCAGGACCCAGCGGGCCGGGGACAAGATCGTCCGACGGTAGCGGATGCGTGGAATGTGCGTCAGGTTGCGGGCCGCTCCGACATCGAAGGGGCTGAACGCGGCGGTGCGCGCGTCGGCGACCTCGGCCAGGAACCTTGCGAGTGGGGGCGTCTGCACGGTGAGTTCGAGAGCGTGAGGGATTCTCGGCACGATCCTCCGGCCGGTGGATGCCTGCATCAGGTACATCTGCTCGGCGTCGGCGGTGACCGCCAAGTCCTCTGTTCCGATCACCGTCCCGGCCATGTCGTCGGGATGGTCGCCGAGCGGCACGATGTGCGGGAGGTAGACCGGGGTGCGGGTGACGTTCTCGTTGCGAGGGCGGCGTGGCGGGAAGACGAGTTGTACCGCCAGTGCTTCACCGGAGGCATCGCCGTAACCGGCTGCGAGCCGGACGCGTTCCTCGTCGTCCAGCAAGTGACCGAATCGTCCGGCCATGCTGGTGGGGACGGCGGGAGCTCCGGTCACGCGCAGCCGGTAGTCACCACTGTCGATCGCTTCGGTGTCGACGGCGTGCAGGACGAAGGCCAGCTCGATTCGGTCGGGCGGCACCATCGCGGCGGCGTCGCCGAACGTGAGGGCGTCGACGTCGGCGTCGGTCAGCACGATCTCCTCGGCCTGGTCCATGTGCGCTTGCTCGATCAGCCGTAGCAGCGCCACATCCCGTTCTGTGATCGCCCGCCAGCCGGGCCGGGCTTTCGTCGATCCGAGGAAACCGGAGGGATGACCGAGCCCGGCATCCGACACCAGTTCGGCCACAGGTACGAGTGCGCCAGGCCCGTATCGGTGACGGAACTCAGCGTGGTAGTCCAGCCATGCACCGGTCCCGAACGGTTGGGTGACCACCCGCAGCAGGATTCCGGCGGCGCGTTCGGCCTCGGCCAGCACTTGGGCGGGAATGGACACATCGGCGTCCAGCCGCACATCGTGGGCCAGGCACGGCCGTGAGGTGGTGCTGGCTGCTTCGGCCATCATCGCGACCGCACGGTCGGCCGCCGCGGTGTCCCCGGCGTTGTGCGCAGTGATGTCGGTGTTGATGTGTTCCAGTCGGGTGAAGAGATCAGCGACGTCCTCCAGATCCGGCAGAGTCTCGCCCTCAAGCGCGTGGCGCAGAACAGTGATGAGGTGCGTGAGTCCGTCAACAGCCGTCATCGGCGGTCGCAGGTTCGTGATGAGCGCGCCTTGGTCGATGAGCCCATGTAGCACGTTGCGGATCGCGACGGGCGACGCGGTCGGGTAGGCGTGCGCCAGGTCGGCTTCCAACCGGGTGAAGGGGACCGGTGTGCGGGCGATGGCCAGCGCAGTATGAACCGGGCGGGTGTGGCGAACTGTTGTATCGCGCAGCGGGCCCGGCAGACGCTCACCTGTTTCGGTGCGACGCGGCACGATGAGGCGACCGTCGCGTACGACGGCAGTGCTGGCTGCTACGACCGTCAATCGCAACCGTAGCAGTCGGTGTGCTTCGAGCCCGACGACGACGTCCGTCAGCCATTCGGCGTCCACTCGGGCGATCGAGCGGTGCCCGGTGCCGATCCGGACGGAGGCCGGACCGATCCTGGCTGCGGTGACTCCTGCGAACAGGCCGAAGGGCGTGGTGCGGCCTTGCCACCGCTTCACGTAGCCGGCCAGGGACAGAACCGCGCGGCGCACGTCGCGGGCGGTCGCATGGTCTCCGGGAATGACCCATCGGTCCAGGTTGGCGGCCAGATCAGGGCTGGCCGCTGCGACCGCGGCCCTGATCTGCGGACGCTCCCACGTTTTGGTCAGCCAGGCACGCCCGTGGGTCTCCAACGCGGTTCGGTCGGTGGGGTCCAAGTCGGGGAGGTCGAGCCCGCCGGGGTCGGTGGTCGCGCGGACCAGGACCACGCCGTCATGGGTGTAGGGAACGAGAGGGACGGAGAGGGACGGGGCTGAGCGAGCCGTCTTCACATCGAACTCCCGGAAGATGAAGGGCTCTCCGCCGTCCCGTTGGACCACGCGGTACGGGACGGCGGAGAGGCTCGGAACGGGTCAGACGGGGTTGGCGACCCCACTGTTGCAGGCGCTGGTCTGGCAGGTGCTGCCGCAGCCGTCGCTGGTGCTGCAGTTGCCCATCAGCGGGGTCAGGGTCTCCACGACGCGCATGTCCAGCACGAAGTCATCGTCCTCCAGGACGGCGGCGGGGCTTTCGTGGGTCAGGACACTCATTTCCTGCTCCTTAGATTCGGTTTCGGGATTTCCCCGACCTGTGGCGTTACGGCGCCGCAGGCCAGGAGATCGTGACCAGGCCGTGCCGCTTCTCCAGGACGACGGCACCCTTGGGAAGGTCGCGGTCTCCGCCGTTCGGCCAGAACGCGACACTGTCGGGCTGGGGCCGTCCAGCGTCCGCCCATGCCTGGATCTGGGCGACCAGAGCCGGGCCGGCATCGCCCTCGCCCCAGCCGCGGGCGAGGAATTCATCGCCGATGCCCTCGAGGGTGGGCCCGATCGCCAGGTAGGCGAAGGAGCCATCGTCGGCCACCGTCCCGAAGGGGAACCAGCGGCGTTCCTCGGCCAGCTCCGTGCCCTCCCCTGCCGCGACCCGGCAAAAGCCGGGCAGGAAGGAGGCGAACCACAGGTGGAGGTCGGCGAAGGAGACGCCGCGCGGGATGTCGACGCCTGAGCGCAGTTCGGTACGGGGCTTGGCCAGGACTCCGTCGAGCGGGCTCAGGTCCTTGGGCGTGACGTCGAACTGAAGCTTGACGGCCCCGCCCCGGGGATCGGGTAGTTCGAAGACGCGCTCGTGGTGCTCGCCGTCGCCCTGCATCGGCACGAACCCGCACACCTCCAACGAGGTGCTCTCCAGGTGGTCGCCGACGCGGCCAAAGGCGATGCTGCGGGTGACGTTGTTCATCCGCAGCGGGACCACCAGGCGACCGTCCGGCGCGAGGGGACCGGTCCAGGCCGGAGGGATGTCCCAGGCGCCGACGGTGACGATCACCGCGTCCACCTCGTCCAGGTCGGGGACGGGGTGCTCGGCGTCGGCGAGCAGGACCTCGACCCGGCCGCCGTATCCGGCGGCGTCTAGAGCCGCGCCAGCGTTGGTGGTGATGTCGGGGTCGATGTCGACGGAGACGACCCGGCCACCGGGTCCGACCACTTCGGCGATCAGCGCCGCGTTGAGGCCGCCAGAGCCGATCTCCAGCACGGACATGCCCGGGGCGAGTTCGGCCTGCTCGATCATGCGGGCCTGGATGAACGGGGCGCTCAGCGAGGAGATGATCCGGCCGTGCTCGTCCCTCTTGGCGGCGACCGCGTCGTCGGGGTTGTAGGCGGCCGCCAGATCGGTTCCCTCCGGCATGAACACCTCGCGGGGAACAGTCCGGAAAGCGCGCTCGACGTCGCCGGACGTGATCATCCCGGAGGCGACGAGCTTGTCGACCATCTCCTGGCGGGCGCGGCTCGCCTCGTCGGAGTCGGCGATGCTGTCGGCCGTCGTCATGCGGATCTCCCTTGATCTCGTGATTGTCGTGGTGTCCGTCCACCAGCAGCGGGCTGCATCCACGCCCTTGCCGGCACGTCGCTCAGCTCAGCAGCGACAGGACGGGGCGGAACCGGATGGTGAGGTGCTCAGCCAGCTCGGCGATCGTGGCCAGGTCGGCGTCCCCGTCGGTGAGCACCGCCAAGCGCACGAGCTTGTCCACCGAGCGGGTGAGCAAGAATCCCTCGCTGAAGTCGACGAGGACCTGCTGAACAGGCTGCCACTCCTGGGCGGGGGCCGCGCTCATGCCCAGGGCGTACAAGCCGGAACAGGCAGCGGCCATTCTCTCGCCGACGTCCTGTTCGGTCTGGGACGAGCGGCCTATCAGCAGACCGTCCGCGCCGAGCAGCACCGCATGCCGTACTCCCGCTACCGAGAGCTGGGCGAAGAACTCTCCGAGCTGGGTCGGCGGCTCGGTATCACGTTTCATCGTCGTGTTCCTGTCCTGGTGAAGGCGCTGCTCGAGTGCCATCAAGGATGGGCGTCAGGGCCTTGTCACACCTCGCGAAGGTCTTGTGGCCGCAGGGCGATCTCCGCCTGCTGTGCGAGGAGGTCGTAGAGCTGCTGGTGGGTGTCCGCACCCACCGTGAGGAAAAGCCGCCCTTCCTCTTCGGGACGGAGGCCGCGGCGGAGCGTGGCGTACCAACCGCCTGACCGGCCGCCTTCAGACTTGCTGCGCCACACACGGTGGGTGTTGCCGAACTCGTTCTTGAGCGCTTCGAGGGCTTCGTCTGCCCAAAGTGCGTTTGAGCCGGACATCGGAGTACTCCTTCCCGTAGCTCCGCCAAGAGGACAGAAGTTCCAAAACGGCCTGCCGACCCGACCGTGGGGCGACGGCTGCTTCGTTTTCAGCATCAGGGAGAGGACGGCTGGCGGCGATGCGCACCATGCATAAGCGGTATGCGTAAGACGCATAATTCTTCGATGCCTCACCCTGGCAGCGGCCTAAAATGATGCCCGTCAATCAAAGTGACGGCGCCGGACAGGACCTTTGAGTGAATGAGGCCATGGGAGCGCATACGTGCCGTCGGTGCGGCACACGACTGGCACGCGACAACAGCGGCGAGCTGTGCGGATCCTGTTGGCGCGGGCATCGCGATACGCTTCAGGCTCCACCCGACGTGCCTGCGCACTTCTGGGAGGACCCCCACATACGTCGAGCGGTTGAGACGCAACACGTAGGCAGGCTCATCCGCGCGTTTCGTCAGCACCCTCATCATGGACGGGCCATCTCACAGAGCGTGGCCGCTTCCTGGTTGCATCTCTCTCAACCGCAGCTCAGCCGGATCGAGTCCGGGCCCACCGTACGGGACTTGGTCCGGCTGACTCAGTGGACAGGGCTTCTGGGCGTTCCCAGGAACCTACTGTGGTTCACCCCTGGCCAGGAACAGAACGCTCGCGCAGGACACGTGATGTCCGGCTCCTGGCATCCTTGCGATCCACACGATGCTCCCGACCGGATGATCGTGACGACTGCCCAGATCAACCGGATGGACCTGGGCGGCACTACGCTCCTGACCGGGCTGCAGGGAATCCTGGCGGCCCACATCCAGGCCGATGCGATGCTCGGTCCGCTCCTGCTGCTCAACGCGATCACGTCGCATGTCCCCGTCGTCGAGCAGATCTGCCGGACCGCCGGCGAAGACCGTTCCCGCGTCCTGATCTTCGCCACTGAATTCGTGGAGTTCTGCGGTTGGCTGTTCCAAGACGCCGGCGATTTCGCATGCGCCACGAAATGGACCAACCGGGCGCTGGACTATGCACTGGAGCTGGGAGACCCTCGGGTCACCGCCTATGTCCTCATGCGTAAGAGCAACATAGCCACCGAAAGCGGAGATCCCGGCCATGGGCTCACCTTGGCCAACGCCGCGCTGGCCACCGCTCCACGACTGACCCCGCGGCTGCGTGCGGTCATCCTGCGCCAGCGTCTCCACGCTCATGCCCTGCTGCCGTATACGGATGACCAGCACCAGTTCCAACGGGACGTCGAACTGGCTCTGGCGGAGGTCAACGACAGTCTCGGCCAGGAAGAATCCGACCGGGCCGGATACTGCACCCCGGCCTACATCGAGATGGAGATCGGAGCATCTCTGCTGCGAGCAGGCCGAGCGCACGATGCGCTGCCCGTCCTGCAAGCACACCACTCGCGCGGGCTGGATCCCATGCAGGCCCGCGATCGCGCTTTGGGGCTGGCACGCTTGGCCACGGCCTACGCGGCTCTCGGCGAACGTGAACAGGCTTGTCAGGTGGCAGTGGAGGCCGTCCAAGCCGTAGGCACGATCCGTTCTTGGCGGGTCGGCACCCAACTCAACGCATTGGAAGCCGCTTTGTCCCCGTGGTCGGGGGACCGGAGTGTGGAAGAGGTGCGAGGTAAAGTGCGCGCAGCGGCAAAGGCGCCGTGGCCGACTCCGAACTGAGGAGAACGTGAAAGAACTGCTGCCCACCACGACCACTTTCGACGTCCAGAACAGGCGATCTGGCATTGCCCTCTTGCCGGTCGGCAGCTTCGAACAGCACGGTCGACACCTCCCGCTGGCCACTGACACGATCGTGGCCTGCCTGATCGCGGACCAGCTCGCCCGTAGCTACCCGGTGCTGCAGCTACCTCCCATCACGATCTCCTGCTCCCATGAGCACAACGCATGGGCCGGTACCGTCAGCATCTCCTCCGAGACACTGAGCCGGATCGTCCGGGACGTCCGCCATTCTCTGGACAGGGCAGGTGTTCCGGCGCTCGTCCTGGTGAACGGGCACGGCGGGAATTACACCCTGTCGAACGTCGTCCAAGAGGCCAACGCCAACGGCCACTGCATGGCTCTCTTCCCCGCCCGAGAGGACTGGCAGGACGCCCGGAAAGCCGCGAACCTGGTTACCTCCAGCTACGAGGACATGCACGCGGGCGAGCTGGAGACTTCTCTGCTCCTCCATGCTTACCCCGACCTCGTCGGCCCCCTCACCTCAGCGGACGACACCGTCGCTGAGGACCGCCGCCACATGCTGACCACCGGCCTGGCACGCTATACCGCCACTGGTGTCGTCGGTCGGCCCTCCCTCGCCGCGGCCAACAAGGGCAAGGCCGTCCTGGAATCCCTCACCGATTCCTTCTCGGCGCTTCTGGCCCTGCTGTCGACCTCCTGACCTCTTCCAGATACCAGTCGGGACGAGAGCTAGTTGTTGATCTCCTCCGTTGGGAGGCGTCGGTGAGTTCGAGAGCAGCCGGGAAGCCAGGCCGTCGCAGCGACGTGACGACCTGGCTTCCCAACTGCTCGACACGCGCAACCTCCGCATGAACGGCGACCGGCATGGCCCTGGACTCCTCTGAAAGAGACGTCTGCTGTCCAGAGGACGATGCCTCCTCGTTCTATTGGTAGGCGCCGCGGTTGGTGCCGTGTTCGTCGAGGAAGGCGGTGAAGGTCACCAGGTCGAGTCCGGTGATCCTGGCCAGGGCTTGTTCGATGAGGTCGCACGCGGTGGCGTAGGCCAGGGACATGCCGCGATTGAGGAGATACCGGTCCTCAGTGTCCGCATCCTTCCAGCTATCGGCTTCGGCACTGAAGCTCGCGGCCAACGAGGCTAGATGATCGCGCTTGGCGTACAGCACCTCGAGCACTTCGTCTGCGGCCTCGACACCGTCGGCCGCAGGTAGCCGAGGCCGGTACGGCGAAGTGCCGACGTGGACCGGATCGCCTGAGAGCGGCTCGCAGGCGTCGAACTGGTCATGGAGGTCGAACTGATCACAGAGCTCCTTGACCAGGAAATCCTGGGATTCGCTGAAGGCGGCCAAACTGCCCCACCAGTAGTCCTGCTCCCCCTGGCCTGTCTTTTCAACAGCCCGGACGGATTCCTTGATGCGCTGGCTCAGCGCGGTGTGCGTCTGCTGAATCGCGCGGACCATGTCCCTCAGGGCGGAAGCCTGGTCCAGCCCTGAGGGGAGGGCGAGCAGAAGGAGAGGCGGGATCGGTCGCGGATCGTAGGCGTCAGGCGCAGCCGGCTGCTCGCTCACCACCGCACCTCCACTGGGCGTGCGGTCGCGGAGGTGCCAGGGAGGATCCATGCCGCGTAGACGACCTTCCCTTCGGGGCCGTCGAGGTGCCAGCCCCAGTGGTCGGCCAGCGCCTCGACCAAGACCAGGCCGCGCCCGTTCTCGTCCTGCTCGGTGGCGTCCCGTGGCTTGGGCGGGTCAGGAGAAGCGTCTCCGACTTTGACGAACAGGTGAGAGAAGGTACGGGCCAGGTGGACGGTGAACGTCTTTGATCCACGATCTTGCGGCTTGGGGGTTCGCTCGGCGTCGGCCTCGGCAACGGAGTTGGCGGCCAGTTCGGCAACCACCTGAGTGCAGGGGAAGAGGAGGTCGTCCAGGTCCCAGGCGGAAAGGCATCGGGCGACCATGCGGCGGGCGAACGGAACCGATGCAGCGACCGCCGGGAGACACAGGGTTTCGGCTTCGAGAGGTTCCCCGTCTTGGTCGGGGCAGAAGACGCTAGGTGACATGAGTGGAATCCCCGTTCTGGAATCTGAACCCCTGCCTGGGCGGAGGCCCGGAAGGATGGGCGGGCGGCGCTGAAGGCTGCCCGAGCGGTCCTCGTCATGCAGCGGCGTGGGGTGCCCGGCTTCGGGACAACGGATCCGCAGTCATCTCAATTGGACCAGGTCCAATGTCACACTCAGTGAGGCCGTTGTCAATGGACCTGGTCCATACTTGTTTGGTATGACTGGACGCGGTCGAGCCGGAAGATCAAGGGGATGATGTCCATGGCAGCCCGGTATCAGGAGATCGCCGCCGACCTGCGAGAACGCATCGAGGCGGGCGAGTACCCGACGGGCGGCCGACTGCCCGGCTACCGGGACCTGGCCCAGACCTACCAGGCGAGCAAGGACGTCATCCGCCGGGCGATCGCCGAACTGGAATCCGCAGGCCTGGTCGAGGCCGCCCAACGCCGGGGCATCATCGTGCGGCCACGCGCTCCTCGGCGGCGCATCACCCGGGACACCACCATCAGGCGTTCCCGCTCCGGTTACGTCTTCCCTGGTGCCAGCACCCCCGAGGAGCAGTGGTTGCCGACGATCCCGCCCCGTCGCGGCATGCAGCCGGCTCCCGCCGACATCGCCGAACTACTCGGCGTATCACCCGGAGAGCCGGTGCTGCGCCGTCGTCGGGTCATGGCCCCGGTGGGTGAGCCTCCGTTCGATATCACCGATTCCTGGATCCATCCCCAGGCTCTCGTCGACGCTCCGCAAGCAGGCGAGATCTCTACCGGACCGGGCGGATACCTCGATCGGCTGGAGGAAGCCGGCCACGGTCCGCTGACCTGGACCGAACGCATTCGAGCCCGCATGCCCACCACCGAAGAGGCCCGACTGCTGGCCATGCCGCGATCCGGTATGCCAGTACTGGAACTGACCCGCACCGGCCTCTCAGCCCGTACTGACCGTCCCGTAGAGGTCACTGTCGTGCTCATCCCCGCCGACCGGGGAGAGATCGCCACGGCGCTGTACCGCGACGACACCGCCTCCTGGCCCGTCTCCCCGGCCGATCCGTCCTGAACTCGGGAAAAGCGTTCCCGTCCACACTGGCCCACTGAACCCATTTCATCCTTGGGCGGCGGATTGCGGGTCACGGCATGATCTCAGGCTGAGGATTCGCACCTGAAGATAAGAAATCTATGGAAGCTTCATATCGGAAAATCCGACAATCCCACAAAGCGGATACTGGAAGGGTCGGCTAAGTTTTTCGGGGCGAGTCCGGCACATTTCTTTCAAGGGAACATATCCGAAGAAATCGGGCATTAGATCGAAAAGCTTTCCATCTTATGTGAAACAGGGGCCCGCGGCGCCCAGCTTCGCGCCTTCTTCAAACTCTCAACCGAAGGACAGGAGACGGTGACCGGCCTGATCTTCAAATCCACCCAGCTCGAAAGTTCACAGCACAGATCATCACCTCACAAAATTTCATATCCGGATACACCGCCCGTTCTCGTACACGGCCTTGAACCCGACGTGGAGCACACCAACGTGACAGACGCGCCGTCTTCTTACCGGACCGGGATGACCGCGTTGGTCGTGGCCATCCCCGAGGCTGAGCCCGTCGTGGGGCTCTGGCGGGAGCGTTACGACCGCTCAGCTGCCGCCGGCGTCCACGCCCACATCACCGTGCTCTTCCCGTTCCTTGATGTGGACCGGATCGACGCCGCAGTGATGGACGAGCTGGCGCGGCTGTTCGCCGCTCACCGGAAGCTCGTTGTCGAGTTCCGGCGTACCGCGCGCTGGCCTTCGATGCTGTATCTGCCGCCTGAACCCGCCGACCCGCTCAGTCGTCTGACCGCGGACGTCATCGCGCGCTGGCCCGACTGCCTGCCCTACGGCGGCAAGTATGTCGATACATCTCCGCACCTGACCGTGGCGATTCACCAGCCCGACCCGATCCTCGACCAGGTCGATAAGGATCTCGCGCACCGCCTGCCCTTCTCCGCCGCCATCACCTCCATCGACCTGGTCGCTTTCGAGGACGATGCTTGGCATCGTCACCGCTCTTTCGAGCTGGGCCAGTAGCACCGGGCATCGAAGTCTTGCGGTCCGGTCTTCGCTGATGTCGTCAGGAGCTCCTATCGGATAGGGGTCACGAAGAAGTCCTCATCGAGCTTGCGACCCACTCCTGGAATTTGAGTGCCGTGGGCATCGCTTCTGCGACCTTGGCGAGCCAGGAGGCCTCCCCCGTCAGATCAGACGCATCTCCTCCCAGCGAGGAAATCTCTTCACGCGCCTCAGCAGGAAACCCCCGGCGGTAGGCGTCCAAGGTCAAAGCGATCAGCATCGCCTCAACGACCGCCGCTCGTTCCCTATCGCTGAGACCCGCGCGCTCCACTGCCTCGTTCACGGTGTCTTCCAACTCTGGAGACCGGTAGGGCGAAAGCACGAGAAGCCCATCCCGAATCTCGATCACTCTTCGCTGCAGGTTCCAGCGAGAGCCAAGGTTCATGGTGTCCGGCATGGCGATCTGGGGAAACGCCTCGTACAGCATGCGCCACAAGGGACCGAGCCTGCGGTACAACCACCGGTCCTTGGAGGAGCGCACCGGCGCAGCCAGTAGCGGTCCCCACGTCGGCAACGTCATCCCCACGGTGATGAGCAGCACTGCCACCAAGGGGAACGTCACAGAGAAGAGACAACCCAAAGGAGAGACCAGCGCAGGACAAGGGGCATCGTGGCCGTTCACAGGGAAGGCGAACCCGAAGGACTGCGACTGGACGAAGAGCGCCTTCTCCAGGAGGTAGGCCAACGCGACCACACTGCCGACAGCAACGATCCCCAGCCCGAGCCGCAAAGCCGCCCTGCGGGCATAGCGCGCGTACCGGATGCTGACGGCCAAGAGGTCGATCATCGACTTTCCCAGCAGGACAACATACAGGTCGATGTAGAGGACGAGCGCGAAGTGCTCCGAGTAGAGGCTCCCGAAGTCCCCCACCCTGGCGGGCACCGGACTGCTCAGGAACATCCCTACCATCACTGCGATGACGGCCCCGTACCCAATCGTCTTCCTGCGGATCATCGACCTGGCCCCACCCTGCGGGTAGCTCAAGCTCAACAGGTGGGACACGACTCCCAACGCGGCCAGCAGTGTGCACACGTTGGACAGCAGCCGCCCCAGGTTGGGGAAGATCCGGCTTTCGATCTCCTGGGCGGAACCCGACAGCAGCACGAGGGCCAAGCCCAACATCGCCAGCAGACAGCACAAGGCGAGCCGTCCGGGCCGCGGCGGCCCCTTGCGCAGTCCCCGCGCCTTCAGCACAGCAGCGAGGAACGCCAGAGCCGCGACCGAGAAAAAGGCGGCGTCGATCACGAAAACCCCTGCCGCGAGGCAGGGCCCCAAATCGCCTCCAGCCGGCCGACTGCTTTCACGGCATTCAGATCATCGACGAACCGGGGACTTCGACGCTCATCAGCCCGAGCCAGTACAAGGCCGGCGAAGTATTCCGCTTGTTGTTCCTGCGGGTCGCTGTACCCACTACGGCCGAGGACCCTCTGCACGAGAGCCGGGTCAAGATCAGGAAAGAGCACAGAGGCCAATTCCTTGATATCCAGTCCGTATCCCTGGTGCTTCAGCAGCAGATGCCCGATCTCATGCAAGGCGATGTGCTCACGGTGATAGGAAGTCGTACCCTTCACCATGTAAATACGGTCGACAGTATCGAACGATAGAAACAAGCCATTAGGAAAATCGGCACGAACCGGCAAAATAGGAAGAATTTCTAGCGGACGACCGCGCCGCTCCTGCAAAAGCTTACAGAATACCTCAAAGTCCCACGGATCAGGGACATCCAACTCCCTAACGAGATCATGACACTGCTCTCGACCAGCATGTTCTAGCAAGCGAACCGGCCTCTGCAACTACGACCCCTCCCCCGAGGGACCTAGCATCCGATACAGAATTCACACCCTCACAATTCTCAGGGCCAAGGTCAAGCAGCAAACGCGCGATCCGGCTTCCACTTGTGGATTTTGCTTACTTCTCCCGCCACCATCGCGCCAAGCGAAGACCCGAGAAACCTTCACGATAATCCGGCCCTCAGCAATGGCGGCCGTGGCCGGATTTGCTACAGCCGTTCCAGCCAGTCAGCGATCACAGCCCGAGACATAGAAGATATGGTCTGCCGTTGCTGTCTTGACCAAGAGTCCGCAAGGCAGGGCGGCGGTGGATCGGTCGACATGGATCTGCTCCAAGTGGATGTCCCGCCCCCGCCAGACCCGAAAACGGGAGACGAATTCATCTATGTCAAAGGGGAAGGGAACCACGCCCTCTCGCCGGAGGCGGAGGATCAGATCGCCGCACCGACGAGAGGTGGATCTTGATCTTCCATGGATCTGCGACTTGTTCACCCTCTCGGGAATCCCTACTTGGATGGCACGCCCGGGAATTGTATCCAGACGGCGATGGTTTCGCTGAAATTCTCTGTAGATCACCACTTGGGGCCAGTGAATCCCTATGGAAATCTCCCATATGGGCGTTTCTGGCGATTGGTTCGACCGCTGCCACCGACCTTCAAGACACAGCTCGAAGAAGACGTCGGGACAAGTGTCCCGAATGTCGGTATCGCGATCTAAGGCTGCACTCCCCAGATAACTGGCCTTTCGCGTTGTTCAATCTCGCAGTCTTCTCGAGCGGATGAGTCTTACGCCGCCGGGCATCTCATCGAGTGGCAGGGGCTGCCTCGGGGGCCGAGGGCGAGGCTTGTCGGACTCGGGTTCCCAGCGCTTCGGCCAGATGAAGGCGGCCGGCCAGAGGACCAGCAGGGTCACGGGCATGATGAAGGCGAGGGAGTTCAGGAGCGCGAAGTGGCCGAGGCCGTCTCCTCCTCGGAACAGCACGATCGTCGTGGGGCCGATGAAGAGGAAGATGACCGCGCCGACGAGCAGGGCGATGCCCTCGTCTTGGCTGAGCAGGTCGTGCATGGCCGTTCTCCCTTCAGCGTGTCCGGTGTCGGGTGCGTTCGAGTTTGAGGCCGCGGTAGTTGCCAGGGTCGGCGAAGCGGGAGCTGATGATGACGGCTTCGGTGATGTCGTAAGGGAAACTTTCGGCTGCCAGGTCTGCGGCGTTGGCCGTCAGTGCGAGGCGTTGCCTGCCGGGTCGGCCGGTGCGGACGTTGGGGTCGCGGGCGAGGTAGGGCAGGGCTTCGCGCATGGCGTCGGTGCGTTCGTTGCCGGCTTCGCGGAAGCGGTCGTAGTGGGACATGCCGTGGGGGTGGAGGCCGCGTAGGCGTTCTTCGCAGCGGGTGACGGCGCGAGCGGCATCCGGTCGGTCGTCGGCGAAGGGCACGGCGGCACTCCAGGCTTCGAGGACGTCGAGGAAAGGTGCTTCCTTGAGCCATTGGGGATCCAGGGCTCTGGAGAAGCGGGCGTAGGCCTGAGCGTAGACGGCAGCGATCTCCGCTTCGGCTTCGCGTTGGGCTTCTTCGTCTTTGGCCTGTCGGGCGGCTCTTCGTTTCTCCTGGAAGTTGAGGACGCCTCGTGTCATGAGAGAGCTGACGGCGATGAGTTGGACGAGGCGTTGGCCTCCTTGGGCGAGGGCTTCTTGGAACGGGTCGGTGTTCTGCTCGGTCATGGGGATCTCCTGGTGGTTCTCGGTCGGTGGACGGGGCGGGGAGGTGGGGAGGGTGTTCGGGTCGTCGGGTGCGGGAGTAAGGGGAAGGTCTCGGCGGCTTGCGTCACCGGGGAGACGGCTGCGACCACGTAGCCGGTCATGTCGCGGTGGTCGATGCGAAGGGCTTCGCAGACTCGGGCCACCTGGCGGGAGACCTGGGTTGGGGGTAGGCGGGCGATGATCTCGGCGGCGGCTCGGGCTGCGACCAGCCGGGTTTCCGTCGAGGCGGACGGGTCTGCGGAGCTCTCGATCGCGACGTCGATGGCGAGGTCGGCCAGGGGGCGTTCGGCTTTCAGTGCGTCGCGTACGCCTGCTGGGCCTTGGCGGCTCAGGATCTCTGCGGGGTCCTGGTGTTCAGGGAAGCACACGGCACCGACATTCCCTTTGAGCTGCGACAACACCTTCCAGGCCCTGGCTGCTCCCCTACGGCCGGCGGGGTCGCCGTCCAGCGCCATGAGGGGCGTGGTTTTTGCGAGGTGGACGGCTTGGGACAGGAGGTCGAGCTGTGCGGGGGTGAAGGCGGTGCCGCTGGGGGCCACGGCCGCGTGTGCGGTGGAGGCGAGGTTGATGGCCCAGGCGTCGAAGGCGCCTTCGACGATGACCGGGCGGGCACCGGAGGCGAGTTTGGCCTTGACCTCGTGGAGGCCGTAGAGGAGGTGGCCTTTCTTGAACAGGGCGGTCTCTGGACTGTTGAGGTATTTGGGGCCGTCGCTGCCGGGGGCGGCTCGGCCGATGAAGCCGACCACCCGTCCTTGGAGGTCGCGGACGGGGAGGGTGATGCGGTCGCGAAAGACGTCGTAGAGACGGCCGTTCTTGGCGCGGACGAGACCCGCGGCGAGGAGTGCCTCTGGAGTGTGGCCCTGGCCGGTCAGGGCGTTGAACAGGTTGCGCCAGCCCGCGGGAGCGTGGCCGGGTTGCCATTGGGCCTGGACCTCGGCGGAGAACCCCCTGTCCGACAGATACTGCGGGGCCCACGACGACGGAAGCTGCGAATGGAAGTACTCGTGGGCGGCTTCAAGGGCGTCGAGCACGCTCGTATCGGCCTCTTCCGGCTGCTCTCCAGGAGGCTTCCTCTCGGTGACCGTCGTCTTCTGCGGTGCGGCCTTCGGTTGCTCGTGGAGTTGCCGCTGGAGAGCAGCGGCCGCCCGGAGGATGCGGGATCCGACTTCCTTGACGGCCGAAAGGGGCTTCGCTCGCTGGTCGCCCCCTGCCCAGGAGGAGACTTCGAGGTCTCCTGTCCGGCTGGGCGTGAGGCCAAGGGAGCGGGTGATGAGGAAGGCCACCGCGTCGGCCTCGGCACGGCCGATACCGGCGCATGCTCGTCCGGGCTCATCGAACTCGCCTCGGTGCAGGATCTTGTGGGCGAGCTGGTGGGCGAGCGCGAAGGACGCCTCGACATCGTCGAGGTCCGGTTCGATGATGATGCGGAGCTTAGGATCTGCGAGGTAGGTCCACCGACTGCCCCGGTCGACGTACAGGCGACGAGCGGCTGCGGCTTCGTGGAGTTGCTTCCATGCCTGCCCCGGGCGCATCGGAGGTTCTGGTTCCGGCTCTGGCCCGCTGGTCTGCGCGATGTCGAAGACCGGGCGTGGTCTCCCCTGCCGCGACAGGATCCGGATCGCGTGCTCTCCCTTCCGGATCCGGCGCCCGGACTGCTGCCATTCCTCGAAGGGCTTGACCTGCGTGGCCTCACGCTGGGCGCCGATCAGCAGGACGTTCACGAACCCGTATCGCCCGTAAGCGGCTGCTCGCTCGAGAACCGTCGGCCACGGCAGCTCCCCGCGATACACGCGGCCGAGCTCTTGGCGGGCGATGACCTCCAGCAGTTCGGCGAGATCGTCTCTCAGAGCCGGGCTCCGTCCATCCGGGCCCGGGCGGCTTTGCCGACGGCGGCGAGCTTGTCGTTGGCGACCGAGTAGCCCTGGGC
Organism: Actinocorallia libanotica; assembly: GCF_039525175.1. NCBI lineage: Bacteria > Bacillati > Actinomycetota > Actinomycetes > Streptosporangiales > Thermomonosporaceae > Actinocorallia > Actinocorallia libanotica. The sequence continues at coordinate 92,972 of NZ_BAAAHH010000017.1, forward strand.
GCGCAGATGGCGGCCAAGGTTGACGTTGCTGATCCGTACCCCGCTGCTCTCCTCAACGGCGAGGATCTTCTGCGCGGCGTTGACGAGCTCTTCGATGTCGTCGTCCTGGTGGACGTCGTCGGCAGGGTGGATGCGAAGAGCCAGCCGGTCGGAGAGGGGCGCCTTCCACCGCCAGCAGAACCGGCCGTGGCTCTGCTGGAGTTTGGAGATGGCGATGAGCCGCTCCTGTTCCAGACCCAGCCCTTTGGCGTATGAAGTGATCTGCCACAGCACCATGCGTCGCCACAGCAGCAAGGTGGAGGCGGGTGCGAGAACCCAGCGGGAAGCCGGGACCTTCTCCCTGCGGGTCCCTGCGGCGAGGCCGACGTGTTGCCGGATCTGGTGCCGGACGCCTTCGGTCACGGTGATGAACAGGACGGGCATGGCCGCATGCGCGATCATGCCCGCGGGGTCGCCGCCGGCCGCGGTGACGTTCACGGTGATGGTGCCGCCGATGTACGCCCAGGCGATCCAGCGCAGGATCGGCCACGCCAGGTTCTGCAACTCGAGCAGCAGGTCCCAGGAGAGTAGGACGAGGATGCCCAGGTCCAGGCCGATGGGAACTATCCAGGCGAGTCGTTCACCGAAGTAGGCCACGGAGGCGTCCCGGACGGTGGCGAACGAGCCGACCGCACCGAGGGTGGCGAGAGCTGCGATGAGCGGGGCGAGGGCGATCTGGCACCACAGGATCGTCCTGGAAGCGGTCACCGTTGCCTCCGGTTGACCATGAACTGGATCAGGTCGACGATGCCGCGGAAGTCGTCGGCGCTGCCGAGGAGCCGGCCGTGGACGGTGACGAAGGCGTAGGCGCCCTCGGCTCCGGCGCACATGATGGTCTCGGACCACGGGCCCCGCCTGACCTTCAGTTTCCAGATGCCGCCGCGCGGTTTGCGGATCACGGCGTCCAGGCCCTGGTCGGCCAGTTCCTCCTGCAGGTCGAGCAGCAGCTGCTGCCGCGTCTTCAGATCGTTTCCGGTTGTCGCCGCCATCGACTCCCCCTGAGTGTCGAAAGGTGACGAGAAGAAAGCTCGTCAACTAAGGTTCTTGGCGCGAAGAACTCTGCATGACCGGACGCAACACTGTCAACCAAAAGTGACCACACGGCGTGTTGTCACTTACAGGAGGTGAACGTGGTGGAGGCGGTGGCACCATCGGCCAGCCTGGCCGAGAAGATCGAGTGGCTCATCCACAACTCCTGGCCGGACGACCTGCCAGACGCGGGCACCAACATCGAAATCGCCAAAGCCATATCGAACCGGACCGGCGAGGACATGTCCTCCACCACAGTGTGGAAGCTGCGCACCGGACGCCAGGACAACCCGCAGTTCAAAACGCTCACAGCACTGGCGACGTTCTTCGACGTGCCGATCGGCTACTTCGGATTCGCCGAGGAAGCCACATCGATCGACGAAGACCTGACGTTCAAAGCGCTCCTACGGAAGCTGCACAACGCAGAGATCAAACCGGAGGTGCTGCGAGCCCTGATCGACCTATCCCCCAAGACGCGGTGGCTCATGGACGAACTCATCCTCGCCGCAGCGGCCGCCGACCGGCGTGCTGAGGCATGACCGGCGCTCTACCCGGCTGAACGACTTGCGGAGGTCGCGTCGACGCGGCGAAAGAAGCACCGGCCGGGTCCGCCACGTCCGCGCAGGTACTCGCCCTGGCATCAGTACGACGAAGGTGGCCCACTGATCTGGCGGCGGCCTCGGCTTGAGCACGACGCCCCTCCGCAGCCCGGAGCTGGGAGACGGTGTCGACGAGCGCGACGAGGCTGGCGACCAGGGTGAGCAGGTCAACGGTCGTCCGGTCTTCAAGGAGACCGGCCATCGCCATGACTCGAGCGACCGTACGAAGACCGCTTCCTGCTCTGGTCCGCTTGGGAATCCGTCCGTCAGGTGCACGGGCGGCACGATCGTAATCCCGGGCAGCACGACGTAGATGCGGGTTGCCGGTGGTTCGAGCAGCGACGTGCAGAACATCGGACGCCGCCCAAGCCGCGTCGCGAGCGGCCTGGGGATTGAGGACGAGACAGCGGCGGATCTGGGCGCTCGCATGGTCTGCCGCCCGAGCGGCATCGTCGTAGATCGCTTGGAGCTCCTCATGGGTGAGGCCGGGCTCTGGTCTCACCCGTCCGAAGGAACGGGTGATCTTTGGCAGCGTCAGCTCTTCGGACAGCTGGCCTCCGCTGTACCAACGCAGCCGTCCGCCGCCGTCGCAATGGCCGGGCAGCGTCATCGCGTAACCGCTGATCCGGCCGGAGTCTTGTTCACTGCGGTAGATGTGCAGGAGCAGCCCAGCACGCTCAAGACGGTCGAAGAAATCCGTGACACCGGAGGCCTCCGCGGCGCAGGTATGTGCGGTCTGCCGAAGAACAGCCTTCGCAGTCCCGACGGAGAGGTGAGATCCGGAGACCGGATGTTCATCCGGCCGGCTCGGATCCTCTCCGGATGACGCGGATGGCCATCGCGCTCGCAGCTTCGGCAAGGACAGATCCGAAGCGAGCCTGCCTCCACCGAAGTAGATCGGACGGCCGTCACCGTTGATGTTGTCGGAGAGAGCGACGGCATAGCCGGATACCTGATCCGGATCCTGAGAACTCGTCCTGAACTTGATCAGAACGCCTTCTGCGCGCAGCCTCGAGAAGAACTCGTGCTCGTTCCGAGCGCCTGCGGCACAGGTGATGACCTGTCGTCGCAGCGAAACGCGTGGAGGCTCCGAACGCCGGTGGCGCCTGGCTTTCTCCAGCTCTCCCCTGCTCGGCCTCCGCGCCGCGGTCCGGTCGGCTGGAGCAGTCCGTACCAAGCCGTTCTTCTGCTCGATCCGACGTAGCGCCGCCCGGGCTTTGATCGCATCGTTGTGCAGGTCAGGTCGTCGGCCGTCCTGGCGGACCAGCGTCGCCACGAGATGAATGTGATCATCTGCATGCCGCACCGCGAACCAACGACATCCGCCGCCATCCATCCTCCCGGCCAGACCGGTGGCATGCATGACCTCGCGAGCGATCTCCGCCCACTGCTCATCCGCGAGAACCGGATCATCCGGATGAGCCCGGATCGGATAGTGCCACACCGGTCTCCTCGGCCCGTACTCTCCGAGCAGCGCCAGAGGCTGCGTCATCAGCTCGTCCAGCCTGCGAAAATCCGGCCGACCGTCGGCTCTCTTCGGCGGCTCGAGATCTTCGGCCGACCGGAACCCCGCGACGATGTGCGGGTTGACGTGCCTTCCGTGTTCTTCAGGACCGAACAAGTACCGGATCAGTCCCTGGACCCGTTTGCCCCGCATCACCTTTCCGATCACGGCAGGCATGCCCTAACCCGGGCGGCTAGTTCGTCCACCCTTCGCAAGGTCCGATCAGCCGCTACCGCGTAAGCGATGAACCGCTCCGCCTGTCGGCCTGCCGCATTCTCCCTTGTCGCCACCTGGTCGAACAGCACACCGATCTTCCGCACCTGAACAGCGGTCAGCATCAACGTCTTCAACAGGTCGCGCATCACCTCCTGCTCCACCGAGTCCAGCCCCTGCACGTGCGCCATGCATACCTGTGCTCCGTATGCTCCGTCGGACAGCTCCTGGCCCCGGGCGGCCGACGCGAACGCCGCGTACTCGTCTTCACTGAAGCGCATCCGGACCTGGCGTCGCCGCTCTTCTCTCTGCCGGGACCGGCGCCGTCGAGGCACTCCTGATCCAGCCGACGCGACCTCCTCTTGAGGCCGTTCGCAGCCTCTTCCCTGCCTGTCTCAAGTACGAGCCGCCGAGCGAGCAAGAGATAGGTAAGTAGCACTTATCCCCGGCTCAGCGCAGTCGAGGCTTGTCGGGGCGCTCAGCCCAACGTCAGCCGAGCGCCTTGTTCCTGCCGGGCACTTCTTCTTTCAGAGGCCTTCGGCTGGGCTGCGCCAAGCGCCTCCCTGGACGAGAAAGGAAAGCTCTCCGAAGCCAGGCGTCCTGGTCTTCGTTCTCCCGGCGGGGACAGGGACCGCATGGCTTCGGCGAGTGCATCCTGTGCCTTACCGGCTGCGTTCCGCGCCTGGAGGTAGCGCAAGCTGAGCCGTTCATGCCTCTGCTTCATCTGGGTCTCGCCCCGCCGGTTCAGCCCCGTCATCCGGCCGGACGTCAGGCCTTCCAAGGCTCGTGAAGCCACTGCTCTCGGAACTTTGAGAGCGTCTTCGACCGCCAACGCGACAACGCGTACGTCAACGGACTGAGGAGCGAGGATCTGGGGACGGACCAGCCTGGTCACGGCGTTGGCGCTCGGCCTCCACCTGCGGTCCGCATAGGCCAGGCGTCCCATCCTGACCACCAGCTCCCCCGCATCGACCGTCATCTGGTCCAGCTGTGCCTTCCGGTCACAGACGACTTCCCGCCACAGGAAGGTGACGTCGGCCCACTTGTCGTTCAGCTCTCCGACGGCCGCCTCTGCTTCAGCCAGTGCATGCCTCGTCTCCGGCCATTCGAGCTGGCGGCAGCGTTCCATCAGCAGCCGCAGAATCTGGCCGCTGATCTCACTGGTCATCAGCGTCGACGTTGCCAGGGATCGCCATGTTCGCGCGCTCTGCGGCGCGTCCGATGCCCGCAACCATTGGACGTTGGCCTGTATCCCGGCGAGAGCTCGTTCTCGTGTCTCGCCTTCTTTGAGCGGTACTCGTTCAGGGAGCAGGCTTTCTCGTCCATCGAGACCTACCGTAGGCGTGGTTCGGATCGCGGGCATGGTCGTGGCCCGCAGTCCTTGCTCTTCTGGGTTTCCTCTCCTCTTCGCGTGCCTGACCGCTTCACTCAGCTCGGCCGCCGCGTCCGCCTTTCCGGACTTCTCAGCGATCCGCAGCAGCTGGCCGACGTAACCGTCCACCGTTGTCAGCAGCCACTCCACACTCGACGTGCTGGAGATGACCTTGCTCTGCACGGTGACCGGACGCAGTCTCCCCTCTTCCACCTCGAAGTGGGCTGTCAGCAGGTCCAATCCGCATCCCAGGGCCTGGCGGGCCATGAACAGGCTTCGAGCCAGCTCGCAACGCTCCGAGGGCGGTTCTCCGTTCTCGTGCAAGGCCGAAGCGGCATCACGCAGTGAGGCAGCGCAGAGCTGGGCCTTCCGCGCCACCGGAGTGCCTCGCCCTTGGGCACTGAAGCCCGTTCCGATCCGTTCGGCATATCTCGCCAGCACCAGAGCCGCCTGACCCAGTTCACCTGTGGTCGATCGGTCGCCGGCCTGCCAGGACAGCTCCGGTGTTTCGAGCCACTCCATCGCCTCCACCCAGTGGGCGTCAGCGACGGCGAGCAGATCCCCGAAGGTCGCCGCCATCTACAGCAGGCCTCTCTGCAGGCGGCTCACGTGCACGGCCGCATCCAGGCAGGCCAGCTTGTCTTCGGGGCTCTGTGCCAGCTCCGTGGCCTTCTCCATCGAAGCCGCGACCTCGGCGGCCACAGCCGCCAAGTCTTCGGTTCCGGCTTTGATCTTCCGATCCGGCCCGCTGCTTTCCAGAAGCGCCAGTGCCTCGCCCAGCGAGTCGAGTGCGTTCGTGGCCTCGAGGTCCACCGGTCCCCAGCGCATCGAGTTACCCAGGGTCTTCAACTCCGCGCGAGCGATCGTCTGCAGCCTTCTGAGCAGGCTCACCGCGATGCCGAGTTCTTTGTGGAGCTCTTCCGTGTCGTCCATGGGTCAGGTCCCTTCTTGGTTCGGTTCGTTTTCGCCGGTCAGGGCACAGAGGTCAGATGCGACACGAGGTCAGTGCACGGAGCGCCTCTTCCTCGGTCATTGCCGGAGTTCCGCTCAACAGCTCAGGAGAGAACCCGAAGCCTCGCGGCCGAGTGGTGTCCTCGATGGCGTAGACCGCCGACACGTGGGGCCGCGGTCCGAACAGCAAGCCGAGGAAGCGACGGCTCCGTGTGCCCTGAAGCGTCTGGAGAACCACATCGAGATCGGCGCCCGGCGTGGTGAACCAGCAGGTGTACGGGCTTCCGCTGCTCTCTCCTACCGGTCTCGCGTCGGTTACCGCCATCTCGGCTTCCAGATACTCGACTGCGTCCTCTAGAAGGTCACAGACCCGAAGGCGAGGCAGGAATGCCTCCCAGGCGATGGCGTCCCCGTGCCTCTCGAACAGGCGCCCCAGCTCCCGGCGGTCGAGGACCACCCGCGTCTGCTCCGAGCCGTTGACGAGGAGCCGTGTCAGAAGAGCCCTCCTGAAGCTCTCGGCTCCTTCCTGTATCTCGGCGGGCGTGTCGAAGGAACTTTCTGACATGCTGCTTCCCGGAAGCACGCCTTTTCCATCGGCCGCGACCATCGAAAGCGCACCACCTTCGTGAATCATTCCGTTTCCCCCATTGACGACCAGCAACATCGCATCACCTTGACGCGAGGCTCGATCCAGCGAAATCACCTTTGAGTGATGCAGATGATCGAGAGGCTAGAAACAGGCGAGCAAGGTTGTCAATCACCCGGCCGGAAGACCATCATGGTGAGTCGCTGAACCCAGGTGAAAGCACACAGGAACAAACAACATGCCATCCACCGAAAAAATTAAATCGGATGACAAGTCCGATTTGGCAGAGAAGATCGATCTCCTGTTCAAGACCGTGCACCCAGCCGACCGGGGTCCCTACTCCCTGCAGGAGGCCGCCGACGGCATAGAACGGCTCACCGGAGAGAAGGTCTCACACAACACCCTGTGGAAGCTCCGCACCGGAAAATCCGACAACCCTACCAAGCGGGTACTGGAAGGCCTGGCTAAATTTTTCGGGGTGAGTCCGGCTTATTTCTTCCAGGAGAACATATCCGAAGAAATAAGACATCAGATCGAACTCCTCTCCATCCTGCGGGACACCGGGGTCCGTGGCGCCCAGCTTCGCACCTTCTTCGAACTCTCACCCGAAGGACAGGAGATGGTGGCCGAACTGATCACCAAAGCCGCACGTATCGAAAACTACCAACACAGGCCAACCCCCCAAGAAGGCTGATATCCAGAGAAGCTCTGACAGAGGCCCCTCATCGAAAGAGGAGCTCTCCATGCGCGGAGCGCTCGATAATGTTCGGCACTGAACGTTTTTCATCCCTTGGAGAGGGCGTGCTGGTCACAGCGTGACGGCAGGTTGGCCGTTCGAGTCGAACGTAGAGAAGCTCCTGGTAGACGGGTTGATCGCCACGACCAAGAACCGTCACGATCAGGAGCTTCGGGCGCTGTTCTATCGACTTGGACGCCCCCAGCGCGAGGCAGCCCTGTTTGACCGGGACGCCCTCACCGGCCAGTTCGGCCACGAGGGCTGAACCGGACTTTTGGGGCATCACCTGCTCGACCGCAGCGGCGGCCTTGCGCAGGATCTTCACCTCATTCTCCAGCTCGGCGATCCGCGCTTGGGCCCGGGCCAGAGCAGCGGACTCGACCGCAGCCGGACTCGGGGCCCTCAGGCCCCACTCGATCAGGTCCAACCGCTTCCAACGGTGCAGACAGGACTCCGCGATACCCAGCGACGCGGCGACCTCCCGCACCGATCAGCCTGATTCCAGCAGGTCCAGGGCACGCCGCCGGAACTCCGGCGGATAGGGCTTGGACACGACGAACGATCTCCTTCAGATGGTCGCCGAACCGTATCTCTATCAACCTCCGTGCCCGTCAAACGGGGGGAACATCACGGTGCCCGCCAAACGGGGGAACATCAGATTCCACAAAACAGGTCCTACGCCCAGCCCGCGACACCGTCGTCGTGCACACCCTGGACCGCATCGGCCGCAACCTACGCAAAGTCCTCAACCTCGTGCACGACCTCGCCGAACGCGGTATCGGCATACGCTCCCTGGCCAGCCCCCTACCCATCAACACCACCGACAAAGGCGTGGGCCGCATCGCCTTCCTGCTGCTGGCGCTGTTCGCCGAGATGGAACGCACCTTCACCGCCGAGCGTGCCGCCCGCGCCCACACCGTCGCCGAGGCCTCCGGCCGCCACATCGGCCGGCCCCTCGCCCACCCGCCGACAAAATCGAATACGCACGGCTCCTCAAGGCCCAAGGCGGCTCCCTGGGCGTCATCGCCGCCAAGACCGGAATCCCGAAGACTTCCCTGCACCGCTACCTCGCCTCGACGAACCCAGAGCTGTGATCATCCGCCATCACCTATGCGGCAGAAGAAGTCCCGGAGCGATCCGTCGAGGCCGAGCCCTCCGCAGTCTCAGAGGATGCTTCGCGAGCGAAGTGGTCTTGGAAATCAGCGTGGCGGAACTGGTACATCGGGCCAACGGCGCGGAGCAGGCCTAGCCGGTGGGCATCGTCGAGGACGCCCATCAGATCGCGGGGAAGTGCACCGCGTCGGCTGAGATGGAGGGTCGCCAGGAGGTAGCACCACCACGCATGATGCTGCCCGAACCTAAGCCCGAGCAGGAGTCCGAGCAGGAGACCGACCTGGACTCCGACCGCGAGCCCGCCCCCAAGCCCGAGCCCGACCGCAAGTCCGACCGCGAGCCCAAACACAAGCCCGAACACGAGCCCGCCCCCAAGCCCGAACACGAGCAGCCGAAAGATTGCGAGGGCACGGTCAGCGTTCAGTACCCCAGTCGGTGTGTTCACCCGATCCGCAGTAGCAGGAGATTCTGTCCATTCGACGAGCCCGACCGCGAGCCCGACCGCGAGCCCAAACACAAGCCCGAACGCGAACCCGAAGGCGAGCCCGACCTCGGTCACAAACACAAGCCCGAACATGAACCCGAAGGTGAGCCCAAGTGGGAGACCAGTTGCGATCTTTCTGACCAAGTCCTTCTTGCGGCTGTGCAAGGTGAGATTGGCGTATCCCGGTTGGTCATGGAGCCAATTCGATGCGCGTCGGACTGTGAGCCCGGCCCCGAGCCCGAGCAAGAGCCCGAACACGACCCCGCCTAGGAGGCCTGCCATGAGGCCAGCCACGAGCCATGCCACGAGCCCGACCCCGAGCCCGATGGCGAGTGCGGTGGCAATGTTGAGTTGTTTAGGGGCGAGGGTGTGGCGGGCGAGGTGCCACCAGGCGAAGTCGCGGGTGCGGGGTTGGCCCTCAGGGGCGCGGGGGTGGGTGAGATGGTGGGCGAGCCAGGTGAGCCAGCGGGTGGCGTCGTCGGGATCGTGCAGGAGTCGGGGGCGGAACAGGTGGCGGGGGTCAGTGCTGGGTGGACGTTGGCGGATGAGGGCGGGGATGAGCTGGTCGAACAGGTGGGCGCGCAAGTCGTCGGCGCTGGGGTAGGCGGCTGGGTCGATCAGGGGGGTGAGGTCGGGTGCGGGTGCGCTGGTGGCAGGGGGCTGGTAAACAGCACGGACCAACCACAGACCCAGGGGGGTGGAGCACGCCTCGGCCAGAGGACTGGCCGGAATATCGTCTTGGGCGGTGAGGTGGCCCAGCAGGTGTTGCCAGGCCGGGCTGGGAGCGCGGCGTAGGCATCGCCGTAGATAATCGGCAGCTATCCGGGGGGTCAACGGATCGGGTTCGATGACGGCGGCGCCACTCAGCACGGTGTCGGCCGCGGCGACAGCGTCGACCCAGTCGGTAGTGCGGCAGGTGAGGATCAGCTGACCGCGGCCCAGGCTGCGGTTGAGTGCTTCGAGGACCGCGATCCGGTTGGTTGGGGGGATTTCGTCCAGGCCGTCGATGACGGGTAGGACGCGCGGCTCGGGGCCGGTGACCAGGTCCCGGCAGGCATCAGGTCCGTAGGCTTCTGCTTTGAGGGCTGGGTAGGTCAGGGCGAGCTGGTCGGCTATCCACTCCCACACCCCCCGGTGAACGGCGGTGTCCCAGGAGGAGGCCGACAGCAGCACCGGTACCGGCTCACGCCCGTTCTCATCCCGGGTGCGCAGGAGCTCGCGTAGTAGCTGGACCGCCAGCGTGGTCTTGCCCGACCCCGGCCCGCCCAGCACCACCAGCCGACACCGCCCCAACGCCCGAAACTGCACGGCCAGCTCTTCGACCTCGTCGCCGGTGGCATCCCATCCCGCGGCTGCGGCCTGACCTGCCGTATCCGCCAGATCGGGGTCGGGAGTGAGCCGCCATCGCACCGGCATCGGGTCCGGGTCCTCCAGCGACCGCAGCTCAGCCTCGCTCTCCCACTGGCCCGCCACCAGATGGGCCAACGCCGCGGCGGCGTCGTCGACCTGCTGTGCCGAGGCCACCCCTGGTCTGGGCGAGTGGTGGTCCAGCCACCACTTCACCGACTCAGCGACGGCAGCGATACCGATCGCGATTCCCAGCGCCCAGAAGTTCCACTTGCTGTCGTTGAGCACCTGGTTGACCGCGATACCCGCAGCCACGACCCCGGCCACACCTGCGACCACATGAAGACCCGCACGTCGGAACGACACCGCTCCGCCCTCTCAGCCGAAGGATCCCCCGATCCCCACATTGTCAACCAAACCCATGCCAACCGCCTCTTGTCAGTCAAACGCAGCTCTTCAGAATCACCGTTCCGATCCGTGAGACCGTCCTGAAGCATGACGGCCTGGACCGCCGCTTTCGATGTCGACATCGGCCGTCTTACCCCTCTGGCCGAGGGTGCGGGGCCCGGTGCCCACGATTGGACGGCTAGCAAGCGTCCGGGCTTTGCGAGCGACCTGTCCTGCCCGCGGTTGTGGGTGTCACGGTCGTGAATCGCTGCGAAGCCTGCCCTCCATCGGTCGTAGTAATTGATCTTGTTGGCTGGTAGTTCTCTCGTCGAGCCGAGCCGGGGAATCTGCCATGGGAGTTGTACGTCGAATGCTGACTTTGGAAGATCGGGAGGAAATCTCGCGGGGGATCGCCCAGGTCTGCAGAATCGGCAGATCGCGGCACGGATCGGCCGGTGACCGAGCGTCGTGTCGCGGGAGATCGGCTGGCACGGCGGCGGGGCGAGATACCGAGCATCGCGGGTGGAACGGGCCGCGAAAATGTGCCGCAGGAAACTGAAGATACGCAAACTAGACGACGACCCCTGTCTGCTGCTGGTGGCCGTCGAACTGCTCAAGCAGGGCTGGTCACCACAGCAGATCGCCGGCCGCTTGCCCATCGACCACCCTGGCGAGGAGGCTGTCCGCGTGTCTCACGAAACGGTCTACCGATGGATCTACGCCCTGCGCTCGGGCCGCACCCGCCGCAAACCCGCCCACGGGCGCACCCCCGAAGCACCGCGGATCGCCAGGATGCGGTGGATCGAGGAACGCCCCGCCGACGCCGTAGACCGGCAGGCCCCCGGTCATTGGGAAGGCGACCTCATCATCGGCAATGACGGCAAGAGCGCCGTGGGCACCCTGGTCGAGCGCGTCTCGCGATTCGTCGTGCTCGTCCCACTCGCCCGCCCGTAACGCCACCACGGTCTCCGAGGCCGTCATCGACTCCGTCCATGGCTTGCCCGAAGTGCTGCGCAGGTCGCTGACCTGGGACTGCGGGTCGGAGATGGCCGACCACGCCGCCATCACCCTCAAAGCCGAATTTCCCGTTTACTTCGCCCACCCCCACTCGCCCTGGGAACGCGGCACGAACGAGAACACCAACCGATGACTGCGCAAGCATTTCCCCAAAAGGCACCGCGATCACTAATAACCCGGACTATCTGCAGGCCGTCACCAATGAGCTCAACAACCAGCCCTGGGCTATCCTCGGCTACCTCAAGCCCAAAGAAGTCTTCGCCGATCTACTGACCAGCAGAATTGCTACGACTGGCTGAGGTCAGGGAAAGCCTTCCTCGGGGTCGAAGGACTCGACCGGCTCGCGTGCGGCGGTCATCAGGCACCAGCCAGGAGACGGCAGATGTCTCATGAGAAATCCGAATTGCGGAGAAGAAGTAGGCGGCAGCCTCGTCGGGAATCCGCGCAGGGAATGAAGCGCCCTGCGCGGACGGAATCTCCGTTCAAACCGGGGAGGTCCGCGGTCCGCATCACCTGATCGCAGCAGGCTCCACCTGCTTGGCATCCGTCGTCACCTAGAAAATAACGGAGGCGCCCTCAGCGTTTGCCTTTACGCCGTAGATTCACAAGTCGATCCACGCCGCAGATCAACAACCTCCGCCAGAGCGACGCGACCCAAGACCGTCCAAGCCCGAAGACCGGCACCACCCCGTTGATTACAAACCACCCCTACTGGCGCGGACAGCCATGTTCAAACGAGCCGATGGCAGTGTCCGAGGCGTAGCAGCGCGGACCAACCAGGAGCGGCCCAGGCCAGGTGATCACGTTCAATCCCGCGGACGAATCGCGGACGGATGATCAAAGGCCCCACCTCCCAAGGGGAGATGAGGCCTCTGACCTGCTGCTTCATGGTCGGGACGACAGGCTTTGAACCTGTGACCCCTTGACCCCTAGTACAGATTCGGAAGCCGTTTTTCCAGCTCAGGGTGCCCGTATGGGTCTGCGGAGCGTTCCGTTAGCCCTGTTCGAGCGGGGGTGCGCATGCCGTGTGGTCCCCAGCTAGTGGCTTGTCTCCCAACGTTGCTGGGGAATTGATCTCGGCAGGCGGGCCCGGCAGCCTGGTCCCGGAGTCGTTTCCGGGAGGTGGTCGTGGCACGCAAACCCGAGGTGTTCGTCCGGGCGTTGACGATGGAGGAAGGCCGCAAGCTGCAAGGCATCACCCGGCGGGCCAAGGACCCGGTGAAACTGCGGCGGGCGATCGTGGTCCTGATGTCCGCCCAGCGCCAGCCGGCCTCCGCCATCAGGTCGTTGATGCAGGTGAGCGACGACTACGTCCGCTCAGTGGTGCACGCGTTCAACGAGCGGGGGTTCGACGCCCTGGACCCAAAATGGAGAGGGGGCCGTCCGCGGAGGATCGGTGAGTGGGTGCGCGAGCGCATCTGCCTGATCGCCCGGACGACCCCCGCCGAATGGGGCATCACCGCCTTTGCGACCTGGAGCCTGGCCAAGCTCGCCGCCCACCTGGAGAAGATCGGCCTGGTCACCTCGCTCAGCCGCACCCACCGGGCCCGCATCCTCAAGGCCGGCGGGGTGTCCTGGCAGACCACGACGACGTGGAAGAGCTCGAACGATCCGGACTTCATCGCCAAGATGCAGCGGATCCTGGCCCTCTACGACACCCCGCCCAAGGGCGGCCGGGTGGTCTGCGTGGATGAGTTCGGCCCCTTGAACCTGCAGCCGCGCAAGGGCAAGGCCTGGCGGCCGCCCACGCGTCCGGCCCGGCTGCGGGCGACCTACAACCGCAACGACGGGGTCCGCCACCTGCTCGGCGCCCTCGATCTGGCCGCCGGCCGCCTCTACTACCGCATCCGGCACCGGAAACGATGGCGCGAGTTCTTGTCCTTCCTCAAGTCCCTGCGCGAGCGTTGGCCCGGCGAGCGCCTGCACGTGGTCTGCGACAACTACTCACCCCACAAACACCCCCAGGTCAGGACATGGGCCGCGGCCAACGATGTGGACCTGGTGTTCCTGCCGACCTACGGCTCCTGGCTGAACTGGATCGAATCCGAGTTCGCCGCCCTGCGCTACTTCGCCCTCAACGGCACCGACCACCGCAGCCACACCGAGCAGAACGACGCGATCGCCGCCTACATCCGCTGGCACAACCAGAACGCCAAGCCCAAGGTCGGCTTCGCGGCCAGTTCCCCGATCCGCTCATGGACCAGTTACCCCAGCAAGGTTGGGTTACAAGCCACTAGTCCCCGCCTGGGAGGGTCGTGGTCCGAGTATGTGAGGTGGGAAGAGGGAACTTCGCTGCCTCTCTGGCGACCTCCGGCGAGGGCCCCCGCCAGCCTCTGGTACGAGGTCTTCGACTTCGACGGATACGGCGACCTGCTCGTCCTGATGCGCGGCTCCCTCATCACGGGCGCGGTCCTCGGCCTGGTCGGCGGGCTCGTCAGCATCCTTGTGATGATGTGCGACCTGCATTTTGCGGTGCGCAGCATCGCGGAACTGTCCTTCCCCGGGGCCCTGGCCGCGCTCTTGCTTACCGCGAACCATCGGCGCACTACTCGCCCTCTCCCCCATCTGCACTCCGCCGCGGCCGCCATGCGCGTCATCGCCTCCTTGGTCGGCGGTCTCCTTCTCGCGATGGGCAGCACCCTCCCTATCAGCCCCTACGTCACCACCATCTCCTTTATCTCACCTGCCGCCTCACCGCCCGCCTCCGCGACCGCTGTGCTCTGGTAGGTCTGCGCCTCCCGTGGCTACCTGCAGGGACGAAATAGATCTATCCGACAGTTGGATACGCGTCCCCCCAACGGTTCATCTTCCGCGCTCAGCGACCCTTCTGCGCACCGTATCCCTCAAGCCAAGCAGTTGCGATGAAGTCTTCGTTGCATTTAACTGGAGACATGGTGCAGCGGCTGTTGATGGTTGATCCGACTCGGCTCCGGTCCCTGCGCCTGCAGGCGGGTTTGGACGCCCATGGACTCGCCGAGAAGGTCGGTGTGACGACCCGGATGGTCGGTTACTGGGAGGAGGGTCGGCACACACCGGAGGCGAAGAACGTGGAGCGACTCGCGCAGGCACTCGCCTGCTCGGTGGCTGCGTTGACGGGCCGTCAGCCAGGCATGGAATCCCTGGCCGACCTGCGGTTCACAGCCGGGCTGTCCACGGAGAAGGCCGCCGCGGTGCTACGGGAGGAACCTCTGGGCGAGAAGTTGTTCCTCAGCGCCACCAAGCTGCGTGACCTCGAGCGCGGCCGACCGGTGCGCGGGTGGGCATGGCGGGATCCTCAGGTCACCGGACGCCTGGTGCAACGCCTGGCCCATCTGTACGGGGTGCCAGTGCGGATGGTGCTGGACGCCTGGATGCGGTCCCGGCCAGGCGACCAGGTTCCCGTAATGCCGGAACCACGCACGAAACCGCCGAGTGCCGCGGCGGTGGAGCGGTGGGAGGGCTTGAACGATCGGCAGCGGATCTACCTGGGTGAGATCATGCGAGAGGACCGGATGGTCGAGGTGGAGATGTGGCTGCGCCGCACTCACCGCCTGCCCGTGCCGCCGGCTGCCGAGTGGCGCAGGCTGCCGTTCGCCCTGCGCGCACCCTCCGACCTCGTCGGCTACACCCGACTCCAGGAGCGGCTACAACAGCGCGGACTACACGATCCGGGAGCAGGTCCGACCCTGCACGCGCTCGCCCATCGCGGACTCGTGTCGGTCTGCGAGGATCAGGTCGAGGTGCCGGGCGCAGGTGTCGTCGGTTGCGTCCTGGTGGAGATCACTCGGGCAGGCCGGTCGGCCGCCCGCGCAGGGTGGGGCGAGCCACGTGATCCCGGACCGCCGGAACACCTGCTGTCGGAATGGCTGTGGAGAACCATCAAAAGGATCATCGAAGCGGGCCCCGAAGGGCTCCCAGAGAACTCCCTGGCTGGAAAGGCGCCCTTCTATCTCGCGGTCGGATACAAGCCATCCCCGAACGCGCGCGCCAGCCGGGGCTTCATCGCGTCACAACCGATCATGGCCGATGACGGAACCCATGTGCGGGAGTACCGCTGGCAGCTGACCGACCTCGGCCGACGCCACACCCTGGAGTATCTCCACCGATACCGGACCATTTATCATAATTCGGATGACCCCGATGGAACCGATGACATAGTCATTTAGGGCCAATTCTAGTATTACCGCCGAGTAGTGTTTTCTCGGGACCTGGAAATGTCAGTGGATACCTCTACGGTCTCGCGACATGGCATCTGTACAGTCCGACGACGTGACCTTCGGCGCGGCCGAAGGCCTGTCCTTGCTCAACACCGCGTTCATCCTCGCCGGCGAAGCACTCACCGCACCTGGGCTTCACCCCCAAGAGCGAGCGGCGACCCTGATGGAGTGCCACGGCGATGTCCTCGCCGCGCTCGGCCCCTCCGCCCATCTTCCCTTCGGCTACTTCCGTGCCCGGCTGCGCGGCCCGATCAGCGACCTGCTCCCCGACTGGATCTCCAGCGAGGGCATGGAGGGCGTCACGATTCTAGATGCCGACGGGTACGTCACCGAGGACGCGTTCGACCTGGGCTGGGAGAACGCGGAGCTGCTGTCGCTGATCCGGAGCCTGCGGGACTTCTCCGGCCAGCGGGTCAGCGCCGACCAGGTCCGCAGCCACCGTGCTCAGGCCGAGGTGTTCGCGGCGATCTCCGGTCGAGGTCCGGACCAGTACGTCACCGACCGCCGCAACCTCATCACCCATCCCGCCGGCACGTCTGAGGAACTGTCGGAGCTCGGGCTGCCGCTGAAGGCCATCGGGTTCTACACCGACATCTCCTACCAGTGTCTGTACCTGGGCTGGTGGTTTGGTTGCCCGGTGTGCCGGTGGCCGATGAAGGTGACAGAGTACAAGCAAGGCGGCCGGCTGTTCGGGCGGGTCGAGTGCTTCTACGCCCGACACGCCGACACCGGTGCCCGCTACTCCTTCCACCCCACCGACGGCGGCCCGCCCGATCTGCAGCCGTTTACCGAACCCAGCCGTCCTACCAACAGGGAAGCGCTCCTGCATCTGTCGGTCTCCGACGACCCGCCACCAGCACGCCGAGCTGAAGGATGCAAGGCCCTCGACCGCGGCGTGTGGCGGTACACGACCGTGCCCGGCCTGCCCGAGCTCCGCCTCCACCAGGTGCTTGAGGATCGGCTGGCTGGAATGGGAGCGACGGTGCAGCTGTGGCCACTAGGCGACGCCTACGACCACCGAATCGACATCCCTCAGCCCGGCGGCGCCGCGAAGGTGTTCAAGGCTGATCTGAAGGACTACACCCACGGCCACACCCTCGGCCAGTCGATCCACCGTGCCCAGGGAGACCGCGGCGGCGCACAGTGGCTGATCGTCCCCGACCACCGCTCCGGCCAGGTGCCGATGCTGGATGGCATCTGCCGCCAGTACGGGATGCGGGCTCTAGCGGTCACGGATTTCGCAGTAATGGTGTGCGACGAGGCAGGAGTGCGGTGGGCATGAGCAACGAACTGTCCGTGACGGAAACCTACGTGTACGCCGCACTGGCGCTGACCGGGCACTACTTCCCCCGCCACGACGCCGACGGCAGGCTCCTGGCCGCCTTCGATCAAGCGGCGTTCTTCGCAACCCGCAAACCGCAGGCGTGGGACCGTTGGCCGCTCCTGGACCCCGAGGAGCGGCGCCGCATCGCCGACGTCATGGCGCTGGCGCCCGCCGACTTGGCGCAGCCGCGCCGATTCGCCATCACTGCCCGCTCCCTCCTGGGCGCCCTACAGGGCGACCACCACGACGGAGATCCGGACGCGCCCACCACGGTGATGCATCCGTTCTTGCTGGCCGGCCTCGCTCCGTTCCGGGCAGAGGCCGCCCACCCGCACGTCGGCGTTGACCTGCTGGCCTATGTCGATCGGATCACAGCACGGTTCCGTCGACCCAGCACGCGCCCGAAACCGCCTGAGTTCGCCGGCCCGGGCATCTGGGCCACCAAGAAGGTTTGGGTCACCGGTGAGGGCAGGGTCCACGGCAAGCTCACCATCCCCATCTACCCCGACTTCACCGAGGCCCCCGACCATGACGTCCTGCCGCATGCCCTCACCGTGCCGCACATCCAGGCGATCGAGCCGACGGTCAAGGAACTCCTGGACGTCGCGGCGCTGATCGAGCGCCGCTACGAACTCGATGAGGACCGATACCTGCACAACGTCCTGTCCAATCTGTTCAGGGAACTGCGGTGCGAGGAATCGGACATCGTGGAGGTGATGCGGCTGCTGGCTGGCGCCACACAGATCTTCAACGCGCCGACCGGCACCGGCAAGACCGTCCTGATCCGAGTCCTTGCCTCCTGGTTCGCCCTGCACGACCTGCGGATCACTTTGGTGGTCCCCAATGTGAAGGCCACCTTGTCCACCGTATGGGACATCTCCGCCGACCTGGCCTACCTGCACCGCGAGGGCCACCTCGCCCATGCCGCCACCTGCGCTCCCCTGATGGCTCCGAGTAAGCGGCACGAACGCGCCCTCAAACACGCCGCGCTTATCCGCGAGGATGCCTCCGCGCCCGGCGAGTGGGGTGTGAGGGGAGCCCGTGACGTCGACGTCCTTGCCTACGGCTGTGCTCAGACCCGGTTCCTCGATAGCGCCGGAACCTATCCTCCTGGCCAGGAGAACTGCCTGACCCTGCAGCACGGCACCATGTTCGCGGCCTGTCCGTGGATCCCCCACTGCGGGAAGTGGGCGCCCGTCTACGCCGCATGTGATGCCTCGGTCGTGGTCACCAACCACCACAACTTCATCGACGGCACTCTGAAAATAGGCGTGAACCTCGACGGGCGGCCGACCAGCGGCCTGACCGTCCGCGAGTTCGTGCTACGGACCTCACACGCGGTCATCGTCGACGAGATCGACCAGTTCCAGTCCACGGTCGTGGACCGGTGCGCCACTCGCATGATCCTGCACACCCGCCGACCCTGGGAATCGGCGCCCCAGCTGTTCGACACCGACGCCAAGCACCTGCCCATCCGGGTCGAATCCAGCCTGCTCACCTCCGTCAGCCACGTCCGGCTGATGGCCGAATCCCTGCTGATGGCCGTCTGCCAGAGCGCCTTGCACCTGACCGTCAGCGATGACGACACCACCCGGCAGCGCAGCGGCGCGGGCCAGAACGCCGGATGGCGTTTGGCCGGAGCACGGGACCGCGAACTGATCGACCTGCTGTTCCCCGGACAGGTCACCCCCGGTCAGCCCATCCCCTCCGCTGTGTACGGTCAACTGGAGGCGCTGCTGCCCGAACGGTACGCCGCCGCCCCGGCCGGGACGGCGGCTGGAGCGGGACGCTCCGGCCTGTGGCAGGACGTCGGCATGGCCCTCGATTCCCTGTCCGCGCCCCGCGGTCAGGACTTCCTCGATCTGGTGAAGCTGGAACTGCACGGCCTGCTCGCCCCTCTGATCCCCCAAACCCGGATGCGCAGCCGCGCCATCAACCTCCTCATCGTCCGCGGCTACCTGAAGGAACTCGACGCCTGCCTCGGTATCCTGCGCGACGACGTCCAGCAGCTACGGCACTCGGGCCTGGCCTCGGCCAATCGGATCCTGGAGGGTGCCCAACCCCGGTCCATCAACGCCGTTCTCCCGCTGGGAATGCTCGGCCGCGCCATCACCGGCTACCGGGTCACCGGCCTGGACAACAAGGAGAAAGACGCCGAACTATCGGCGCAGAACATCTCCGGCGACCCCCACACCTACGTCAGCGAACTCGGCGGCCTGGTATCACTGCTCACCGCCCGCGTCGAACGGGCTGTCATCGGTCTGTCGGCCACCGCATACTTCCCCGAAGCGGTCCGCGAGCATGTGCACGTCCCGGTCACCTGGTGGATGACCGACGCCCAAGCGCGCTCGATCGTCACCGAGTCCCACACCCTCACCTACGGGCCCGGACACCAGATGATGGGCGAACCGATCCGGATCGCCGGCAGCCACCCCGCAGGAAAGCGCGAAGCGCTCATCGAACTCGGCACCCGCCTGTATTCGAAGATCGCCAAGAAGATCGAGAGGCTGCGGGCGTCGGAGAAGGAGAGCGACCAAAAGCGGGCCCGGGTCATCCTGGCCGCCAACAGCTACGAGCAATGTGCCCTGCTGGCGCTCGGGCTGTCCCGCGCCGAGGGCTTCAACCTGCGGGTATGGGTCGCGGTCCCCTCCGGAGAGCCCCACCGGTACGCCAGGTATCTGCCCGCCGCGAACCTGGCCCGGCCGATCACCCCCGAGCAGTTCGAGGACTTCCCCAAAGACGGGGACGTTCTCATCGCGCCACTATCGGTGATCGCCCGCGGCCTCAACATCGTCGTCGGGACCCGGTCAGCCGTTCAGTCGATCTATCTGTGCACCCGGCCGCCACTGACCATCGACGAACCCGCCTGGATGTACGGCAGCGTCAACGCCGCCGGCATGAACGCCCTCCCTGCCGGAGGGACAGCCGACCCGCTCCAGGCGATCCATACCGCCACCGAGCGGGCGTGGGAGCAACTTGGACTGATCCTACGCTCTCCCACCCAGTTCTCCGCGATGACCCACACCCTGCAAGAACAGGTCATCGCCGGGATGCTCGTCGACCTCATCCAGCTCGCCGGACGCGCCCGCCGCGGCGGCACCGACATGAACCTCCACCTCGTCGACTACTCCTTCCAGGACGAGACCTGGAGCTCGGACCTGATCACGATCATCGAGCGCATCCACTCCCGCTGGACCCCCGAAGTCCGGCGCCGCATGAACGACCTGTACGGCGAAGCGCTCGGCGCATTCCTGTCCTACGCAGGCATCGACCCCGAGCAGGTATGAGGCACTTCCCCGCCGCCCACCGACCCATCCTCCCCGAAATGGAGAACTAGATCCCGTGACCCGCGAGCACGATTCCCACGCCAACACCCTCGCCCTGAGGTGCACCCCACACCTCGTCGGCGACTCCTCCGTCCACCTGCGCCTGTTCACCGACGAGACCTGCGGCGCCTGGTGGGATCTGCAGAAGCGCACCCGCCGAGGGGGGCCTGAACAGGTCCCCTACAGCATCATCACCACCGTCCTGCGTGCGCTCACTGGCGGCTACGTCCACCTTGACAAGTCCTGCCGGTTCCTGGCCTCGAAGGAGACCATCAGCGACGCCACGCTCCTGCGGATGTTCACCCTCCTGGAGGCCGTCGCGCTCGGCGAGAACATCGACGCCGGCGTGCTCCGCCCGTCCACCCACCTGGCCCGCCTGATCGCCGACACCCCTGAGCAGCAGATGCACCTGGCCGAATTCCTCGCCCCCCGCAGCGGCCAGCAGCCCATCATCCCCGACTGGGTGTACGAGACCATCACGTGGGATCTGGCCGGCCAGCTCGCCTCCCAGCCGTTCACCGTCACCCAGCTCCACCCGCTCCGCAAGCCCGACAAGAACGGAAACCTCCGCACCTACGATTGGGAGGTCGGCGAGGCCCGTCTGATCGACTACCTGCCTGACAGCGAAGGCAACCTCATCGCCTGGGACGCGCCGTTCGGCCGCGCCTACAACAGCGACGAACCGATCAGCCGCGACAAGATCACCGCCAAGGACTCACAGTACGCGCTGTCGACGATCTCCCTGACGATGAAGACGCTTCCCAACATCGCCAACCCGGTACTTCTTCTGGACTCCCACGTCACCCGTGTCTACAGCAACCTCGTCTTCGCCAAGACCACGCTGCTCGCCCAGCCCAAACCCGGTCTGCCGCTGCTGCGTGTCGCGCTCACCGGCGGAGGCGGCATGCGCAGCGTCAACCGGCATGCCCTGCAGGTCCTGGCCCACCTCAAGATGGACGACACCCCGCTGCGCGATATAGAACAGCGCGCCGCCACCGAACGCCTCACCGCCAAAGCCGCCCGGGAGGCAGGCCGCAAACCCTCATTCATCACCCCGCCTCCCGACACAGTCCGGCCGATCATGCCCAAGAACTACGCCTTCGCCGTTGGGACCGGCCCCGGCATGCGTCACCTGCGCCTGCTGGAAGACCACGTCGATGCGGTGTTCGGCGACCGAGTCAGCGGCCTGAACATCATCCAGTCCGACATGGGCTTCAAACGCCGGCCGACCGACCCATTGACGGCCAAGGACAAGAAGGCGCGTGAGGAGGCCGGGCTGCCCACCGACACGTTCGGCTTTCCCGCCGTCCCCGACGTCCATGCCGCGATCCTGCATGCCGGGTTCACCCGGCTGCGGATCCTGTGCCTGTACTATCGGGACGTCACCCGCCTGCGCATGATCAACTGCCTGGCGAAGGCGTACAGCCTCGACCCCGCCCGCCTCGATCCGCCCGAAGGCGAAGAGACCGCGCTCACCGACCACGTCAGCGTCGTCTTCCAATCCGCGCCCGACTTCCTCGGCCACGGCCCCGCCACCGACCGCAACGGCGCCGCCCAGCCGTTCGAGAAGTTCCTCGACGACGAAAGCGGCTCGGTGATGATCGGCGCGTTCTGCGAGACCGAACTCCCCGACGAGGAGCACAAGCCCGAGCGGAACGAAGGAGAGAAAGCCGAGGCGTACGCGCGGCGGGTCGAGCAGATCGACGCGAAGTTCCAGAACAAGCCGTTCTTCACCCGCCGGGGCATCACCCCCCAGCACCTGATGGGCAAGAAGCCCGGCAAGTACGGGAAGGAGGCCCAAGTCGTGCAGCCCTCCGAGGTCGACCACCCCGCCTTCATGGCCTTCCGCGACCTTTATCGCGGTCTCGGCATCATCGACCAGCGCTTGGAGGACGCCCTCGTCACCGACGACGGCGCACCGGCCCTGCCCCGTCTCACCTTCTGCGGCGTTCACGTCCGGAAGCAGGCCAGCCCGCCCGGAACCCGCAGCGAACCGCGCCGCATCATCCTCGCCACCGCGATCGTTCCCTCCCCCGCTCCCGGCGGGGTGTGGACGATGCTCGGCTGGACTTCTCTCAACCGCCAGTGGCTTCCCTACCGGGAAGCCGCCCACGTCTTCCAGTCACACGGCTACCCCGAGCACCGCAACAGCGAGAACACCACTGAGAACCAGCGGTGGGCCGAAGCCGGCCGCGACATCGACCAGGCGCTCGCCGACCTGTCCGAGCACCTCGACGGAGCACCCTACGCCGTCATCGTTGACGGCCACGCCTGCCGCCGGATCTGGCCCGGCCTGCAAAACCAGCACCTCGGCCGCGCCCCTGACCCCAACGAACGCCGCACCTGGCTGCCCGGTGCCGGAATCCCGTCCCACCGAAGGCCCGCTGCGGTCATCCGGATCAACATCAGCGACAAGGAGATGCCGCAGCTCTCCTCTATCACCCACTTCAACCAGGACGGCACCACGCGGGAAACCCGTACCTCACCTCAACTGTATGAAGTGATCACCGACTTCGGCACCCCCACGTGGATGCTGTTCAACCTCCCCCGCAATTTCGACGGAGGGGGCGGCGGCCGTCTCGGATCGACCTTCACCCGCTGGCACGCCTCCCTCGGCAAAGCTGGCGAAGAAGCCTCCGAACGCCGCAAGAACGAACTCAAAGCGCCCTGGTACACCATGACCACTACCGGCATCCACCCCATCGTGCTCCAGCCCGGCATCAACGGCGCAGCCCTCGCCCACGCCGTCGCACGCCTCTGCCACCAGACCATCGCCTGGTCCGACCGATCCCGCTACCCCGCACCCCTGCACGCCGCCAAGCAAATCGACCGCGACCACCCCGAATACCGCCGTACCGCCCCACCAGAAGACCAGCCCAACACCGGCGAAGAAGACGAGGAGTTCGCAGAGGACTAACACTCCAGCGCCCTCCCACCGTTGCAACCGTGGGAGGGCCTGCGAGCCCTGGCGAATCAACCGTGCTTACCTGACCTACCAAGCCATGGCAAGAGAGATCGCCGGGGCCTGTCACTGAACCTTTTTCATCCTCGGGCGGCTTGAGTGGTTCGGTCATTCTGAAGGACGGCGATCGCTTTGACCAGGTGGCCTGCCTGGCCGGGGCTGCACCGCATCCACAAGCTCCTGGTGGGACAAGATGATTGTGGTGATCAGTCCGTCTACCAGGGTCTTCTCTACGTTCAGGGGTGAATCCTCAAGTCGCGATCATGCCGTGACCAACGCCCTCGCCGAGGATGAAAGAGGCTCATTGAATCGTTTTGGGGGACACTCCAGCTTGAGCTTCTCGACACCTGGAAATGGCAGAACAGAGCAGAATTCGCCGCCTCGGTGTTTGAATGGATCGAGTGCTGGTATAACCCGTTCAGAAGGCATTCCAGCCTTGGAATGCTCAGCCTGTCAGGCTATGAGGAGCAGTATCGAGCCTCGCACAATGCCGACTGACCCATCTCACCGCAGATAGCCGTGCTGCGAGGGAACCTCAACCCTCGAGGACCGCAAACGCGACCGCCTCACCGTTCTGTGGAACGATTCGCGGATCTCTAGCAGGGCCCAGTCCCCATGACCGCAGCAAGGGACTCCATGATAGAGAGTATCTGAGAAAAGGACCCACCAATGAGAAAGGCCACCGGCCAACTCGGTGGGAACGCCAGGCGAAGGCGACACCATGATGGACATTACAGACAAGTGCAATACAAACCTATACGTAACGGAGGTCGGATGAGGCCAACACCGGTTCCGGCCGTTAGGGTCGCCAGGGCCACCTCCGCGCCAGACCCTGCTGCCGACGCTGCGCCCGGTTGTGCCTCGTCCCCGAGGGCGTGCGGGATGAGAGCCGTTGGCGGACGTGGTTGCGGGCAGCCCGACGGCGGCTGCCAAGCTTTGTCCGGTCGCCTGCTGCAACGATGGCCAACGAACTTGGGTTGCGCAACCTGGCGTTCGAGGTTGACAACCTCCAGGCGGCCATCGACCAGCTGGCGGCGGATAGCTACTAGTTCGTCGGGGGTGTCGGTCAGTACGAGCACGTATGGCGCATGGCCTACGTATGCAGACCGGAGAAAATCTCCGTGTCTTTGACCGAACGGATCGGTTGATCGTAGGTCGTGATGCGCCGCGGAATGACAACCTTGCTCCTTCGAAACTTGCTCACGCTTGACTAGGCCTGGTGGCCTGCCCGAGCGCCGAGTTGCCTACCGCGAGAGACCCTCGATCTGCGATGTCACGAAGTCGGTGAACATGGACGTGTCGGCGTAGTAGTTAGGGTACGCCGCCTGCAGCTGGCTGATGCGGGCGATGTTGACCAGAACGGCGTCCAGGTCGTCGTCGTTTTGCGATTCCAGCTCTGTTAGGCGAGCCTCGGCCTCGGCCATCGTCTCATGCACCGTGACCGTCAGAACGCCCTCCCCACGTCGGAGTTCCAGGGTCAGCGCGTTGCGGCGGTCACTGGTCGCATGGCTGCTCACAATGGCCGCGTACCCTTGCAGTCGCCCTACGATCCCCAGCCTGACCTCCAACTTCGCCAGTTCATCCAGCAGGTCCCGAGCCGGAGCCTCAGCGCCGGGAACCGGCGCCGTCCTCTCCTCACATGCCATGAGCGAGCTGACGAGGACGAAGAAACGGATGACCTCGGGATCGCCCTTCCCGTACTTGAGCTCACTGCCCGAGAAGAGGTCCATCGTCTCAACCGCGGTCGCCCACGCGTGCTGAAGCTGTGTACGGACCTGGAGCTCGATCCGCAGGCCGTGATACTCCGACTTGGAGGCGCCGTACTCGTAGGCGAGGTGTATCCCTCGGTAGCCGGACTTCTTCGGGCCTGGGCTGTCACGGAGATAGTCGTAGACGCGCGTGACGCGATTACGCGCTCGCGGGAGCTCGCGCAGCACGTTGACGAGCTCGTCGACCTCGTCCACCGTTTCGAAGACGACCCGGCAGCCTCCCAGGTCGTGCATGGTGGTGACGCTCATCGTCGGGATACGAGTCAGCTTGTCCAAGATGGTTGGGAGCCGCTTCAGCCTCTGTGCCACGACCGCGTTCGGGTTGACGCGGAGCGCCTTCTGCCTCACCGTCACCGTTACGGCATTGAGCGGGAACGCATGCGCGCTGCGGAAGTTGCTCAAAATCGCACGGGCCTCTGCGAGCTCGTCGAGCGTGCCCTTTCCCTTGCCCATTAGTTTGCTCGCGCGACCAACGGCGCTCTTGGAGTACTCCGGAACAACTCTTGCAACCATGCCTGAACGGTAACCGATCGGCACCCTGTCGGTGGAGGAATTTGCGCGATGCCACGCGACTAGTTCAGGCTCTTCAAGTTCCGCTGCCCGCGACGCAGGGGTTCCGCCCGCGCTGCCTGCCTGGCAGCCTTGTTGGCTTCTCCTCTGCGAACATCAGCAGCGTCTCGCTGTTGGCAATCTGTAGTTACCCCCCCCCGCATCCTTCTGACGAAATGACGCACGCTCATCGGCATGAGATGACGACCGAGAACACCGCACTCGCAGGGGGTCTTGTCTGTGGGACCGGATCACTAGCCGTTGAGCCACGTGGGATTAACGGCAATCGCTCGATGATCAAAAAAAGCAAGCGACCGTAACCACAGAAAGGCCACACAAGGGCGATAGGGGTCATAGTCCGGGTGGTCGACCACACGGTGCCCGACCGACACAGCGAGCGCACCTGACTCGTCGCCCCACCTGCCGCCTCGGTCGAGGACGCGGGGCGTTCTGGACGAGGTGGCAGGGGGTGCCACGGGGTGCGAGGGGTGGCTACGGGGACACACGGGGGTCACCCGTCTAACATTTTTTCTAACTTTGTGTTAGCGTACGGCTCCAACGAGTTCATGAAGGTGCTGGTCAGGCTAGAGGCCGAGGTCTCTGGAGATGATCAACTTCATGATCTCGTTGGAGCCGGCCCAGATCTTGGTGACGCGGGCGTCGGCCCAGGCTCGGGCGGCGCGGTATTCGTGCATGTAGCCGTAGCCGCCGTGGAGTTGGACGCAGGTGTCGATGACCTCGTTCTGGATGTCGGAGGACCAGAGTTTGGCCTTCGAGGCGTCGATGGTGGTCATGTCGCCGGCGACGTGGAACTCGATGCACTTGTCGACGTAGGCCTGGGTGACGTCGAGGCGGGTGGAGAGGTCGGCGAGCTGGAAGGCGTTGTGCTGGAAGGAGCCGATGGGCTGGCCGAAGGCCTTGCGGTCCTTCACGTACTGGAGGGTCTCGGTGAAGATCTGGGTGGCGTGGGTCAGGTTGGTGACGGCGGTGGCCAGGCGCTCCTGAGGCAGGAGCTTCATCATGTTGATGAAGCCGGTGCCCTCTTCGCCGATCATGTTGTCGGCGGGGACGCGGACGTCGCTGAAGAAGAGTTCGGCAGTGTCTGACTCGTGCTGGCCCATCTTGTCGAGCTTGCGGCCGCGTTCGAAGCCGGGGGTGCCGGATTCGACGGCGAAGAGGGAGATGCCCTTGGAGCCCTTGGCGGGGTCGGTGCGGGCGGCGACGATCACGAAGTCGGCGGAGTAGCCGTTGGTGATGAAGGTCTTGCTGCCGTTGATGACCCAGGTGTCGCCGTCGCGGACCGCGGTGGTCTTCAGGGCGCCGAGGTCGGAGCCGCCGCCGGGCTCGGTCATGGCGATGGCCGTCCACATCTCGCCCGTGCAGAACTTCGGAAGCCAGCGCTTCTTCTGCTCCTCGGTGGTGAGCTTCATCAGGTAGGGCGCGCAGATGTCGGCGTGGATGCTCATGCAGGACGCGAAGGCCAGCGCGACCTTCGAGAACTCCTCGTTGACCACGACGTTGAAGCGGAAGTCGTGGGCGCCGGAGCCGCCGTACTCCTCGGGGATCTCCAGGCCGAGCAGGCCCAGTTCGCCGGCCTCCAGCCACACCTCGCGGTCGATGGAGCGCTGCTCCATGAAACGCTCGTGGTTCGGGACGATCGTGCGCTCGACGAACGCGCGCACCGTCTCCCGGAAAGCCTCATGGTCCTCGTTGAACAGCGTCCGCCGCACGTCGTCCTCCAGCCCCTCCATTAAGCGTGCGCTTAATGTACCGGACGCCCTGAAGAGTCCGATCCGCCGGGATCGGGAAGCTTCGGAAGGAGGGGTCAGGCGCCGCGGCGGCGGAAGGTGAGGAAGCCGGCCGCGCCGCCGAAGACCAGCAGGAAGACGCCCAAGGCGAGCAGGGCGAATCCGGGGACGCCCAGGCCGTCGGAGGGCTCGTCGGCCGCGGCGGGCACCGGGGTCGCTCCCTCATCGGTGTTGACGTGGAGCCGCGGCTGGTCGGGGCCGTCGCCGATCTTGGGCAGCGGCGTGGCGTCCGTCGCGGAGACGGCGGGGGACGGGGAGGCGCTGGGCTTCTGGTCGTCGTCCTTCGGCTTCGGATCCGCGGGCTGCGGCTCGTCCTCGCCGGACTGCTGGTCCCCGTCCTGGGGCGGCGGCGCCACGGGAGGCCGCCCCTCCCCCGGAGGCTGCTCCTCGACCGGAAGCACGGGTGCCGGAGCCGGAGCGGGCGGGGGCGCCTGACCGGGGCAGGTGCCGGCCAGGTCGAAGTGGCGCACCAGCGGCAGGGCGAGCAGCGAGCCGTCCACGACGGCGGTGGCGGCGGTGAGCGAGGCCCCCCGTTCGGACGCCACGTAGGCGTCGCGGCCCGCGGCGCCGGAGGTCCAGGTGCCCCCGTTGTCGAAGGTGACGGTCACCGACCGGAACTCCACGTTCTGCGGAGCCTCGGCGAGAGTGAAGTGCCAGCCGTCCTTGTCGGCGGGCACCGGGCAGGTGCCGCCCGCCCTGCTCGCGGCGGTGACGGGGGTGTCCTGCCGCAGGCGGAGGGTCTTGTCCGCGCGGGCGGAAGCGGAGACCGCGCCGGGAGTGGCGAGGATCGCAGCGGCGGCCAGGAGTACGGCCCCGGCGGTGTGCACATATCTCATACGGGCGCGCCTCCCCTGAAAGATCCAAGAGAGTGAGGATTGTGCCACATAGCGTGAAGGTGGAGGTAGAGGTGATATCTGAGCGAGATAACGATCCCGACAGACGTCCCGTAAGGTATCCGTCGGAAGAGAGACAGATCACACTAAATACAGACGAGGAGCCGCCGCCTTGGACGGAGTCACCCTGGGTTCGGTAGGCGCGGCGATCCTCGGGACGAGCGTCTACTACATGGCCTTCCTCTTCTTCCAGCAGGCCGCCTTCCGCATGCCCCCGCTGCGCGGCAGCCGCCCGTTCCAGGCCACATGGCACATGCTCACCGACGGGATCTGGTTCACCGGCGGCATCCTGCTGTTCATCGGCCTGGCCTACGAGGTGATCGCCTTCTCGACGCTGCCGCTGGGCGTCGCGCAGGCGGCCTTCTCGGTGAGCCTCGTGCTGCTGCTGGTCTACGCGACGCTCTTCCTGGGCGAGCGGCTCGGCCCGCGGGAGTGGATCAGCGTCGCGCTGTTCGGGGTGGCGACGGTGCTGCTGGGCCTGTCCGGCGCCGACACCGCCGGCGCCGACCTGGTCGCCCGCTCCCCCTCGGCGTGGGAGCTGGCCGTGGTGACCGTCCCGCCGCTGCTGATCGCGGGCCTGGTCTGGCTGGTCGGCGACCGCAGGCGGGGCGGACGGCACGCGCGGCCCCTGGCGGGCGTCGCCTACGGCATCGGGGCGGGCGTCTGCTCGGGCGTCGCCGAGACGGGCATCCGCGGCATCGCGGCGGTGTGGGCGTCGGAGGGCACCGTCATGGCGGTCTTCACCTCTCCCTACCCCTACCTGACGCTGGGCATGGCGGGCATCGCGCTCATCCAGCTGCAGACCGCCCTGCAGCGCTGCCGGATCGTCATCGTGGCCACCCTCATCACGGTCACCGGCCGGATGATGCTGGTGCTGTGCAGCCCCGTCCTCTTCGCCGAGCCCTGGCCCGACGACCTCGTCTCGACGCTCCTGCGCACCGGCGGGTTCATGCTCGCCCTGCTGGCGATCCTGTCGTTCCCCCACCACGAGATGCCGCGGCCCGGCGTCGCGCCGCGGTACGGGCCGCGCCGCCGGGAGGCCGCCCTCTCGCAGCGGCGGTAGCGGGGCTCAGTCGTCCAGGAGCACCGCGAGCCGCCCCTGCAGCAGGGCCAGGATCAGCGGGAGCCGCTCCCGCTGGTCCCCACCGCGCAGGCCGGTGCCGCGGAAGAGGTCGAGGGCGAGCTGGACGAGGTCGGCGAACAGGCCGGACGGCAGCCCGGCCAGTCCGGGCAGCTGGGCGGCCATCTCCTGGATGTCGCGGCGGTACGCCTCCATCAGGGCGTCGAGCCGGGCGGCCAGGACGGGGTCGGTGCGGGCCGCGCCCATCAGGTCGAGGAAGATCACGCTGACGCGGTTGGAGCTCAGCTCCGCCAGCAGGCGCAGCGCCGTCTCCAGCGGCTCCTCGTCCGGGGGCGCGGCGTCCAGCAGGCTCTGCATCGCCACGAGCTGGCGGCAGGCGACCTCCTCGGCCACCGCGATGTAGAAGTCCTCCAGCGTGCCGAAATGGTGGAACAGCGCCGCCGGCGCCACTCCGGCCCGCGCTCCGACGGCCTGCGGTGTGCAGCGCGCGGACCCCAGCTCCAGCAGGGACTCGATGCCGGCGTCCAGCAGCCTCGGCACCGTCTCCCTCCCGCGCCTGCGCGGGTGCCACCCGACGGGGACGGACCTCACTCGCTCTTCCTCAGCGTGACCACGGCGGCAACCTTAGGCATCATGCCCGTTTCAGGGCAATCTTTCGGCCCTTTTCCGGCCGCCTAAAGTGCCGCTCCGAGCACCGTCCCCACGGCCGCGGCGCCGAGCCCCACACCCGTGCTCACCAGCACGTACGCCGCCGAGCGCCCCCGCGTCCCCGCTTCGGCCAACCGCACGGCCTCGTATCCGAAAGTCGAGTACGTCGTCAGCGCCCCGCAGAAACCCACGCCCGCCAGGGCCGCGGTCCCGCTGCCCGCGGCGGCCCCCGCGAGCAGGCCCAGCAGCCACGAGCCGGCGACGTTCACCGTGAGCGTCCCCCAGGGGAACTCCGCGCCGAGCCGCCTCTGCACCGCCCGGTCCGTCAGGTACCGCAGCGGCGCGCCCACCGCCGCGCCCAGCATCACCAGCAGCAGGGTCACCGCACCGCTCCCCCGCGGGGGAGCAGGGCGCGGGTCGCGGCCGCGCCCAGCCAGACGGCGGGCAGCGCCGCCAGCGGGGTGGCCAGGAGGGCGAGCAGCGCGGTGTGCGCGGCCTCGGCCCGGTGCACGTCCATGACGTAGGTGGAGAAGGTGGTGTACCCGCCCAGGAATCCCACGCCCAGGAAGGGCCGGGCCAGGGCGGGCAGGAACGGGAGCGCGGCCATGAGGACGCCGATGAGGAGGCAGCCGCTCACGTTGATGAGGAAGACGGCGAGGGGGAATCCGCCCGGGGGCTGCGGCAGCAGGACGGTCAGGCCGTAGCGGGCCGCCCCGCCCAGCGCCCCGCCCAGGGAGATCGCGCCGAGGACCCGCGCTGGTGTGCGCTCCAGTTCGCGGCGCTGGGCGGGGACTCCGAGATCGACGTCGGGGTCGCGGGGCGGTTCGTCGGCCATGGCCCCGCGAGTCTAGCGAGCGGCGGCGGGTTCGAAGTGCTCGCGGAAGGTGAAGGCCTCGGGGGTGGGGCCCTGGGCGCGGAGCAGCTCCAGGCGCGCCATGCCCTCCTCGACGGTGGGGGTGTGCCCCTCGGGGACCCACCACAACACGATCGTGGGCTCCTCCATGTGCCCGAACCACTCGCGTCTGCGGCGGAGGAACTCCAGGTGGCCGCTGCGGTAGGTGAAGTCGAAGAGCGCCTGGCGGGACTCCCACACGCTCATCGTGACGATGATCTGCGGGTCGTCGTAGGGGCTGAAGGTGCTTCCTTCCTCCTCCACGAACCGCCAGACGAAACCGGGCGAGACGTCGGCGAGCCGGTTGATGCGGTCGAGGTTGTCGGTGAAGTCGCGGTTGACGGGGTCGGCGGAGGGCGCCGTGAGGCGGGCGCGGTTGAACTGTGCGAGGTGCATGGCAGCAATATGTC
This sequence comes from Actinocorallia libanotica, assembly GCF_039525175.1. Classification (NCBI taxonomy): domain Bacteria; kingdom Bacillati; phylum Actinomycetota; class Actinomycetes; order Streptosporangiales; family Thermomonosporaceae; genus Actinocorallia; species Actinocorallia libanotica. The sequence goes on from NZ_BAAAHH010000017.1 coordinate 124,207, forward strand.
AAATCTCATTGGTTTTAGAAAGGGCCACGCAGCACCGGCCCGGGGCCGGGTCCATGCGCGCCCGCCACCCCGTCCCCTCGACCAGCCCCTCCAGCAGGGCGAGGTTCATCGAGCACACCAGCACCGGATGCTCCTCGGCCAGCAGGTGGAACGGGCAGTTGCGCATGCGCAGCACACCGCGCTCCTCGTACGGTTCGTAGCCGCGCTCCCGCAGCGCCTCCTCCGGCTCGCCGACGCACGCGCGGCCGCGTTCGCGGGCCGCCTCCTCCGCCTTCTCGTCCAGCCCGGCGCGCTCGACGGCCTCGGCCAGCAGCGACGCGGCCGTCCGGTAGTCGCGGGGCGGGACGCTCACCGCGAACTCCCCCGAAGCCCGCCGGTAGTACTTGGCGGGACGGCCCGCGCCGGGCCCCCCGCGCCCCTCGGGCCGGCGGAACACCGCGTCCAGTAGACCCGCCTCGACGAGCTTGTCCAGATGGAAGGCGGCGAGGGTGCGCTGGACGCCCGCCGCCTCGGCCGCCTCGTTCCGCCCCACGTCGTGCCCCTGGGAGACCACGTACTCGTACAGCCCGCGCCGGACGGGGTCGTTCAGCAGCGCGATCGCCTCGATACTCACGCCGCCATCCTAGGGAATGCCGTGAAGCGTCCAAGATCGACTTATAGGTTCCCTACAAGAGGCCACCGGTCAGCTTGGTTCATGATCTGCACAGAGAATCGCGCTCGCCCCTGGCAGACTGAGTTTCCGATGGACCGGTCCCGACCCCCGAGGCGGACACGGTTTGTGAGATCTAGACGGGAGAACACCATGCGTGAAGCAGTCGTCACCGGCCTGGGCGCGACCACCCCCCTGGGCGGCGACCTGCCCGGCACCTGGGAGGCGCTGCTCGCGGGGCGGTCCGGGGTCACCCTGATCGAGGACGAGTGGGCGGGCGAGCTGCCGTCCCGGATCGCGGGCCGGCTCAAGGTCGAGCCGACCGAGGTGCTCAGCCGGGTCGAGGCCCGCCGCCTCGACCGGGTGGAGCAGATGGCGCTGGTCGCCGGGCGCGAGGCCTGGGAGTCCGCCGGGCGGCCCGAGGTCGACCCGCTGCGCCTGGCCGTGGTCATCGGCACCGGCATCGGCGGCGCCACCACCCTGCTGGGCCAGAGCCAGGTCATCAACGAGAGCGGCCCCCGGCGGGTCTCCCCCAACACCATCCCCATGCTCATGCCCAACGGCCCGTCGGCCTACGTGAGCATGGACATCGGCGCCAAGGGCGGCGCCCGCACCCCGGTCAGCGCCTGCGCGGCCGGCGCCGAGGCCATCGCGATGGCCGCCGACCTGATCCGCCTGGGCCGCGCCGACGTCGTGGTCACCGGCGGCGCCGAGGCCTGCGTGCACCAGCTCACCATGGCCGCCTTCGCGCAGATGCGCGCCCTGTCCACCCGCAACGACTCGCCCGAGACCGCCTCGCGCCCCTTCGACGTCACCCGCGACGGGTTCGTCATGGGCGAGGGCGCGGCCGTGATGGTCCTGGAGAGCGCCGAGTTCGCCGCGGCGCGCGGCGCGACGGTCCACGGCCGGATCGCCGGGTCGGGCATCACCTCCAGCGCCGACCACATCACCGCCTCGCACCCCGAGGGCCAGTCCCGGGCGATCCGCTCCGCGCTGGAGGACGCCGACCTGTCCCCGCTGGACATCGACCACGTGCACGCGCACGCCACCTCCACGCCCCAGGGCGACGTCGCCGAGGCCGAGGCCATCGCCACCGCGCTGGGCGCGCACCCGGTGGTCACCGCCACCAAGTCGATGACCGGCCACCTCATCGGCGCCAGCGGGGCGCTGGGCGCGATGAGCGCGCTGCTGTCGGTGCGCGACGGGATCATCCCCGGCGTGCTCAACCTGGAGGAGATCGACCCCGAGATCAAGGTCGAGATCGCCCGGGGCGGCGCGCGGCGCATGCCGGTCCGCGCGGCCGTCGCCAACAGCTTCGGCTTCGGCGGCCACAACGTCTCCCTGGTCATCACGCCCTGACCGGTCCGGCTCGGCCGACCGCGGCCAGGCCGAACCGGACCCCTTCAAGGGTTCGGGGGTCCCTCAGAGCACGGCGCCCCGCCCTCCTGCAGGAGGGCGGGGCGCCGTCCTGTGCGGCGCCTCAGCGGGCGCGCGGGCGGTCCCAGCCCGGCGGCAGCCCGTCGGGGACCGTCCAGGAAGGGTCGGGCCGGAAGTCGCACCAGGTGCCGTCGAAGGGGAACTCGCCCTTCTCGATCAGCTCGGCGACCCGCAGGCCCTCGGCGCGCACCGCCTGCTCGTCGGCGACCCAGTAGTCCTCGGGGAAGCCGAGCCGCTCGGCCAGTTCGTGCTCGTCCTTCCAGGACCAGGTGCGGTCGCGGTCGACCCACATGTCGAGGTCCTGGTCGCAGATGTCGATCCCGGCCGCGGTCTCGTCCCGCCACAGGACGCCCGGCTCCTCCAGGTTGACGTACCAGCCGAAGAACTCCTCGGCCGGGTACCAGAAGAACAGCACCGAGTGCGCGGCCCCCGGCGGCATGAACATGAAGATGTTCGGCCCGCGCCAGCGCGTCTCGGTGAGCGTGCGCTCCACCTTCACCCACTCGGCGAACGGCATGTCCCGCAGCCCGCGCCCGTCGGCGGTCAGCGTCAGGGACATCGCGGTGTCCCGGGGAATCCACAGCCGCAGGCCCCGCTCGTCGTGGGCGACCACCCGGACGGCCCTGACGTAGACGAGCCGGTCCCCGGTGAACTGGCGGTGCAGGATGACCTGCCCGGGGGCGAACCGAAGGGTCTCCAGGTCGTGCTGCGTCGTCATGACACTGATTGAATCAGCTTCATGGGACTTCTGGTCCGCCAGCCCGGGGAAAGGCCTTACCCGTGACCGATGACGAGAACGACGTCGAACTCGAGGAGTTCGCGACCCGCATGTTCGGCCTGGCCAGGGCCGGGGACACCGAGCGGCTGCGCGCCTACGTGGAGGCGGGCGTGCCGGTGAACCTGACGAACGGCACGGGCGACACGCTGCTGATGCTCGCCGCCTACCACGGGCACGCCGCGACCGTCCGGATGCTGCTGGAGCTGGGCGCCGACGTCGAGCGGGCCAACGACCGGGGGCAGCGGCCGCTGGCCGGCGCGGTCTTCAAGAAGGAGCCCGAGGTGGTCCGGGCGCTGCTGGACGGCGGGGCCTCCCCCGACGCCGGGCAGCCCTCGGCCCGCGACACCGCCCGGATGTTCGGCAACACCGAGTTCCTCGCCTGGTTCGACGCCTGATCCTGGCGCCGGTACCGGTGAAGGCGTGGCAAGCTGGACGTATGGCTGATCACGAGCAGGAAGAGCAGACCGGCGCGCCCGAGGAGCAGGCCTCGGACCAGACGCCGGAGGAGACCCCGGAGGAGGCGGCCAAGCGCAGGTTCCGGGAGGCGCTGGAGCGCAAGCAGAACGCGCGCCACGCCGGAGCCGGGGGCGGCCCGGGCGGCTCCAAGATCCACGGCACGCAGAACAAGGGCGGGGGCAAGCGGACCTTCCGTCGCAAGGCGGGCGGCTGACCCCCACCGCGCACCACGAAAGGCGGGTGGGGGCGAGGCCCTCACCCGTTCGCCGGCTCCCGCGCTCCGCGGCGCAGCCACAGCAGGCCCAGGACGGGCAGGATCAGCGGGATGTACCCGTACCCGGCCCCGAACTGCGACCAGACGGTGGGCTCGGGGAAGGAGCCGGGGTCGAGCACGCTGTACAGGCCGATGCCCAGGACCCCGGCGAGCTCGACGCCGACGGCCGCCAGCGCGACGCGGCGGCGGGAGGTCCACAGCGCGACGGTGGCCAGCAGGTAGATCAGCGCGGCGACCGCGGAGAGCACGTAGGCCACGGGCGCGTGGTCGAACGCGGTGGCCAGCTGGTAGCCCGAGCGGGCGCCCGCCGACAGGGTGAAGACGGCGTAGACCGCGACGAGGGCGCGGCCCGGCCCGCTGGACAGCTCAGACACCGACACCACTCCACAGGTCCTGCATGCGCAGGATGACCACGGGGACGGTCAGGCAGGCGACGCCCGCCGCCACCGAACCCCACTTGCTGCGCTCCCCCGCGCCCAGGAACGCGCCGACGGGGAGCACCACGAGCGAACCGGCCAGGTAGCCGATGAAGGTGCCCTTGCCCGGCGGACCGTCCCCGCCGGCCAGCAGGACGGCGGCGGTGACCACCTGGGCCAGCAGGCCGACCTCCAGCACCGCCATGGCCAGCAGGTGCACCGCCTGGATCGGCTTGTCCCGCGCCGAGAGCACCAGGAACCACACCGCGGCCGCCAGCGACAGCGCGATCATGGTACCCGCGAGCCAGCCGACCATCGGCCCCTCCACTTCCTCGTTCCGGCGGACCCACCGTACAACCGCCGCGGGAGAGGGCGGACCCGCCCCGGGACGACCCCCGGCGGCCGGCCGGAACCGTCAGACGCAGGCGGGCAGGGAGCGGGCCGCGGGCAGGGACTCGGCCTCGGCGTAGGCGGCCGCCATCCGCGCCACCGCCTCGCGCATGGTGGCGGGCCGCAGGACGTAGGGCAGCCGGACGGCGTCCTCCAGCACGCCGTCGGTGCCGAAGACCGGGCCGGGGACGATCCGGACGCCGCGCCGCAGCGCCGCCTCGCAGAACGCCGAGGCCGTCGGGGTGGGCAGCCGCGCCCACAGCGTCATGCCGCCGGGCGGGACGGTGAAGCGCCACTCGGGCAGCCTGGCGCGCAGCTCCTCCGCCAGGGCGTCGCGGGAGGCGGTCAGCCCCGCCTTCCGCTCGTCCCGCACCTCCTCGATGCGCCGGAACAGCTCGGCGGTGATGAGCTGCTCCAGGACCGGGGTGGCGATGTCCATGGGCTCGCGGAGGGAGGCGAGCCTGCGGGCGAGCGGGATGGTGGTGCGGATCCAGCCGATCCGCAGCCCGCCCCAGAAGAGCTTGGACGCCGAGCCGATCGAGATCACCCGGCCGCCGGTGTCGTGGGCGGCGACGGGAAGCCCCGCGTCGGCGTCGAGGCCGAGCTCGGCGAAGGTCTCGTCGGCGATGAGCTGGGCCTGGGCGGCGCGGGCCGCCTCCACCAGCGCCGCCCTGTCCTCCTGGGACATCAGGTGGCCGGCGGGGTTCTGGAAGTCGGGGATGAAGTAGCCCAGCCGGACCGCGGCCTGCCGCATCCCGGCGGCGATCAGGTCGAGGTCCCAGCCGTCGGCGACGCCCACCGGGACGAGCCGCGCGCCGTGGGTGCGCAGCGAGCTGAGCACGTTCGGGTAGGTGGGGCGCTCCAGCATCACCGCGTCGCCCCTGCCGACCAGGGCGCGGGCCAGCAGGTCGCAGGCCTGCTGGGCGCCGGTGGTGATGACGATCTCCTCGGGCCGCGTGGGCACGCCGCGGGCGGTGTAGCGGTCGGCGACGGCGGCGCGCAGCACGGGCAGCCCGGCGGGCTCGTATCCGGTGCCGCAGGAGTAGCGGGGCAGCTCGCGCACCGCCGCCTCGACCGCCTCGGGGAAGATCCCGGGCGCTCCGGGAGCGGCGCAGCCCAGGTCGATGGTGTCGGGCTGCGCCCCCGGCACCGGTCCGGCGGTGAAGGCGGTGGCCGGGGACTGGTGCGTCATCGCGACCGGCGGCAGCGTCGTCCAGCTGCCCGAGCCCTGCCGGCTGGAGATGTAGCCGTCCTCGCGCAGGGCGTCGTAGGCGGAGGTGACGGTGGTGCGGCTGACCGACAGCGCGGACGCCAGGTCGCGTTCGGCGGGGAGCCGGACGCCCAGGGACAGCCGCCCGTCCTGGATCAGCGTCCGGACGGCGCCGGCGAGCACCGTGTAGAAGGGGCGCCCCGCCGGGAGCTCGCCCAGGAGTCTGGCCAGTTGCAGTCCACCGACATATCGCGTGTCACCCATGGAAGCCACTTTGTCTGATTGGCCCTTAACAGGCAAGCCAATGGCCTGTTCTCATGGAAGTGGCCCGGAAAAACCCCTCCCCAAGGAGCCACCATGGTCTACGCACTGGTCTTCTTCACCCTGCTCGCGGTGCTCGGACCGCGCTTCGGCGCCGACTCCCGGGACGGCCGCGACTGGACCGCCCGGCCCCGGCACGGCGCGCGGCGTCACGTTCAACGCGACAAGCACTCCCCGGAGCCGGAAGAATGCAGCCATGAGCTTGAGTCTGCCGAGCATTCACCGGCGTATCGCGGACGAGTTGGATGTGCGGGAGCGACAGGTTGAGGTGGCGGTCGAGCTGCTCGACGGCGGCTCGACCGTTCCCTTCATCGCGCGCTACCGCAAGGAGGCCACGGGGGCCCTCGACGACGCCCAGCTGCGCACGCTCGAGGAGCGGCTGGGCTACCTGCGCGAGCTGGAGGAGCGCCGCACGGCCGTGCTGGAGTCCGTCCGCTCCCAGGGCAAGCTGACCGAGGAACTCGAAGCGCAGCTCCGCACGGCCGACTCCAAGGCCCGCCTGGAGGACCTCTACCTCCCCTACAAGCCCAAGCGCCGCACCAAGGCCCAGATCGCCCGCGAGGCCGGCCTCGAACCGCTCGCCCTCACCCTGCTGGAGGACCCGTCCCACGACCCGGCCGAGCTGGCCGCCGGGTACGTGAACGAGCAGGTCCCCGACGCCGCCGCCGCGCTGGAGGGCGCGCGGGCCGTCCTGATCGAGAAGTTCTCCGAGGACGGCGAGCTCATCGGCGAGCTGCGCGAGCGCATGTGGAACGGCGGGCGCCTGATCTCCCGCGTCGTGGAGGGCAAGGAGGAGGCCGGGGCCAAGTTCTCCGACTACTTCGACTTCGCCGAGCCGTTCACCGCCCTCCCCTCCCACCGCGTCCTCGCGCTGTTCCGCGGCGAGAAGGAGCAGGTCCTCGAGCTCGTCCTGGAGCCCGAGGAGCCGGTGGAGGAGGGCCCGAGCTCCTTCGAGCGCAGCATCGCCCGGCGCTTCGGCATCGCCGACCGCGGCCGCCCCGCCGACCGCTGGCTGCTGGACACCGTCCGGCGGGCCTGGCGCGTCCGCGTCCAGGTGCACGTGGGCGGCGACGTACGCACCCGGTTGTGGGAGGCGGCCGAGGAGGAGGCCGTACGGGTCTTCGCCGCCAACCTCCGCGACCTGCTGCTGGCCGCGCCCGCCGGGTCCCGCGCCACCATGGGCCTGGACCCGGGCCTGCGCACCGGGGTGAAGGTCGCGGTGGTCGACGCCACCGGCAAGGTCGTGGCGACCGACACCATCTACCCCCACGAGCCGCGCCGCCAGTGGGACGCCTCCCTGGCGAAGCTGGCCGAGCTGGTCAAGGCGCACGGCGTGGAACTGGTGTCGATCGGCAACGGCACCGCCTCCCGCGAGACCGACCGGCTCGCGGGCGAGCTGGTCAAGCTCGTCCCCGGCCTCACCAAGATCATGGTCTCGGAGGCGGGCGCCTCGGTGTACTCCGCCTCGGCCTACGCCTCCCAGGAGCTGCCGGACCTGGACGTCTCGCTGCGCGGCGCCGTCTCCATCGCCCGCCGGCTGCAGGACCCGCTCGCCGAGCTGGTGAAGATCGACCCCAAGTCCATCGGCGTCGGCCAGTACCAGCACGACCTGGCCGAGACCAAGCTCTCCCGCTCCCTCAAGGCCGTCGTCGAGGACTGCGTGAACGCCGTCGGCGTGGACGTCAACACCGCCTCGGTGCCGCTGCTGACCCGGGTCTCGGGCGTCAGCACCGGCCTGGCCGAGAGCATCGTCGCCCACCGCGACTCCAACGGCCCCTTCCGCGACCGCAGGTCGCTGCGGGACGTGCCGCGCCTGGGCCCCAAGGCGTTCGAGCAGTGCGCCGGCTTCCTGCGCATCCCCGGCGGCGACGACCCGCTGGACTCCTCGGCCGTGCACCCCGAGGCCTATCCGGTGGTGCGCCGCATCCTGGAGGCCACCGGCACCGGCCTCAAGGAGCTGATCGGCAGCCGCGCCCTGGGCACGCTCCGGCCGCAGGACTTCGTCGACGACACCTTCGGCCTGCCCACGGTCACCGACATCCTGACCGAGCTGGAGAAGCCCGGACGCGACCCCCGCCCGGCCTTCAAGACCGCCGCCTTCAAGGAGGGCGTCGAGAAGCTCACCGACCTCGAGCCCGGCATGCTGCTGGAGGGCGTGGTCACCAACGTCGCGGCGTTCGGCGCGTTCATCGACGTCGGCGTGCACCAGGACGGCCTGGCCCACGTCAGCCAGCTGTCGAACACCTTCGTCAGCGACCCGCGCGAGGTCGTCAAGCCCGGCGACGTGGTACGCGTCAAGGTCCTGGAGGTCGACCTGCAGCGCAAGCGCATCTCCCTCACCCTGCGCCTGGACGAGGAGTCGCCGCGCGGCCGGCGCGGCGAGGGCCGCGGCGGTGACGAGCGGCGCGGCCGCTCCCAGAACGGCCAGGGCGGCCAGAACCGTCAGGGCGGCCAGAACGGTCAGGGCGGCGGCGGCCGGAACGGCAAGGGCGGTCAGGGCGGCCAGAACCGCCAGAACGGCCAGGGCGGGAAGAACGGCGGCAAGGGCAGGGGCGGCGGCGGCCGGCGCGAGGAGCCCACGGGCGCCCTGGCCGACGCGCTGCGCCGGGCGGGCCTGGCCTAGGGACGCGCGTCCGGACGGGCGGTCAGGGGCGGATGCCGGTCACCGCGAACCGCTCCACCTCGGCCACATGGCCGCCCGTCCACACCACGATGGTGGCGGTCTCGTCGATCCCGCCGGTGAACGGCAGGGCCAGCCGCCAGCGGGTGTCCTGTCCCCCGGCGGGCAGGCAGCAGTACTCCCCGAGTGGTTTCGCGGTCCCGGGGCGCAGCAGCCTGGCCTGCAGGCTCTCGTCCACGCCGGTGATGCGGCCCGCCACCGTCACGGGAGAGGTGGAGGCCTGCGCCCCGTAGGCGGGGGTGGTGAGGCTGAGGGTGGTGTCGTCGGTGCCGACGACCTCCCACGGGCCGTCGGGCGTTCCGCCCGCGCGGAACAGGTGGACGACCGCGGCGGTGTGGTCGCGGCCCTCGATCCGGTGTCCGACGCCGATCCTGGCCTCGGTGGCGTGCGCCGTCCTGCTGGTGACCCGGTCGATCTCGGCGAAACCGAGGTAGGAGCGGGTGAACGCGAGCGCGGTGGCGCCCGCGTCCAGGTTCCACCGCTCTCCCCCGTCCGCCCGGAACGAGCGGGACTCCGCCAGGTCGGTGAAGGGCCACAGCGGCAGGTAACCGCTGGGCACCAGGCTTCTCCGATCCTGCGGCGGAGGCTGCGCCGCGGGAGATGACGGCGGCGGGGACTGCGGCCCGGACGCCGTCGCCGAGGGCTGCGGGTCGCCGCTCGCCGGGGCGGGCGACGGCCGCGGATCCGCCTCGCCACCGCATCCGGCGGCCAAGGCGAGACCCAGCACGAGCCCTGCGGCTCTCGTACGGTACGGCTTCATCGGGCGCCTCCTGTCCGGATTGTGCCCCATCCGGGGGGATCAAGCGACCTTCGTCTGCACCGGTTCCGCTGTTCCCTCCGTCACGGGGGACACCGCCTTGCGGGAGTTCGCGCGCCAGACCAGTGCCGAGACCACGGCGACGGCCACGCCGACGCCGCCCGCCAGCACGAACGCCCACCCGGCGCCCGCCTCGTCGATGACCCAGCCCGCGGACGGGGTGGCGCAGGCCAGGCCGAGCGTCATCGCGGTGCCGTGCAGGCCCATCGCCTCGCCCCGCACCTGCGCGGGCACCCACCGGGACATGGTCTCCACGGTCGTCGACAACGAGGGCGCGCACAGCAGCCCCGACGGGACGAGCGCCAGGATCAGCCACCGCCAGTCGGTGACCAGCACGAGCGGCAGGGTCAGCAGGGCCATCGTGCCGATCAGCAGCGGCGCGGGCAGGCCGCGCGGGAGCCCGCCGTAGACGAAGCCGCCGACCAGCGACCACAGGCACCACAACCCGATGGCCAGGCCCGTCCAGCCCACCGCGTCGTTCTCGGCGAGCACCGCGATGACGCCCAGCTCGGTGGCGGCGACGAGGAAGGTGGCGGAGAACGTCACCAGCAGCAGCGCCAGCATCGGGACGGTGAGCCAGGACCGCCGGGGCGGCGCGGCGGTCCGCCCGGCCTTCGCCGCCTCGGCCGCCTCCTCCTCGGTGCGGATCGGCGGGTTCAACGCGATGAGGGCGGCCCCCGCCGCGGCCATGCCCAGGCCGATCACCGCGAACGTCCAGCTGCTGCCCACCAGCACGAACGAGGCGGTGGCGAAGGCGGGGCCGACCATGTAGGCCAGCTCCACCAGGATCGAGTCCAGGGAGAACGCGGTGCGGCGCTGCTCCTCGGGGACCATCGCGCTCAGGCACTGGCGGGTGAGCCCGAACACCGGCAGCGCCAGCAGGCCGGCGAGCAGCGCGCCGCCCAGGAGCGGCCAGAGCGGCAGGAGCCCGGCCACCGGCCAGAAGCACACCTGCGCCAGCGCGGTCACCACCAGGACCGGCCGCATCCCGTAGCGGTCCATGAGGCGCCCGGCGAACGGCGCGCCGATCGCCACCCCGAGGGTGCAGGCCGCGCCGACCAGGCCCGCCTTGAAGAAGCCCTCGTCCAGGGTGCGGGCCACGTGCAGAGTCAGGGCGACACCCGTGGCCGTCACCGGGATCCGGGCGAGTGTCCCCACGGCCATGAGACCGCGCAGCCCCGGCAGGGAGAGCACCCGCCGGTAAGGCTCAAGCTTCATCTGGTTCCTTACCTCCGGGTGGACAGTCTGCCAGGTGCGCTTGACCTGGGAAAACTTTTTCCCTCCCGAAAACCCGGCTCGGTTTACTCCGGGGAGGACGTATCTTTCAGTACCGCTTGCCCACGCCAGTTACCTTGAGTACATTTTTCCGAGATCGAGCCGTGATCGACCATCTCAGGTCGCGGAACAAGGAGTAAGCACGTGGATCCGGTAGGCCAGAAGCTCCTGGACATCGCGAAGAGCGAACTGGGCTACACCGAGAAGGCCGGTGGTTACACCAAGTTCGGCGACTGGTGGACGAAGAACATCGACGAGGACGCCAACTCGTACTTCACCACGGCCCCCTGGTGTGACATGTTCCTCGCCTGGGCCGCCGACAAGGCCGGGCTCACCGACTTCGCCGGCCAGTTCGCCGCCACCCAGGACCACGCCTCGTGGTTCGCCGAGCACGACGCCTGGGGCACCACCCCGGAGCCGGGCGCGATCGTCTTCTTCAACTGGTCGGGTGCCAAGGACCTCGCGTCCATCCAGCACGTGGGCATCGTGGAGAAGGTGGAGAACGGCAAGGTCCACACCATCGAGGCCAACACCCACGACACCCTCGCCCGCCGCGAGCGCGACGCCTCCGACATCGTCGGCTACGGCTACCCGGGCAAGGTGGAGGTGTCCGGCCTGACCTACCAGGAGACCCTGGCCCAGCAGGCCTACCAGCCCCGGCACTCGGCGCCCGCGCCGTCGGTCGAGCAGCTCGCCCAGGCCCCCCTCACCGACGCCCAGGCCGCGGTGCAGGCCCGCCAGGACGCGGGCGCGGGCGACGCCCTGCCCGTCAAGGAGGCGGCGCTCACCGGCGTGGTCGGGCTGGCGATCCTGGGCGTGCTCGCCGCGGGCCTGGCCAAGGCCGCCGCGGTGAAGGTCCCGGCCGCCGTCGCGGCCGCCCCCGAGGTCCGGGTGCGCAAGCGCGGACGCCACCACCGCACCTCGGGCGCCCCGCCCGTCAAGCTGCCCACGGGGATGACCCACTACGACCTGGACGACGCCGAGAACGAGACGCTGATGATGCCCGCCATCTCGGCCCAGGTCGCCCAGGAGGTCGAGGACCGCGAGTTCTGGGGCCGCATCGCCCACCTCAAGGAGGACGAGGAGCTCGGCTTCTGGACCGAGCTGCACTCCGCGGTCACCCAGACCGCCGAGACCAACGCCCAGCTCACCGGCCGCCGCCCGTAGCGGCGTCCCGCGAACGCCGGGAGGCGCAGGCCCGCGGGCCTGCGCCTCCCGGCGTCTTCGGACGGGACGGCCGTCTTCGGACGGGACGCCGGCGGCCTCCGGGACGGACCGGCCGACGGCGGCCTTCGGACGGGTCGGCCGATGGCGGCCTCCGGGCGGGTCTAGCCGACGGTGGAGGTGGCGAGCTTGGCGGCGAAGCCCAGGAAGCCCAGGCCCACGGCGGAGGTCGCGGTGGCCGACAGGCGCTTGCGGCGGCGGAACGCCTCGGCCAGCCAGGTGCCTCCGAAGATGAGGGCGGTCAGGTAGAGCATGCTGAAGACCTGCAGGATCACCGCGAGGACCAGGAACGACACCGCCGGATAGGGGTAGGCCGGGTCGACGAACTGGACGAAGAAGGAGAGGAAGAACAGGATCGCCTTCGGGTTCAGCAGGCTGATCAGCAGCGCGCGGCGGAAGGGGCGGTGCTCCGGATCCGCCGCCTCGGCCGCCGTCTCGACCGGCGCCCCGGCGGAGGCGGCGCGCACGGACGCGCGGGAACGGTCCCGCCACATGCCCCAGGCCGTGCGGAGCAGGCCGATCGCCAGCCAGGCCAGGTACGCGCCGCCGAGGTACTTGACCACGGAGAACGCCACGGGGTTGGTCCGCAGCAGGGACGCCGCCCCGGCCGCGGTCAGCAGCATCAGCACCGAGTCGCCGAGGAACACCCCGCACGCGGCGCGGTAGCCGTGTCGGACGCCCCGTCCCGCGGCCACGGAGAGCGTGTACAGCGAGTTGGGGCCGGGAAGCAGGATGATCAGGAAGGCCCCCACGGTGTAGGTCGTGAGGTCGGTGATGCCGAACATGCGCTTAGTGTGCCATTCGACCGACTTAGACCTTAAGTGAGCATCCCCCTGGCGCTCAGGCCACCGCGTCCAGACACCGCTGGTAGAAGCCGGTCTCCAGCCGCTCGGCCACCGCCCGCTCGAGCGCCTCGACCGGATCGAGCCCCAGCCCCGACAGCCGACGAACGATCTTGGCGTGCCGCTCGGCGTAGTGCCCCTCCCACAACCCCGCCCGCAACCGCTCCCGCTCGGCCACCGCCCCCTCGCTCAGCCCGCCGACCCCGCCGCTCTCGGACGTCCCGCCGCTCTCGACGGTTCCCTCGAGCTCGGTCGGTCCCCCGGACACGGTCGGACCGTCGAGCTCCGTCGGACCGTCGAGCGCGGTCGACCCACCGGACACGGCCGGACTGTCGAGCTCCGTCGGACCGTCGAGCGCGGTCGACCCACCGGACACGGCCGGACTGTCGAGCTCCGTCGGACCGTCGAGCACGGTCGACCCACCGGACACGGCCGGACTGTCGAGCACGGTCGGTTCACCGGGCACAGTCGGTCCGTCGAGCTCCGTCGGACCGTCGAGCACGGTCGACCCACCGGACACGGCCGGACTGTCGAGCACGGTCGGTTCATCGGGCTCGGTCGGTGTCTCGGGCCTGTTCGTCTCCTCGGGGGCGGTCGGCTCGTCGGGGGCGGTGGGCAGGGGCAGGCCGGCCAGGGAGTGGAGGGCGTTCAGGAGGTCGCGCAGGGCGGTGGCGGGGGCGGGGGCGGAGGCGCCGGGGGTGCCTACGAGGACCTGGCGGCGGGTGCGGACGGCGCCCAGCAGGAAGTCGCCGTCGGTGACGGTTTCGGCGGCGTCGACGAACAGGACGTCGTATTCGCCGGGTGGGATGTCGTCGGGGGTCGCGCAGATCACCTGGGCCGCCTCCCCGGGGGCGGTGGTGAGCAGCTCGTGCCGGGCGGACGCCTGTTCGCGCCAGGTCTCCTCGTTCAGGCCGTTCAGGAAGGCGTCGATCTCGTTCCGGTGTCGGTCGGCGGTCTCGCGGGCGGCGTCCCGTTCGCGACGGGCCTCCGCGACGGTCTCGGCGCCGGCCGTCTCGTGCCGTTCCCGTTCCGCGCTCTTCTCGGCCAGAGCGCGGTCCAGTTCCGTCTCGTGCTCGCGGGCCCGCGCGATCGCCGCCTCGGCCTCGGCCAGCGCGGCGCGGGCCGCCGCCAGGCGCTCCTCGGCGGCCATGCCCTCGGTCCTGGCGCGGTCGGCGGGCTCGGCGGTGCGGGCCGCCTCCTCCGCCGCCTCGGCGGCCCGCGCCGCCAGCCGCTCGTGCTCGGCGCGCACCGGGACGAGCTCGGCCTCCAGGCGCGGCAGCTCCACGGTCAGCCGGCGCTGCACCTCCCGCGCCGCCTCCATCTCCCGGCCGCCCTGCTCCAGGAAGGCGGTCAGCCCGGCCCGCTCGCCCTCGGCCCGCTGCCTCGCCTCGTTCAGCTCGTTCGCCCGGGCCATCGCCTGCTCGGCGTCGAGCTTCCGGGAGGCCACCACGGCCCGCAGCTCCGACAGCTGCGGGCGGCCCGGCGCCAGGTGCAGCCGCTGGGCGAGGCACTGGCGCTTGCGCTCGGCGGCCAGCGAGGACTCCGCGCCGGCCAGCCGGTAATAGGTGGCGTGGCGCAGCGCCTCGGCCTCGGCCGCCTGCTCCCTGGTCCGCTCGGCCGCGGCGGCGACCTCGGGCAGGCTCGCCCTGGCCCGTTCCAGCCGCTCCCCCAGGTCGCCCTGCACCTGCCGCGCCGAGGCCGCCTCCACCCGCAGCGCCGCGAGCCGCTGCTCCAGTTCGCTCCGCCGCCGGGCGACCTCGCCCGCCGCGGACGACGCCGTCGCCGCCCGGCGGGCCGCGGCGACGGCGGCGTCCTTCGCCTCGGTGAAGACCTCCAGGCAACGGGCCGCCACGACGCCCGCCTCCTGCTCGGCGGCGACGGCGGCCTCGCGCTCCCCGACCGCTTGCGCCGTCGCCTCGGCCGCCTGCTCCCGCTCCGCCCGCAGGGACTCCAGAGCGGCCTCCAGCCGCTGCTCCTCCTCGGCGGCGGCGGTCTCCCGCCGTGCCGCCTCGGCTTCCGCTTCCTCCAGCGCGGCCAGGTCACCCGGCCACTGCTCCAGCTTCAGCAGGTCGCGCCGCAGGACGCGCAGCTCCTCCTCCCAGCGCGGACCCACCGGGCGCAGTGCCGCGTCGACCGCCAGGAGCCCGTCCGGCACCCGCGCGGCGTCGCCGAACAGCAGCACCCGCTCGCCCAGCCGGACCGCCTCCTCCAGCAGTCCGGCGAGCCGGTCCGGGGAGGTGACGACGGCGACCTGCCGGACGTCCCGGTGCGCGGGGTCCAGCAGCGCCTCCGCCAGCGCCGCCCCGTCACCGGGGACGGCGCCTTCGCGCAGGACCCGCAGCGCGGCGAGCCGGGCGTTCCAGTCGGGCCCCGAGACGGCGGCCGAGCCCGGCTCTCTGCTGCGGTCCTCCAGGAGCTGGTACAACGCCACCAGGGGGGCGTACTCCACAGAGATCCGCTGCTGAAGTTCCTCCGAGCTCATGGCCGTAACGTCTCACATTTCCACGTGCTCCGGCGAACCGGTCACGGGGTCGTCGACGGGACGACCTCCGGCACCTCGATCTTGCTGGGGTCGATCTCCTTGCCGTCGGCGTCGGTCATCACCTCGTTGTCGATGCCCAGCACACCGACCCCGCTGATCAGCCACTCGCCCTTGATCCGGTTCAGCTCCACCAGCAGGCGCATCCCGGTGGCCGTGCGCACGAAGTCCTTGCTCGTCACCCGGCTGTCGGCCACGACCACCGCCTTGGCCACGCTCCCGTCGAAGTCGTTGAGGAACACGTCGCGGATCGTGACCTGGGAGCTGGCCTCGAAGGTTTCGATGACCGGGAACTGCATCTTCACCGACTGGCTGATGGCACTGCGGTAGTCCGGCGCCGCCAGCGCGGTCAGCCGCTTCTCCCAGCCGTCGAGGTCGGCCTTGTCGTACAGCAGGAAGGAACGCGTGAACTCCGCCGACCGCGTGCGCACCTGCTTCTGGACGCTCAGCTCACCGGACGCCTCGGAGTAGGAGGTCCACAGGAACGCCGAGGCCACCAGCGAGGCGACCAGGAGCACCAGGGCCACCACCCCGACGACGCCGCCGTTCAGCCGGTCCCGCAGGCCCCGGGCCGGCTCGTCGTCCCGCGCCGCGGTCTTCGCCACCGGCGCGGCGCCGTCCTCCGCGGACTCCTCGGCGTCGGACTCCTTTGCGTCGGCCTTCACCGACGCCTTCGGCTCCGGCTTCCCGGCCTCGGCCTCGTCCTTCTCAGGGTCGGCCTTCTCAAGGTCGGCCTTCCCCTCCTCCGGCTTCCCGGCCTCGGTCGTCCCGGCCTCGGTCGTCCCGGCCTCGGTCGTCTCGGCCTCCGTCGTCTCCGGCGCCTCGGCGGCCTCGAGAGCTTCTTCGGTCTCGGTGGTCTTGCTCATCTGTTCTCCCGATGGTTCAGCGCCTGGCGCGGCGGCGGACGACGGCGAGGGTCCGGCGGGCGGTCAGCGCCAGGGCCGCCGCGGCCAGCACGACCGGCAGGACGGGCAGCCAGCGGCCCAGCGCGGTCTCCTGCGACACCGGCTCGGCCTGCGCCGTCGGTGCCTCGACCGCGGTGAAGGGACCGGACCGGGCGGTCGTCTGGGGTTCGTTGACCTGCGTTCCGGACTTCTCGGCCTTCTCCTCGAGGTCGGTGCTCTTGTAGGCCTTCGTACAGTAGTAGAGGTCCGGCGTCTGGATCCCCGTCAGCGGCGGACGGTACTCCTTGGCCGCCGGGACCGGGCCCGCCGCCGTCAGCGCCATGGTGACCCGGATGTAGGGACGGCCGCTCGGCTCCTTCTCGATCACGTTGTCGACGATCTTGGGGAACCGCTTGTGCAGCAGGCCGAGCGCCTGGCTGAGCTGCTTGCTCGCCTGCGGGGTGAACAGCGACGGAGCCGGCGTGCCCAGCGCGTTCAGCAGGCAGCTCAGGCCCGGCCGCGCGTCCTCGACCAGCCGCTTCACCTGGGCCATGAACTGCGGTCCGCGGTCCAGGACGCTGTCGAGGTCCTCGCGGCGGCCGGCCAGCTCGCCGTTGAACGCCGCCAGCCCGTCCAGGCCGTTCGCCAGTTCGGGGCCGCCGTCGGCCAGGACCTTGGTGAGCGCGGTGAGCTGCACGGACAGCTCGTCGAGGACCTCGGCGTTCTCCGCGAGCGTCCCGGTCAGCTGGTTGGCGTCGCCGATCATGTCGCGCAGGGTGTTGTCGCGTCCGGCCAGGCCGAGCGCGAGCTCGTGGATGACGGTGTTGGCGTCCTTCGGGTCGACGGCCTTCAGCAGGCCTCCGACGCTGTCGAACAGCTCCTTGTAGTTCACCGTGACGCTGGTGCGCGCCAGCGGGATGCGGTCGCCCTCGCGCATGGGGCGCGCCGTCTCGCCGTCGCCCGGCTCCATCGCGATGTAGGGCTCGCCGATCGCCGACTTGCGCAGCACCGCGGCCTTGACGTTGGACGGCACGACCACGCCGCGGTCCAGGTGCAGGTCGACCAGGACCATGCCCGTGCCCTGCTGCACCTTGTCCACCGAGCCGACCTTGACGCCCAGGTAGGAGACCTCCAGGTCGGACCGCAGGCCGGGCGAGGAGGCGAACTCCGCGCGGACGGTGAACGGCTTGCGCAGGGCGTCGACCGAGACGATGCTGGTCAGCGCCCACACGACCAGCGCCACGCCCAGGAGGGCGAAGGAGATCAGGTTGATGAGGATCCTGGGACGCATCAGTTCCCCTTGTCCGAGACCGGTGACAGCGCGCGCCGGGTCGTGACCGACAGGTCGACCTTCTCACCGGCGCCCTGGTTGGCGGCGACATGGCTGGCGTCG
Organism: Actinocorallia libanotica; assembly: GCF_039525175.1. NCBI lineage: Bacteria > Bacillati > Actinomycetota > Actinomycetes > Streptosporangiales > Thermomonosporaceae > Actinocorallia > Actinocorallia libanotica. The sequence goes on from NZ_BAAAHH010000017.1 coordinate 141,792, forward strand.
GCGTTGAAGTCCATGAAGCCGGCCAGCCACGCCTGCATCAGGCCCTGGCTCTTGTAGGTCAGCGACGGCGCGGCGAGGATCCCGTCGTGCAGGCTCTTGATCAGGGTCTTGAGGGTTTCCTTGCCGCGGACCATCGAGTCGAGGATCCGGTCGACCTTCAGCAGCAGCGTCTTCAGCCGTGCGGCGTGCCGCGTGTGGACCGTGGAGTTGAAGGCCTCGCCGAGTTCCACCAGGTCCTGGACCGCCGCCTTCAGCTCCTTGCGGTCGCGTTCGATGCGGTCGGTGGCCAGCACCAGCCGTCCGGGCAGCCGGTCGAGCTCCGCGCTCTTCTTCTCCAGCGAGTCGCCCAGCCGGGCGAACCCGTCGATGGCGGTCTGCAGGTCGTCGGCCGCCGCGGCGTAGCTGTCGGAGACCTCGGAGATCTGCTCCAGGAGCTTGTTGAGCTGCGGGCCCTTGTCCTTGACCGCGGTCGCCACCGCGTCGACGATCTGGCTGAGGTCCTGGCCCCCCATGGAGGCCAGGATCGGGCCGACCTTCTCGGAGATGCTCTCCAGGTCGGGCTGGACCGAGGTCTGGGTGATGACCGCGCCCTCCTTCAGGGAGGGCGCGGACTCCAGGTTCTTGCCGTCCGGCAGGATGATCTTGATGTAGTTCTCGCCCAGCAGGGAGGTCTTGGCGACCGCCGCCGTCGTCCCCACGGGGAGTCTGCGGCCCGGCTCCAGCTCCATGGTCACGTGCGCGCGGAAGTCCGGCTTGAGCTCGATGCCGGTGACGGTGCCGATCGACACGTCGGAGATCTGCACGCTGTGCCCCACCACGAGGGTCTGCACGTCGGTGAACTCGGCCTTGAACTCGAAGCCGCCCTTGGGCGCGCCCAGGGTCGTCACAGAGCAGGCGCCGGTCGAGACGGCCAGCGCCGTCACGACGAGGATCTTCTTCACGAGCCCCCCGCCTTCTTCTTCTTCGCCTTCTTCGTGACGGTCTTCTCGCAGTTGCCGAAGGGCGCGTCGAGGCAGGGGACGTCCTTCCAGCCCATGGCGGTGAAGACCGGCTGCAACCAGGCCCGCGCGACCGCGTTGAGCTGGAGCCGGATCGTGACGACCTTGCGCTTGGGGTCGTATGCCTTGACCACCGCGCCGGTGATGCTGGCCAGCGACTCGATGGCCTGGGCCATCGAGCCGGTGTTGGCCTTCATCGTCATCACGATCTCCGACAGGTCGGTGACCGTGGACGGCAGCTTCTCGTGGTAGACCTCCACGATCGCGTCGCCCTGGCGGATCACCGCCTCCAGACCCGACAGGAAGCCGCGCACCTGCTCGCGCTCGTCGGCCAGCATGCCGCCGGCGTCGTTGAACGCCTTGAACAACGCCTTCAGCTTCTCGTCACGCCGGTTCAGCGAACCGGCCAGCTCGTTCAGCGAGGTGAGCAGCGAGACCATCCGCTCGTCCTGGGCCGCCAGGTCGTTGGTGAGCTCGCCGACGGTCTCCAGCGCGCCGTTGATGTCCTCGCCGTTGTCGCGCAGCATGTTCGCGCCGCCGCGGAAGGCGGAGCTCAGCTGCTTGGGGTCGATGGACTCCGAGAGGGTGGTGAAGGCCGCCAGCGCGTCGTCGATCTCGACCGGCAGCTCCGTCCGCTCCAGGGGGATGACCGCGCCCGGCTTCATCTTCGGCTTCTCCGGCTTCCAGGCCGGGTACAGCACGATGTTGCGCTCGCCGATGGTGTTGGCCGACACGATCGCCGCGTGCGCGTCGGCCGGAACCGGCACGTCGCCGCGGACGGACATCGTGACCTTCACCCGCTGCGTCGCCTGGTCGACCTCGATCTTGTCGATGGTGCCGACGTTGGCGCCCATCACCTTGACCCGCGACTTCTCGTACAGCGAGGGCGACTGGGCGAAGTAGGCGGTCAGCTTGTAGGTCCCGCCGGTGCCGACGGCCGAGCAGCCGCCGAGCGCGCCCGTCATGGACAGGGCCAGCAGGACCGTGAGCGGTCTTCTCACTTCGCCCCCTTGAACATCTGGGCCAGCTTGGCCAGGTCGTTGCCGTTGAGCTGGCCGAGCTGGGTGAAGATGACGTCCGCGAAGTTGCCGTAGTTGCCGATGGCGGCGAACCCGCCCAGGGAGGGGCCCGCCCAGGCCAGCGCGGTGTTGAGGTCGTCGACGCGGGGATCGAGCGACTTCATGGTGCCCTGGAGGTCGCCGATGATCCCGTTCAGCTGCTTCTGCTGCCTGTCGATCAGGTCGTTCATCTCGCCCACCGCGGCGCTGCCGCTGCCCAGCAGCAGCGTCAGCTGGTCGCGGCGCTTGCGCAGGGTCTCGATGAGGGTCATCGCATTGTTCACCAGCCGCGACAGCGAGGCGTCCTTCTCCTGGACGGTCTTGACGATCCGGTCGCTGTTGTCGAGCAGCTCGCTGATCTTCGCGTCGCTCTTCTCCAGCGTCTCGGCGATCTCGACGAGCCGCCCCACCGCGTGGACGAGCTGCTGCTTGCTCTTGTCCGACAGGCCGTCGAGCTGGTCGAGCACCTTGGCGAACGTCTTGGCGTCCAGGCCGCCGATCGCGGTGGCGCCCTCCTTGAGCGCGTCGTTGACGGTGATGGGGATCTGGGTGCGGCCCACCGGGATGCGGCGCTCGGCGTCCGGCAGGTCCTCCATGTAGGGGCCCTTGTCGGGCACCGGGCCGGTGAGGCGGATGTACCTGCCGCCCAGGATGTTGACCATCCTGATCTCGGCGCGGGTCTGCGGCCCCAGCTCGATGCCGTGGTCGACCTTCCACTTCACCAGCACGTGGCCGGACTTGAAGTCGGGCTCCACCGCGGTGACCTCGCCGACCAGGACGCCGGCGACCAGGACGTCGTTGCCGTCCTTGAGGCCGCCGGTGTCGGTGAAGATCCCGCTCATCTCGTAGCGGTTCTTCAGCAGGCCCATGGTGCCGGTGAGGAAGACGGTGGTCAGGACCAGGCCGAGGGTGGTCAGGGAGACCAGGCCCACCATGATCGGCGGGCGGTCGCGGAAGGACTTCAGTGCCATCAGTTACCCCCGACCAGGATCTTGCGCATGGTGTCCGGGCTCTGCGGATTGCCCTGGTAGTCCTTCAGGACGACCGGGTAGGGGCAGCTCTGCTGCTCGACGAGGGTGAGGCAGGCGATCTGGCCCTTGGCGAACTCGCCGTCGTTGAAGACCGTGAACATCCGCTGGAGCTTGGGACCGGCCAGGTCGAGCACGTTGGTGATGCTCTTGCTGTTCTTGTCCACGCCCTCGGCGACGATCGACAGGCCCGCGATGACCTGGCGCAGCTGCTCGCTGTTGCCCGTGAGCAGCTTGTCGGAGGTCTCGAACATGCGGCCGAGCTCGACCAGGGAGTTGTCGATGAGCTTGCGGTTGCGCACGAACGCGTCGGACATCTCGACCAGGTTGTCGGTCATCTGGCGGATCTGGTCGTCGCGACGGGCGATCACCCCGGTGACCGTGGTGTAGCTCTCCAGCATCTGCGACAGCGTGGTGCGGCGGGCGGAGATGGTGGAGGCGAGCTGGTCGACGTTGCCGATGAGCTGGGTGACGTTCTGCTTGTTGCCGTCCAGCGCCAGGTAGATCGAGGTGAGGATCTGGTTGAGCTGCTCGGGGTCCAGGCTCTTGGCCAGCGGGGCGAGCTGGTCGACCAGCTCGCCGATGTCCACCACCGACCGGGTCCTGGTGATACGGGCGTTGTCCTTGATCTTCTCGGCGCTGGTGCCCGGGATCAGGTAGACCACCCGCTGCCCGATGGCGTTGCGCCAGCGGATGGCCACCTCGCTGTCGGCCGGGACGCGGAACTTGTCCTGGACGGTCAGGGTGACGACGGCCTTGCCCTTCTCCACCTTGACGGAGTCGACCTGGCCGACGGGGGCGCCGGCGATCTTGACCACATCGCCGTCGATCAGGCCGGTGGCGTCGTCGAAGACCGCGACGATCGGGTAGCCGCCGCTGAAGGAGATGCGGGCGATCTGGGTGCCGATGAGGAAGGTCAGCGTGCCGGTCACCGCGAAGAACACGGCGAGCCGCAGAAGGGTCGACCGGCGCTGGCGGTTGCGCACGTCGGTGCTCATCCCCGACCTCCCTTCTTCTTGGTGGTCTTGACGGGCTTGGAGTTCGGGTTCGCGCAGACCCCCAGCAGGATCGCGCAGGGATTGGCGGGCAGCAGCACCTTGACGGCGAGCATGCGCTTGTCGTGGGGCGCGGCGGGCCAGCTCACCGCCTTGTAGACGGGCAGCAGGTTGTTGCCGGTCCGCAGGGCGTCGCCCATCAGGCCGAGCTGGGCGTGGATGACGCCGACCGCGCGCTCGCTGGAGTGGAAGCCCTCGCGCAGGTCGCCGCCGTGGGAGCGGAAGCCGTGGGCGACCAGCGAGGAGACGCCCGAGATGTTCGCGGCGAACGCGCGCAGCCTGCCGTCGCCGTCGGCGGCGGTGTCGATGATCGCGTTGGTGTCGGCGACGATCGAGGCGATGTCCGCGCCCGCGCCCCGGATGCTCGCCAGCCGGGCCAGGTCGTTCAGGAACGCCTTGGCGTTGCCGCGGTTGTCGTGCGCCACCTCGACGATGGTCTCGACGCTGTCGATCGTCTCGCGCAGGTTCTGGCCCTGGCCGCCCAGGCCCTCGGCGAGGGTGTGGACGACGACCGAGATGTCCTCGGGGTTCAGCGCCGCCAACGTGGCGTTGGCGTCGGCGAGCAGGTCGTTGAGGTCGCGCGGGTCGGCGGTGTTCTCGATCTTGGAGCCGGGCTTCAGGAAGGGCCCGGAGGTCTCGTGGGCGCCCAGCAGCAGGTTGATGAACTTGGGGCCGAACACCGACTCGGGCTCCAGCGAGGCCGTGGCGGTGTCGGGGACCTTCACGCCCTTGTCCATCGTCATGGTGATGCGGGCGCGGCCGTTGGACAGGAGCTCGATCTCGCTGACCCGGCCGACGTGCATGCCCCGCACCTTCACCGGGGAGGAGGTGCCGAGCCCCTGGCCCGCCTGGCCGAACATGGCGGTGAACTTCGGCCCCTCGGTCGCGAAGGGCTTGAAGATCAGGATGTAGAGCACCAGGACGACCACGAGCACCGTGGCCAGCGAGATGAGGGCTTTGGACCGCAGGGAGCGTTCGTCGTTCATCCGGACAACCTCACCGATCCGCCCTGACCCCAGAACACATAGGACAGCAGCAGGTTGAGCGTCACGATCGCCACGATCGACAGCCGGATCGCCCGGCCGGCCGCAGTGCCGACGCCGACGGGGCCGCCGCTGGCGTAAAAGCCGTAGTAGCAGTGGATCGCGATGACGGCGAAGGAGAAGACACCCACCTTGATGCAGCTGAACACCAGGTCCTTCAAAGGCAGGTACAGGTGGAAGTAGTAGTCGTAGACACCCGGTGCCAGGCCGAAGAACGACGTGGAGATGAACCGGGTGGCGAAGAAACTCGCGAAGAGCGCGATCAGGTAGAGCGGCACGAGCGCGATGAGCGCCGCGGCGACCCGGGTGGCGATGAGATAGGCGAAGGAGTTGATGCCCATCACTTCGAGAGCGTCGATCTCCTCCGAGATGCGCATCGCGCCCAGCTCGGCGGTGAAGGACGACCCGCACTGGGCGGCCAGGGCGATCGCCGCGATGATCGGGGTGATCTCGCGGACGTTCATGAAGCTGCCGACCAGGCCCATGAAGGACTCGGCGCCGATGACCTCCAGGCCGGTGTAGACCTGCAGGCCGACCTCGGTGCCGACGAACAGCGACATCGTGAAGGTCACGAAGACCATGCCGCCGCCGACCACGGTGCCGCCCACGCCCACGACGATGTCGCTGACGTGCTGGGCGACGGTCTTGGCGTACTTGAAGCGCAGGATGTCGCGGAAGAGGTACAGCAGGAGCCGGCCGAGGAAGAGCGGCACGCCCGAGAGCCCGGCGAACTTCTCTACCGCGACCGCGGAATTCTGGGTCACGCCTAGCGCGACCTTGCGGGGAGCGTTGATCAGCATCCGGTCTCAGACCTTCGGGGGGTAGGCGATGACGTAGATGGTGGTGATGATGTAGTTGAACGCGAAGACCAGCAGAAGGGCCACCACCGTCGCCTGGTTGACGGCGCGTCCCACGCCGACGGGGCTCTGCTCGCAGGTCATGCCCTTGTAGCAGGCGACCATCGCGGCGATCAGGCCGAACAACCAGGACTTGAAGAGCGTGACGACCAGGTCGGAGACGCGCAGCTGGCTGAGCGCGCCGTCGAAGTAGGCACCGGGCGTCACGTTCTGCAGGAGCACGTTGAAGAAGAATCCGCCGATCGCCCCGGAGAGGATGACCAGCGAGGCCAGCATCGTGGAGACCAGGCTGGCCGCCCACATGCGCGGGGTGACCAGGCGGTGGATGGGGTTGACGGCCATCACTTCCATGGCCGACAGCTCGTCGCGGATGCGTCTGGCCCCCATGTCGGAGGTCATCGCCGAACCGCCGGCGCCCGCCATGATCAGGGCGGCGGCCATCGGCGCCACCTCGCGGACCAGGCCCACCACGACCGCGCCGCCCGTGGCCGACTGCGCGCCCAGCTGGGCGGCGAGGTCACCGACCTGGAGGGCGACGGTCGCGCCCAGCGGCAGCGCGATGAGGATGACCGGCAGGGTCGTGACCCTGGCCAGGAACCAGCACTGCTCGACGAACTCCCAGAACCAGTTCCGCACGTCCCAGGTACGCCGCAACCCCTCCAAGGCGATGGTGAACAGGTCGCCGATCTGGGTGAGGACGCCGCGGATCCTGCTGGTGACCAGCACGGGCACGCTCGCCACAGGCCACCTCCATTGCAGTAATGAAACGTTTACCGACCAAGCGTTTGGTACGGTAACGCGCGTCACACGGGAACCACAAGACCCCAGGTTCCTATAGATGGCAAATAGAGATGAAGTACTGACTTTCCCGTCTTCCCCCTCTCTTACCCCTGGACACCTCTTCCGCGGTGCCATCCGGCCGACCCCGGCCATCTCTTTCGCACCCCTTGTGCCACCGCGCCCCCTCGCCGCGGCCGCCCGCGACGGGGCCATGTCAGTGACCACTTACTGAATCGGCTAGGGTGGTCGCCGAAGGCACGACGAGACCAAGGAGGCGACCGGTGGACTTCGACCTGCCGGAGAGCGCACAGGCCGTCCGCGACGGCATCGCGGCCGTCACCGCCAAGTACGGCCACGAGTACTGGGACAGGTGCGACGCCGACCACCGGTGGCCGGAGGAGGTCTTCCGGGACCTCGCCGAAGGCGGCTGGCTGGGCCTGGCCGTCCCCGAGGAGTACGGCGGCGGCGGGCAGGGCCTGCTGGAGCTGGCCGTGGCCCTGGAGACCCTGGCCTCCTCCGGGGCGGGCGCCGCGGCGTCCTTCATCTACCTGCTCACCCCCGGCTTCGGCGCGCTGACCGTCAACCGGCACGGCACCGAGGAGCAGAAGCGCAGGCTCCTGCCCAAGCTGGCCGCCGGCGAGTCCGAGACCTGCTTCGCGCTCACCGAGCCCGACGCGGGCAGCAACGCCATCAACATCGCCACCCACGCCCGCCGCGACGGCGACGGCTGGCTCGTCAAGGGCCAGAAGATCTGGATCTCCGGCGTCGAGCGCGCCGACCACATGCTCCTGGTCACCCGCACCATCCCGGCGGCCGAGGCCAAGCCGCGCACCTCGGGCTTCACCGTCTTCCTGGTGGACGTCAAGGCGGGCGTCGAGGCCGGCACCCTCACCTACCAGCCGATCCCCAAGATGGGCACCAACACCGTCGCCTCCAGCATGGTCTTCCTGGACGACCTGCGGGTCACCGAGGCCGACGTGCTGGGCGGGGTGGACGCCGGGTTCGCGGTGCTGTGGGACATCCTCAACCCCGAGCGCATCCTGGCGGCGGCCTCCGGCGTCGGCGGCGCCGAGGCGGCCCTGAAGGTCGCGGTGGACTACGCCACCGAGCGCGCGCCCTTCGGCAAGCCGATCGGCACCAACCAGGCGCTGGCCTTCCCGCTGGCCAAGATCAAGGCGCAGACCGAGCTGGCCCGGCTGATGACCTACAAGGCCGCCTGGCTGTGGGACCGCGCCCAGCCGTGCGGCAGCGAGGCCAACATCGCCAAGCTGACCGCCTCCGAGGCCGCCTGGCAGGCCGCCGACCGCGCCTTCCAGACGCACGGCGGCATGGCCTACTCCCTGGAGTACCCGGTGGCGCGGATGTTCCGCGACGCCCGCATCGGCAAGAACATCCCGGTGGCCGAGGAGCTCGTGCTCGCCCACATCGCCCAGCACGACCTGGGCCTGCCCAAGAGCTACTGAGCACGCCCGGTCACCCGGCTCCATCATCTGGGGGGCGACCCCCAGACCCCCGAAGTCGGGTGAACCGATCCTCGCTTCGCTGCGGTCGGCTGTTCCGGCGGCGGCCTCCGCAAGTGCCTCGAAGAGGCGGAGGTCGTCGCTCTCCTCGGGGTGCCACTGCACGCCGAGGCCGAACCGGTGGTCCTGCGCCTCGATCGCCTCCACCACCTGGTCGCCCGCCCAGGCCACCGGGGTCAGGCCCCGGCCCAGGTGCCGCACCGCCTGGTGGTGGTAGGTCGGCACGTCGGCGTACTCGCCCAGGACGCGCCCGGCCAGGCTGTCGGCGGCGATGTGCACCTTGTGCCGGGTGAACCTGCCCTGCCGCGGCAGGTGCCTGTCGTGCCCCACCTCGTCGGGCAGGTGCTGGATCAGGGTGCCGCCCTGCACCACGTTGAGCAGCTGCATGCCGCGGCAGACGGCCAGGAAGGGCTTGTCGGCCTCCAGCGCGGCGCGCAGCAGCGCCGACTCCCAGCGGTCGCGCGGCACGTCCGGGCCGCCGGTGCTCTCGTGGGGCTCCTCGCCGTACCGGGCGGGCTCGACGTCCGGGCCGCCCGCGATCACCAGCCCGTCCAGCCGCGACACCAGCACCTCGACCCCGTCCAGCCCCGCCGGGGGAGGCAGCAGCACCGCCACTCCCCCGCCGCGCTCCACCGCGCGCGGATAGGCGGTGGCCAGCAGCGCGGCCTCCCTGACCCACACGCCCCAGCGCGCGGCCTCCTGGTAGGTCGTGATCCCGATCAGAGGTCTGGTCATGGCCGTCCCTTCCGTCTGGAGAAACCAGCTTGCCGCAATCCGGCGGCGGCCGCAGCCCCTCCCCTCTCCGCCTCCCCGGCCGTCGGCATACGATTACCTACAGTGACACAGAGGGGGGCCGCATGGAGGACAGCGAGACGGATCACCTGATCGACCTGGCGATGCGGCTGTTCGCCGAGCTGGGGTACGACGGGACCTCGACGCGGTTGATCGCCGACGCCGCCGGGATCCCGGTGGAGCGGCTGGTCGAGCTCGTCGGTGACAAACCGCGGCTGTACCAGGAGGTGGTGGCGCGGACGATGAAGGCCGAGCAGAGCGCCGTGGACGTGGCGCTCGCCGCCTTCGTCCCCACCCGCCAGGGTGTGATCGCCCTGTTCGACGCCCTGCTGGACTTCTACGCCACCCACCCGCAGTACCTGACCCTGTGGATGCACCGCTGGATGGGCGACGCCGCCGACGTGCCCGGCCAGGAGGAGTACATCCGCAGGCTGTCGCAGCAGCTGGCCGACGCGATACGGGACGTGGTGGAGCCCGACGTCGACATCGGCCACCTGGTCTGGACGATCACCTGGTGCATCTTCGGCTTCCTCACCAGCGCCAACCAGCCGACCGCCCCCGAGGTGCACCCCGGCTACCGCACCCCCTACGAGCCCCAGACCCTGATCGGCTTCCGCGCCTACCTCCACGCCCTCCTCACCCACCTGACCCGGCCCTCCGCCGGCGCCACGGCCCTGTGACACCCGCACGTGGCTCCCGGAGGCGGCCGGTCCCGCCGCCGTTCGCGCGGCGGGACCGGGTCCGCGGTGCTCTTCGCCCCTTCAGGACCCGCGGACCTGGCGGAGGACGTTGGTGATGATGCGGTGGCCGTGGCCGCCGGCGGCGGTGAGGATGGACTCCGGGTGGAACTGCACGGCCCAGCGGCGGCGGGACGGGTCCTCGATGGACATGACGACGCCGTCCTCCGTCAGCGAGGTGATGGTGAAGCCGGTGTCGCCCAGGAGGTCCTCGGTGGTGTGCAGGGAGTGGTAGCGGGCGGCGGTGAACTCCTCCGGCAGTCCCGCCAGGACCTCGCCGCCCAGGCGCCGCACCCGGCCCGGCTTGCCGTGCTGGGGGTAGGACAGGACCGCCAGCTCGCCGCCCGCGTGCTCGACCATCGCCTGCAGGCCCAGGCAGACGCCGAAGGCCGGCTTGTCGCGGACGTCGACCGCCTTGAGCAGCGCCTCGGTGTCGAAGTCCGACGGGCGTCCCGGGCCGGGTGAGAGCACCACCAGGTCGGGGTCGAGCTCGTCCAGCACGCGCTCGGGGAAGCCGAAGCGCAGCGTCGTCACCTCCGCGCCCTGCTGGCGGAAGTAGTCGGCCAGGGTGTTGACGAAGGAGTCCTGGTGGTCGACGAGCAGCACCTTCAGGCCCTGCCCGGCGAGTTCGGCCTCCGGCTCGGCGGCGGCCTCGCCGGCCGCGTCCGCGCCGCCCTGGGAGGAGGCCAGTGCCTCCAGCAGCGCGCTGGCCTTCAGCAGGGTCTCGCTCTCCTCGGCGTCGGGGTCGGAGTCGTACAGCAGGGTCGCCCCGGCGCGCACCGCCGCCACCCCGTCGCGGATCTGCGCGGTGCGCAGGGTCAGGCCGGTGTTCATCGAGCCGTCGAAGCCCACGTAGCCGACGGCGCCGCCGTACCAGCGGCGCGGGGTCTCCTCGTGGTCCTCGATGAACTGCATCGCCCAGGTCTTGGGCGCGCCGGTGACGGTCACCGCCCACATGTGGGTGAGGAAGGCGTCCAGGGCGTCGAAGCCGGGCCGCAGCCGCCCCTCGATGTGGTCGACGGTGTGGATGAGACGGGAGTACATCTCGATCTGGCGGCGGCCGATGACCTTGACGCTGCCCGGCACGCAGACCCGCGACTTGTCGTTGCGGTCGACGTCGGTGCACATGGTCAGCTCCGACTCCTCCTTGAGGGAGCTGAGCAGGGTGCGGATGTTCTCGGCGTCCTCCAGCGGGTCGCGGCCGCGCTTGATCGTGCCGGAGATCGGGCAGGTCTCGACGCGGTCGCCGTTGACGCGGACGAACATCTCGGGGGACGCGCCGACGAGGTACTCGCCCTCGCCGAGGTTGAAGAAGAACTCGTACGGGGCCGGGTTGGTCTCGCGCAGCCGGTCGAAGAAGCGGGCCGGGGACTCGCACGGCCCGTACATGACCTGGCCGGGGACGACCTCGAACAGGTCGCCCCTGATGAACTTCTCCTTGGCCTTGCGCACCACCTCGGCGTACTGGCCGGGCACCGGCTGGGCGGGCACCTCCCGGGGCACCGGGACCGGGGTCGGCTCGGTGCCGCGGGGCAGGCCGCGGGTGTCGCCGGCGCCGGTGGAGAACTCATAGGAGAAGCGGGTGTAGGACTCGCGCTTGCGGTCGATGACCAGCAGCTCGTCGGCCAGGTGCAGGACGAGGTCGCGGTGGTCGGCGGAGCGCCGGATGCGCTGCTCGATCGGCTCGAACTGGAAGGACAGGTCGTAGCCGAAGGCGCCGTACAGGCCCAGGTGGGGGTCGGCGACGGCCGGGTCGGCGGGGCGGAACAGGTCGGCCAGGACGCGCAGGACGGTGAAGACGGTGGGCTGGCGGCTGCGCTCCTCCTCGGCGAAGACCTCCTCACCGCGGGGAACGTGCACCTCGATGAGGCCCGGCTCGTCGGCGCGCACCTCGCCCGAGCCGCGCACGGCGGCGGCGACGGCGGGCAGCAGCACCTCGCCGCGGGCGTTGAGGGCGCGGACGCCGATGGTCCGCCCCCGGGCGGTGATCTCCAGACAGGGGTCGACGTAGCCCATCGCCCAGCGGCTGTAGCGCCCCGGATACTCCATGCCGGAGCTGAGGACGCCGCCGCGCCGCACCTCGACGGCGGAGACGAGCCGGGCGAGGAGCTCGGCTTCGCTGTCGGCGTCCACCGGGACCGCGGTGCGGGACACCGTGATGCCACCGGCGGTCCGGTAGGTCGTGCTCGTCTGGCTTTCCACCCTCTGGTCTCCTCTTGGCCGGACCGGTACTCAGGGCGGAAACGCGAAACGACCGCCCCGAGGGCGGTCGCTGGGTTCAGAACATGCTCAACCTGCGCCGCCTCAGCGACGCCACCACCACTTGCTGATCGTCTGGACGATCGTCACGGTCCGCATGATGGCAGCAGGTTATCCGCTCGACGCGGCCTTGGCCAAGCATGACAGCCCCTCGGGAGGGTTTTGTCTCGGCCCGGTTCCTGCCAGGATACGACCAAAGCAATCACTTACTTGGTGGTGGTCGTGGCGAACAGTGAATTCGAGATGCGGGGTTTCAACCACCTCGCCCTGGTATGCAGTGACATGCAGCGAACGGTGGACTTCTATCAGGGCGTGCTCGGCATGCCCCTGATCAAGACCATCGAGCTGCCCTTCGGCTACGGCCAGCACTTCTTCTTCGACGCCGGGAACGGCAACGCCCTCGCCTTCTTCTGGTTCGCCGACGCCCCCGAGGCGGTGCCCGGGATCTCCGCGCCCAAGGGCGTGCCCGACAGCGGCGAGCTGCTCTCGGCGGTCGGCTCCATGAACCACATCGCCCTCGACGTCCCGGCCGAGCGGCTCGAGGAGTACCGCGAGAAGCTCATCGCCAAGGGCCTGGAGGTCGGCAACATCCTCAACCACGACGACAGCGAGTACGGCGTCGCGCCCGCCTGGGACGAGGGCGTGTTCGTGCGGTCCCTGTACTTCAAGGACCCCGACGGGATCCTCGTGGAATTCGCGGGCTGGACCCGCGCGCTGGACCGCCCCGAGGACGTGCGGCACACCCCGAGGACCGCCGCCGACCTCACCCGCAACCGCACCGCCGACTGAGAGGCCACCATGCCGAGACTGCGTCAGGTCAAGCGCGCCGAGACCGACGACCCGCTCGTCCTGTTCTTCTACGACCGGCTGTTCGGCGAGGGCGTCGACCCCGTCGAGAACCCCGGCACCGCCACCGGCACCCCCGGCGACTGGTGGACCACTTTCGCCCTCGACAGCACCATCTTCAAGCACTGCGTGAAGGGCTTCCAGCTCTACCGCGGCGTCAAGCTCGACCCGCTGCTGCGCGAGCTGGGCCAGACCCTCGCCGGCTACCTGAAGGGCAGCCAGTTCGTCTTCTCCCAGCACTGCAAGCAGATGCGCGCGATGGGGGTGCCCGAGGAGAAGATCCAGGCGATCCCGTCCTGGGAGGTCAGCGACGTCTTCGACGAGTTGGAACGCGCCGTCCTGGCCTACACCAACGCGCTCGTCCTGGGCGGCGGCCGGGTCCGCGACGAGGTATTCGCGGTGCTGCAGAAGCACCTGCCCGACGAGCAGATCCTCGAGCTGACCTACACCACCTGCCTGTACGACATGCACGCGGTGATGACCAAGGCCCTGCGCCTGGAGTACGACGACAGGGAGGAGGCCATCACCGAGGTCGCGGCCCCCGAGGGGTACGGCACCCGCGACATCGCCGACGACATCACCGGCGGGCCCGGCCTCAGGACGTGAGGGCCGTGGCGGGCAGGCCGCTGAGCACCAGCTCGGCCAGCGCGTCCACCACGTCCTCCCGCGGCACCTCGGGGTGGTCCAGCCACCAGTCACCGGCGTTCTGGACCATCCCGATGATCGCGTGCCCCCACACCTGGGCGCGCACCCGGTCGGCCTCCGCGCCCTCGGCGACCATCAGCTCGGCGATCTCCCGGCCCAGGGTCTGCATCACCGTGGACATGACGCTGTGCGTCGCGCTGTCCTCGGTCCGCGCCCGGTGCATGAGGAACCGGTAGAGGTTCAGGTTCTCCGAGATCATCGCCAGATAGGTGTCGACGCCGCCGCGCACCCGCTCGGGCGCCCCGTCGGCGGCGAGCATGCGCTCCCTGATCGCCTCGATCAGCACCCGGCTGTGCCGCTCGGCCAGGGTGCGGTACAGCCCGCTCTTGGCGCCGAAGTGCCGGTAGAGGATGGGTTTGCTGACCCCTGCCTCGGCCGCGATCGCCGCCATGGACGCCTCGGGGCCCTCCCGCCGGATCACCGCGTCGGCGGCTTCGAGCAGCGCGCGGCGGCGGTCGGGGTCGCGTCCGCCCGGTGCCGCGCCGGTGTCGGTGCTCACGCTGCCTGTGCTCACGCCGCAAACGTTACGGGCAGGACATTCTCCCCCGCCAGTCGGAGCCGGGTAGGGTCGGCGCGTGCCCGAAGGTCATGTCATCCACCGTCTCGCCCGCAGGCTCACCGAGGCGTTCGCGGGCGAGCCCGTCGCCGCGGCCAGCCCCCAGGGCCGGTTCTCCGAGGGCGCGGCGCTGCTGCACGGCCGGCCGCTGCTGGCCGCCGAGGCGCACGGCAAGCACCTGTTCGCCGGGTTCCCCGCCGGCTGGCTGCACGTCCACCTGGGCCTGTACGGCAAGTTCGCCTGGGGGGAGCCGCCCGCCCCCGCCCCGGTCGGCCAGATCCGGTTGCGGCTGGTCGGCGAGAAGGCCTACTGCGACCTGCGCGGCCCCACCGTCTGCGAGCTGCTCACCCCCGGTGAGAAGGACGCGCTGCACGCCCGGCTCGGCCCCGACCCGCTGCGCCCGGACGCCGACCCCGACCGCGCCTGGGCGACGGTCTCCCGCAGCAGGCAGCCGATCTCCGCCCTGCTCATGGACCAGAAGGTCGTCTCCGGCGTCGGCAACATCTACCGGGCCGAGGTGCTCTTCCGGCACCGCATCGACCCCCGCAAGGCCGGGAAGGACCTCACTCCCCGGGAGTGGAAGGCGATCTGGGCCGACCTGGTGTCGCTGATGGCCGACGGCGTCGAGGCCGGGCGCATCGACACCGTGCGCCCCGAGCACATGCCCGAGGCGATGGGGCGGCCGCCGCGCGTGGACGCCCACGGCGGCGAGGTCTACGTCTACCGGCGGGCCGGGCTGCCCTGCCTGGTCTGCGGGCTGGCCGTGCGCACCGAGAGCCTCCAGGCGCGCAACCTCTTCTGGTGCCCGGGCTGCCAGAACTCCCCTTGATCATCTCGTCCGCGAAAGCGGGGCCGGGCGCGCGGGGCGGCCCCTAAGATCAGTCCATGGTGAACGAGCGCGCCGGGCAGCAGGCCCGCCCCGAGGATCTCGTCGACGTCGCGAAGCTGGTCACGGCGTACTACGCCCTGCAGCCCGACCCGCAGGACCCCGCCCAGAGAGTGTCCTTCGGCACCTCCGGGCACCGGGGGTCGGCGCTGCGCTCGTCCTTCAACGAGGCGCACATCCTGGCGACCACGCAGGCGATCTGCGAGTACCGGGCGGCCCGCGGCATCGACGGGCCGCTCTTCCTGGGCGCCGACACCCACGCGCTGTCGGAGCCCGCGCGGGTCACCGCGCTGGAGGTCTGCGCCGCCAACGACGTGGCGGTGCGCCGCCAGGACGGCTACACGCCCACCCCGGCGGTCTCCCACGCCATCCTCACCTGGAACAAGGGCCGCACCGCCCACCTCGCCGACGGGATCGTCGTCACGCCCTCGCACAACCCGCCCCAGGACGGCGGCTTCAAGTACAACCCGCCGCACGGCGGCCCCGCCGACACCGACGCCACCTCCTGGATCCAGGACCGGGCCAACGCGATCATCGCGAACGGCCTGAAGGAGGTGAAGCGCCTGCCGTACGAGCGGGCGCTGAAGACCGCGGAGACCTACGACTACCTCGGCACCTACGTGGCCGACCTCGGCTCGGTGCTGGACCTGGACGCCGTCCGCACGGCGGGCGTGCGCATCGGCGCCGACCCGCTGGGCGGGGCGAGCCTGGAGTACTGGGGGGCGATCGCCGAGGCCCACCGGCTCGACCTGACCGTGGTCAACCCGGTGGCCGACCCGACCTGGCGGTTCATGACCCTGGACTGGGACGGCAAGATCCGCATGGACTGCTCCTCCCCGTACGCCATGGCCTCCCTCATCGGGAACAAGGACGCCTACGACGTCTCCACCGGCAACGACGCCGACTCCGACCGGCACGGCATCGTCACCCCCGACGCGGGCCTGATGAACCCCAACCACTACCTGGCCGTGGCGATCTCCTACCTGTACGCCCACCGGCCCGAGTGGCCGGCCGGGGCGGGCGTCGGCAAGACCCTGGTGAGCAGCGGCATGATCGACCGCGTCGCCGCGGGCCTGGGCCGCCCGCTGGTGGAGGTGCCCGTCGGGTTCAAGTGGTTCGTGCCGGGCCTGATGGACGGCTCGCTGGGCTTCGGCGGCGAGGAGAGCGCGGGCGCGTCGTTCCTGCGCCGCGACGGCGGGGTGTGGACCACCGACAAGGACGGGATCATCCTGGCGCTGCTCGCCGCGGAGATCATCGCGGTGACCGGGAAGTCCCCGAGCGCGCTGTACGGGGAGCTGACCGAGCGGTACGGCGCGCCGAGCTACGCCCGGGTGGACGCCCCGGCCACCCGCGAGCAGAAGGCGGTGCTGGCCGGGCTCTCGCCCGAGCAGGTCACCGCCTCGCAGCTGGCCGGCGAGCCGATCACCTCGGTGCTGACGGCCGCGCCGGGCAACGGCGCGGCCATCGGCGGCCTGAAGGTCGCCACCGAGAACGCCTGGTTCGCCGCGCGCCCCTCGGGCACCGAGGACGTGTACAAGATCTACGCCGAGTCCTTCCAGGGGCCCGAGCACCTGGCCCGGGTTCAGGAGGAGGCGCGCGCCCTGGTCTCCTCGGTCCTGGACTGACCCGCCGGCTCCCCGGCCGCCTGCGCCGACTCCGCCGCGGTGAGCGTCCCCTGGTCGCGTCCCGCGGCCAGGCGGAACTCCTCGTAGGGGTTCTGCAGGCGGCCGAGCGCCACCATCTCCCGGTGGAAGAACAACGCCAGCGTCCAGTCGGCCATCACCCGCACCTTGCGGTTGAAGGTCGGCACCCGCATCAGGTGGTAGGTGCGGTGCATGAACCAGGCGGGCAGGCCGCGCAGCTTCACGCCGTAGACCTGGGCGACGCCCCGGTGCAGGCCGAGGCTGGCGACCGAGCCCGCGTAGGCGTGCCGGTAGGGCTTCAGCGGCTGCCCGGTGACGGTGGCCACGATGTTGTCGGCGAGCACCTTGGCCTGGCGGACGGCGTGCTGGGCGTTGGGGGCGCAGAACTGGCCGGGGTTGGTGAGGTCGGGCACCGCGGCGTTGTCACCGGCGGTGAAGGCGTCGCGGTGGCCCTCGACGGTGAGGGTGGGCTCGGCCTTGAGCCTGCCCTTGTCGTCCAGGGGCAGGTCCGTCTCGCGCAGCATGGGGTGAGGTTTGACGCCCGCGGTCCACACCAGGGTGGCGGCGTCGAACTCCTGCCCGTCCGACAGCACGATGCGGCAGTTCTCGGCGGACTCCAAACGGGTGTTCAGCAGTACCTCGATGCCCTGGCGGCGCAGCTCGTCCACGGTGTAGCGGCCCATCTCCTCGCCCACCTCGGGCAGGATGCGGCCGGTCGCCTCGACCAGCACCCAACGCGGCTCGGCCGCCAGCTCCGGCAGGTAGCGCAGGGCGTCGTCGGTCATGTCCGCCAGTTCGGCCAGCGCCTCGACACCGGCGAATCCGCCGCCGACGACCACGTACGTCAGGGAGCGGCGGCACTCGTCGGGGTCGCGGGTGGAGGCGGCGCGGTCGAGTAGTCCCAGCACCCGGTTGCGCAGGTGGATGGCCTCCTCGATGGTCTTGAAGCCGATGCCGTTCTCGGCGAGGCCGGGGACGGGCAGGGTGCGCGAGACCGAGCCGACCGCCATGACGAGCAGGTCGTAGCGCACGGGCCAGTTCTCGCCCTCGACGATCTCCACGCGGGCGGTGTGCTGCGCGTGGTCGATGGAGGTGATCCTGCCGATGATCAACCGGGTGTGGTGCAGCGCCCTGCGCAGCGGGATGGTCACGTGCCGGGGCTCCAGGTTGCCCGCCGCGGCCTCGGGCAGGAACGGCTGGTAGGTCATGTAGGACTCGGGGTCGACGAGGGTGAGCTCCACCTCGCCGCGCCGGAGCTGGCGGCGCAGTTTCCGCTCCAGCCGCAGAGCGGTATAGAGGCCGACATATCCCCCGCCGACGATCAGGATTCTTTTCGCCATATCTCATGCGGTGCCCGATGTCCCGGTTCGGAAACTGTGAGCCTATCTTCAGTGACATGTCACGTTCGGAACCGTCACGCTGGACCCGTCCGATTCCGCTGATCGGAGACGCCTCGGCCGCCGCCGAGCGCGCCGCCGACCCCGCGGCCTGGGCCTTCGACACGGCGGAGCGTGCCGCCTTCTACGGGGTCGTGGGGGCGCGGCGCGACATCCGCCGGTTCCGGCACGACCCCGTGCCGGACGACGTGCTGCGCCGGGTGCTGGAGGCCGCGCACGCCGCGCCCTCGGTGGGGCACAGCCAGCCCTGGCGGTTCCTGGTGGTCCGGGACGCCGCGCTGCGGGACGCCGCCGCGCTCATGGCCGAACGGGAGAAGCTCGCCCAGGCCGACCTGCTGGAGGAGGAGCGCGCCCGGCGGCTGCGCGACCTGTCCCTGGAGGGCATCCGCGCCGCGCCGCTGGGCGTGGTGGTCTGCTGCGACCGCCGGACGCCCGCCGCCGGCGTCCTGGGCCGCGCCACCTTCCCCGACTCCGACGTCTGGTCCTGCGCCTGCGCCATCCAGAACCTGTGGCTCGCCGCCCGCGCCGAGGGGCTGGGCCTGGGCTGGGTCACGCTGTTCCCGCCCGAGGAGCTCGCCATGCTGCTCGGCCTGCCCGAGGGCGTGGTCACCCTGGGCTGGCTGTGCCTGGGCTGGCCCGACGAGCGCCCGCCCGAGCCGGGGCTGGAGCGCCGCGGCTGGTCGAGCAGGCTGCCGCTGGAGGAGGTCGTGCTCACCGACCGCTGGCCCGGCGCCGAACCGGCGCCCCCGCCGTCCCATCTGGCCGCGCCCCCGCCCCCGGCGGTCGTCGCCGCCCGCGACGACGCCGACGAACTGCTGGCCGTCCCCGCGTCGCTGGGCGTGCTGGACGCCGTCCTGGACAGGATCCTGGCGGTACGCCCCCAAGGCCTGGAGTCGGGCCACCTCGTGCTGGCGGCCTCCGACCACCCCGTGACCCGGCACGCGGTGTCGGCCTACCCGGTGTCGGTCACCCGCCAGATCCTCGACGCGACCTCCGCAGGTACCTCCCAGGGAGCCGTCGCGGCGCGGGCGGCGGGCCTGGGCGTGCTCGCGGTGGACGCGGGGGTGCTGCCGCCCGAGTCCGTGCCCCGGCCGCCGTTGCCCGACGGACTGGAGGAGATCGTCGCGCGGGCGGTGAAGGCGGCCTCCGAGCGCGGCGACCTCGCACAGAAGGACGCCCTCACCGCGGAAGGCGTACGGGCGCTCGTCGAGGCCGGACGCGCCGTGGGTGCCTGGACGGCCCCGCGCGGGCTGGTCGTGCTGGGCGAGGCGGGCATCGGCAACACCACTCCGGCCGCCGCGCTGGCCGCCGCGCTGCTGGGCGTCCCGGCGGAGGAGGCGGTGGGCCTGGGCGCCGGCGCCGACAGCGCCATGGTCGGGCGCAAACTGGGGGTGGTGAGGCGCGTCCTGACCCGGCTGGACGGGCGGCGCGACCCGCTGGAGGTGCTGGCGGTCGCGGGCGGGGCGGAGTTCGCGCTGCTCACCGGCGTGGTGCTGGGCGCCGCGGAGGAGGGCGGGATCGTCCTGCTGGACGGGCTGGCCACCTCGGTCGCGGCGCTGGCGGCCGTGCGCCTGTCGCCGGGCGCCGCCGCGCACCTGGTGGCCGGCCAGCGCAGCCGGGAGCGCGGCCACGCCCCGGTGCTGCGCGCGCTCGGCCTGGAGCCGCTGCTGGACCTGCGCCTGCGGGCGGGCGAGGGCGCCGGTGCCTGTCTGGCCGCCGGGCTCGTCCTCGACGGCCTGCGCATCCGTAGGGAAATGGCTCGTACATCATGATCCAGGGTGATTAGTCTGACCTAAGGATCTTTGAGAGGACATGAGATGCAGCAGGTGAAGCTGGGGTCCCAAGGGTTGACCGTCTCCGCGCAGGGACTGGGCTGCATGGGCATGAGCCAGTCGTACGGGCACGCCGACGACTCGGTGTCCATCGCCACCCTGGAGCGGGCGCTCGAGCTGGGCGTCAACTTCTTCGACACGGCCGACGTGTACGGGGAGAGGGGCGTCTACGGGTTCGGCGCGAACGAGAAGCTGCTCGGCCACGCCCTCCACCGCCGCCGCGACGAGATCGTCCTCGCCACCAAGTGCGGCATCCACGGCATCCACCCCAGCGGCCGCGGATTCCAGGTGGGCGCCTCCCCCGAATACGTGAAGCGGGCCTGCGAGGACTCGCTGGAGCGGCTGCGCACCGACCGGATCGACCTGTACTACCTGCACCGCGTCGACCCCGAGACCCCCATCGAGGAGACCGTCGGCGCGATGGCCGAACTCGTCCGCGAGGGCAAGGTGCGCCACCTCGGCCTGTCCGAGGTGACCGCCGAGCAGCTGGAGAAGGCGCACGCCGTCCACCCCATCAGCGCCCTGCAGAGCGAGTACTCGCTGTGGACGCGCGGCATCGAGGAGTCGGTGCTGCCCGCCGCCCGCCGGCTGGGCGTCGGGATCGTCCCCTTCTCCCCGCTCGGCCGCGGCTTCCTCACCGGCACGGTCGCCGGGGCGGAGTTCACCGATGACGACATGCGCCGCACCAACCCCCGCTTCAGCCACGAGGCCATCGCCGCCAACCAGGCCATCGTCGAGGTCGTGAAGGAGATCGCCGCGGAGCGGGGCGTGCGGCCCGGCCAGATCGCCCTGGCCTGGGTCCACTCCCGGGGCGCGGACGTCGTGCCCATTCCCGGCACCAAGCGCCCGGCCTACCTGGAGCAGAACGCCGCGGCCGCCGAACTGCAACTGACCCCCTCCGAACGGGAAAGGCTCGACCCGCTCGCCGCGCAGGTGACAGGCAGCCGCTACTGAGTCACCGTAGGGTCACGGGGCAAACCTCCGGGGACGCTCGGGCGTCCTACCGGTGACGACGTATGCGAGGAGCCCGCCCATGCCCGATGTCCAACCCCTGCGATCCGGCGATCCCGAGGCCGTCGGCGGATACCGGCTGACGGGACGCCTGGGACAGGGCGGGCAGGGCGTGGTCTACCTCGGCGAGGGGCCCGAGGGGCGCCCGGTGGCGGTGAAGCTGCTGCACGCCAACCTTGACGACGCCGCGCGCCGGCGGTTCGTGCGGGAACTGGCCGCCACCAAGCGTGTCGCGCGGTTCTGCACCGCGCAGGTGCTCGACGCCGACCTCGACGGCGACCGCCCGTTCATCGTCAGCGAGTACGTGGAGGGGCCCTCCCTGTCGGCCGCGGTCGAGGCCGAGGGCGTGCTGGCCGACGGCGCGCTGGAGCGCCTGGCGACCGGCACGCTCACCGCGCTCGCCGCCATCCACCAGGCCGGGGTGGTGCACCGCGACTTCAAGCCCGGCAACGTGCTGCTGGGCAGGGACGGACCGCGCGTCATCGACTTCGGCATCGCCAAGGCGCTGGACGGCGCGGCCCTGGCCACCCAGCCCAGCGAGGTCATCGGCACCCCGGCCTACATGGCGCCCGAGCAGGTCAGGGGCGAGGCGGTGGGCCGCCCCGCCGACGTGTGGGCGTGGGCGGCGACCCTGGTGTTCGCCGCGACGGGGGTGCCGCCGTTCGGGCTGGACGGCATCACCACGGTCATCGGGCGGATCCTGCACGCCGACCCCAACCTCGGCGGGATGAGCGGGCCGCTGCGCGACCTGGTGCGGGAGTCCCTGGCCAAGGACCCGAACGCCCGGCCCAGCGCGCAGGACCTGCTGCTGCGGCTGCTGGGCGGGCCCGAACTCCCGGCCGCCGCGGCGCAGGCGCCGCCCACCGCGCTGCTGGAGCTCGGCGAGGACAGGGCGGTACCGGAGCGGACGACCGCCCCGCTGTCGTCCGACCCGTGGCCCGCGCCCGCCGCCGCGGGGGCGTCGGCCTTCGACGCCACCCGGCCCGCCCCGGC